>JAEWGA010000001.1 GCA_023388555.1 Bacteroidota bacterium | reverse complement strand
GGCGGCGTAGTTCGAACCCTACAGCCTGTTCACCATCGGTAACGGTATATTTCCTATTCTCTACCGAGTATTTCACGTCCTTGGTAATTTGCACCCTACCGGTAAAGGTTTCTACAAGCCCCACATCGCCACCCAAACGCGAGGGGTTTTTACTTTTGGGGTCGTCGGGTTTATCGGCATAGCCACGGTCCTCTATAAAGTGTATGGGTGGGCATTTGGTCGGGAACTTACTCATAAAGGCTTTCACCTCGTCTATCATCTCTTGGGTAACCTCATAGTTATAAAGGCCATAGGCACGCAGTTTAAACTGCTTCACGGGGGTCAAAAAGCCCCAAGCGTCAAAGAACTCCGTCATGTCCATATTGGCAGCGGTACACACATTCTTCATAAACTGTATTTGCGCCTGTCCGGCCTGATTTTCACGTAGCATACCCTCGGGGGTACGGCCCAGCTCAAAGAGTTTCACGGTAAATCCAGGCACAAACTGCAGGTAGTCCATATACAGCCATAGCTGGTAATAGAAACGGGTGTGCATATTAGAGTCTTCTCCTTTGTACAGCCCGTGCTTGTCCTGATCTTCGTTTGTCATATCGTAGGTATTGTACACTACCTCTCCATTTCGCATGGTGAAAGGGTGACCAAAGCGAGCCCAAGAACGTTGGGGCGCAAAACGGTAGTTAGCCAAGTCTGTAATGGTCTTTCCGCGGGTTGATACGGTATTAAAGAGCTTAACAGTGATGTTCGAGAAAAGGTTGTTGCTGGACTCCTTGTTGCTGGGGAAGTAAATAGCACCCTGGTTCATATGCCCCATTTCATGAGCTACTGGCCACATTTTACCCCGATTGTCCCTCATTTCTTCTCGGTAGAAGGTATTCTTAAAACCACCACCCGCCGGATTTCCCCAACCCGATTTATTTCCGGCTGTGATATTGACGCGGTGATTGGTTGCATAAAGCCCCCCATCTAAGGTCGTCACATGAAGTTTGGCATTAAACTCGCCCGACTTCCGGAAAGGCTCAATACCCGCATATTCGTGTTGCCAGGCAAGCACCTGGTCATAGTTTTGTATCCCAGAGTTAATGTTATACCCTTTTGTGTCCTGTGCACGCAACAGCTCTAAGTCTGCTGTTACTATGGTACGCTCGCCCACAAGGGTAAATACGCAACGCTCTTCGGTGCTGTTGTCCTCTGTTTGCCAGCTTTTGGCCTTAGCCAAATACTCTTTGTACTTGTCCCAGGTTTTATCCTTAGTCATATCATAAACGTTGAACCCGCAAAACACACTTGTTGCGCCATCTTTTGTTTGGGGCGGAATATGAATATGGAGGTCTGGCATAATACGAGGGTCGTTACCTTCATACTCCACAAAAAGCTGCCCATCTTTAGGGAACTTCACCTTATTTATACCTGCCCGCAAATTTACTCTTCTATCCCTGCCATCATTCAGGCCTAAGTCCTGCAACGATATCAGCTGTACATTTACATTGGGCACACGGTCCAGCAAAACAATAAACTCCTGGTTAGCTTTAGCCACCATACCCAGCGGATTATTCAAGTGCGAATATTTGTTCGTACGAAGTTTGGTAGCCCAGTAATCGGTATTACTATAGGGTTTTATCGTTTGTATCCGAAAACGCTTTTCATCTTCTGGGTAGGTGCCGTCTTGCAAGCTACGAGCCAGCTGCTGGAAAAAGGCTGGCATAGCCTCTATTTGCTGGGGGGTAACCCCACTTTTAAGCGCCGAGCAAGTGATATCTGTAAACACCTGCAGTACCGATGCTATTTGAGGGTCTTCAACATTTTTGTGGAAGAACTCCATTTCGGAGCAACTGGCAAAGCCGCCCTTACCGCTATTAACAACAAACTTAACGGCTGTAGGCACAACGCCCTGGAACTCTGTAGGTATAGTCAAAGTGGTAGCCGATCCTCTTTCGTGCAGGTCGGTATCCAGCACCTTCTTATATTCTTCTTGGGCGGTTTTAATCCAAACCTCTACCTTACCAAAGTTGCCGTTACCGCCACGGGGGTGGTATATAATATAGTCCAACGAGAGGGCGTTACCTTCAAAAAAGTACTCCAAGGTAACAGGAAACTTTTTGGCGTCGCTCCACTTGGAGTGGTATATTTTCCCATCGGTAGTACCGTACGCACCATCGTAGGACTTGTCTATGCCCGATCCTGGCTGAAAACTGGAAGCAACACCTCGGGTTACGGTTAGTTTTTTGTCCTTAGGTATTATAACATCGGTAGGGTCGGCCGTCATAGCCTCCTGTGTTACCGTAATAGTACCCTTAATATCTGGTGCTTTGGTAGCTTGTACGGTAATGGTGGCGGTCCGTTTTTTATTCGTTGTATTGGGCTTAACTTGCAGGTAATGGGCTTTGGTTATAAGGTCGGCACGCAAAGGTGGGTCGGTACGTTCCGCAATCCACGTTTTCACCTCCTCGGGGAAGTCCAACCTGTAGGTAGTATTGGCAGAAACTTCAACTTTTAAGTCCTCAACGCCTTGGGGCGATGCATTAACACGCAAACTGCCATCGGGAATTACTATTTCCCAGTCCGACCCCATTTGCGACACACGCACCGATACTCCACTCCCCTGTTTGTTGGTCAGGTTTATAACCCCTTGGCGTTTAGTTTTAAGGTTGGAAGGGGTTGCGGTTATAAGGAGTTGGGCATTGGTTTTCTTTTGCACCGAAATCCAGTCTGCTCCCTGTTTTACTTGTGCCGTCCAATCGGAGGAGGACTTCACATCAAGGGTTTGGGTTCCCCCATCGGCAGGGAAACCTATATCAGAACGGACTACCGATAGCTCTTTTGGGGGTATAGGGTCTGGTGCTACTCCCTTGGGCTCTTTTTTACATCCATACAACAGGGTAAACAAGCAGGTTAGGCACAGCCAAACACATATCGACAAAAGGTATTTCTTTCGGTGTATCATCTATTCGTCTTTTATTTATGTAAGTAATATAATAGCAGGGAAAAAGGCGAACAACCTATTATTACAAAAAAAATAAGGGTAAAAAGGGACTCCTATTGTGGGAGTATCCTTTTTACCCTTTGTTGTTATCTAACTGTTTTATGCTTCGTAAAACAATGCATCAAAACGGTTCTATTCTAACGGTTAGTTACTCTTGGTGGCTTTTATGCGCTTGCCGTCGTACTGCACAGCGTATAGCTCGGCACCATCGATATCCTTAGCTTCGTTTGGCACGGTGAAGTTATACCTGTTGGCAAACCATACTAACTTGCCTAACTCTTCTTGCCCTTGTGCCGGCCGGCGTAGTTCGAAGGCAACAGCTTGGTCGCCATTGCTAACGCTATACGTGCGGCCCGAAACAGTGTAGGTAACCTTTTTGGTGACTTGCACCTTGTTCTTGAAGGTTTCGAAGTAGCCTACATCGCAACCCTTGGGGGATCGCCCTTTGGCATTGCCTTTGGCACTGGCGTCGTACATACGGTCCTCTATATACTGTATGGGCGGGCATTTGGTTTTGAATTGCTTCATGAACTTCAGAGTTTCATCAATCATCTCTTGGGTAACACCATAGTTAAAGGCACCATACTGGAAGAAGGTGAAGCGGTCCACCACTTGGAAGAATCCCCAAGCATCGAAGAACTCCGTCATGTCCATGTTAGCGGCTTGTGCCACACTGCGGGCATAGCGCATTTGGCTCTCGCCAGGGTTGCCCCACGGCAGCCTAAAGGAGGTGTTTTCGCGCGCTTGCACAAAGAGTTTGTTAATGAAGCCTGGTTGGAAGCCACAGCGGTCGAAGTAGGTCCACAGCTGTTGGTTCAGGCGCATGTGGGTTTCGGAGTCTTCCCCTTGATATAAGCCGTGTTTGTTGGATACGTCGCCCCCCATGTTGGCTAACTCGGGTGCTTTTAGTGTACCATCGGGCTTAAGGTGCTTAAAGCGCACCCATGGTGTAGGTGGAGCAAAGCGGTAAGTGGCAAGCTGTTCAATAGAAGAACCGCGCGAACCCCACACACCAATTTTATAAACCACGTAGTTGGAGAAGAGGTTGTTGCTGGACTCTGTTGTACTACCCCAGTTAATAGCGCCTTGGTGCATGTGGCCTAACTCGTGGCCTACACCCCACTGGTTATCCTGGGCACGGTCCATATCGCGGGGGTCGAAGTTGTTTTTAAAGCCCCAACCATCACGGCTTTCATCGTTTCCGCTTTCCATATTAATACGGTAGTCGGTAGCGTATAAACCACCACCAGAACCATCGCGCTGAGCATTGAAACAGGTGGAAACATGCATAAGGGTGTTAAACTCACCGCTGTCGGCAAAGGGTTTAATGGCTGCCAGCTCCTGCTCCCAATCCATCACATCATCCCAGCGCTGAAGCCCTTTCACCACACCGTAACCTTTATGGCGTTCTTGGTTTTGCAGTACGGCGTGGCGTACCGTAAATACTATTTTGCGCCCTTTAAGTACAAAGGTGCAGTTGCCATCCTTTAGCTTGCGCGACTTTGCAAGGTATTGGCGGTACACTTCATCGGTTTTATCCACATTTAGGTCGAACACATTATAGCCAACCCTTGCCACCTCTTCTCCTTTGGCATTAGCTTGTGGGGGGATATGTACGCGTACCGACTTTTGGTTACGGGGGTCGGGCCACTCATTAAGGAGGAACAGGTTCCCCCCTTTGGTAAAGGTTATTTTGTTAACACCATTAACCAACCTGTGGTTCTCGGTGTTGTGTGTCAGGTCATACGCACATGCCAACTTAGCACCGTTGGCCTGGATGTTATCCACCAACACAACAATCTCCTCGTTAGGCTCTACAATAATACCTAATGGGTTGTTTAGGTGGGAGTACCTGCGGGTGATCAGCTTTTGGCTCCAAACTTCGGGAGTACTGTACGGCTTGCATTCTTGAATGCGGAAGCGTTTTTCTTCGGCAGGGTAGGTTCCGTTTTTAAGTTTCAGGGCTATTTGCCGGAAGAAGTCGGGCAGAGCAGCTATCTGATCGTCGGAAACACCTTCTTTAAGCTCGGAGCAGGTTTTGTCCGTAAACACTACGGAGAGCGCCTTGGCTTGGGGGTCTTCATCATTGGGGGTAAAAAACTCCATTTCGGAGCAGCTGGCAAAGCCTGCCTTGCCGCTATTAACAACAATTTTAACCGCAGTAGGCACTATTCCTTTATGCTCTTCGGGTATGGGTATATCGCTATCGCCGTCCTTTTCATAAAGGTCGGTTTCTTGCACCTTCTTGTAATCGGCACTGGCAGTTTTAACCCAAACCTCTATTCTGCCAAAGTTACCGTTACCGTTACGGGAATGGTACCTTATGGATTGTAGTGGCAGGGTATTATTGTTAAAGAAGTACTCTAAAGTAATGGGGAACTTGTTGGCAGCGTTCCAAGGGGAGTGGTAAATTTCCCTGTCACTAGTACCAAACTTGCCGTCGAAGGTATTAGTGATAGGAGAGCCAGCCTGGAAGCTGGAGGCTTTACCCCCAGTTACAGTAAGCTTTTTGTCGGGTATAACGGTTACTTGCGACACGTCCGACTGCTCTTGCGCTTGGTCTATAACAAAAGAGGCAAACAGGTTGGGGTTTTGGGTGGCTTGCACCTTAATGGTAGCTTCGCGTCGGCTCCCTGTGGTGTTGGGGTGCACCTTTAGGTAGTGCTTCTTTGTCACCATATCGGCACGCAAGGCTGGGGCGTCGGTTTGTTCTACCCAAGAGGCAACCTCTTCGGGGATTACTATTGTGTAGGTAGTGTTGGAAGATACCTCCACCTCCATTTTCTCGTTTCCTTCAAAAGGCAATTTTATTCGGGCAAACGACTGTGGAATCTCTATGGCCATCTCGCTGCCCATCTGTTTTACACGGATGGATACCGCCTTGCCAGCGTCATTGCTGATGTTAATAACCCCCGACCGGGTGTTTTTTTCTACGTTCGCCTTGGCTGTAACAATGAGTTGGTTGTCTCCCTTAGGGGAGGCCGTTAGCCACTCTTTCCCCTGCTTAACTTCGGCTTTCCAAGGAGAGGAGGACTTCACATCAACGGTTTGCGCTCCCCCTTCGCCCTTAAACCCTAAATTGGTCCGTACCGTTAGGGTAGAGCCTGTTGGGGGATTGGGGGTAGCATTCTCTTTAGCTGGCTTTTTACAGCCCATTATTCCGGTGCTTATCGCTAACAATAAGCACATGCAAAGTAGGAAAAATTGAGTTGATCGCATGCTTCTCATATTTTGTATCCTGGATTTTAGTGAGTAATACCTTGGCAATATAGTCATTTTTTATCATATAACAGTTTTTCACACGTTGCCTGTTGCTGATTTGTGTATTAGGACTATATGGCTACGAAACAAAAAGAGGGAAAGAGCTGACGCAGACCTGCATCATACTCTTTCCCTTTTTTTGCAGAGTTCTGCTTTTTCGCCTTGCGGTATAAAGAAGTGTATTACAACTATTCCTTTTCGGATTCCTTAAACCTCAAGATCTCTTGTATCAAGTGGTCTTGATTATTCTCGTTGATAAGGTAAAGCAACACGAATTCTTTTTTCTCGGGGTCGTAATACCCTTCTCGTTGTTCCTTAATATTTAAGGACTTCCAAGCAGTGATGGTAACGGGGTAAAACCCTTTTTCGTTCTTTTCTTCGGCTACAGTTAGCTTAATGGCGTTAGCATCCAGGTAGTTTCTACCCTCGTTGCTACCACCGTAAAAGAGCCTTACCTCACGCAATCCCATAGCCTTTAGCTGTTTGGGTTTATTCAAAGGATACCCCCGGACGTCTCCTGGTATGGAGTCTCTCCCCTCAAGTATGTAAGAGCCAGAGAAATCGTTAACTAAGGTTACCGATACCAGCATGTTACGCCCCGTTGGGTTAACAGGGTATGGGCTACTTTCTGCAAGGTTCAAAGGAATCACCCACAGGGAGTCGGCATCCATTCCGTGCGTTTCCACATTAATAGGTACATGCACATAAATAGAGTCGGTAGGGTCCAACACCACATTATCCATGGTCGGGATATCTACCTTACTTAAATCTATCAGTTTGTACCATTTATGACGTTCCGAAGCCAGTGTAGAGAAGTTCTTGCGGTTATAAATATCCACCAACGAGTCACGGTACACAAGTTTCATTTGCACCTTTTCGGTAATCCTACGGCTACCAGAGGAAGAAATGGAAATAAAGTTCGTTGCCATTTCGCCTTCGGGCTTAAATGGGAAGTTGCGTTTTTGCACCTTATCGTTGGCTCCCACCATATACACCTCAGGCTTGTATTGTTCCTTGGAGGTAGGGGTTTCATAACAAGAGGTCAATACACCTGTCATAAACGCCGTACCCAGGAGCAATTTTACGTATTTACTTTTCATATCGTATTACGGGTTTTAGTTCATACTTTATTCAGCCCAGTCGCCACGGTTATCCCATCCTGGGTTTTGTATCAGTTTTGGGTTCTTGTCCATAGCTGTACGAGGTAAGGGGAAGAAGTACATTTTGGGCGTAAAAATACGAATAGCATTTTTGTGCTGAATTTCAATAGGGGTATAAAATTCCTTTCGCTGATTTTTACGCTTCGAAACATCTAACCCTCTAAGGTGTTTGTTCTCTGTTTCATTAGCAATACCCCACCTACGCACGTCATGGTACCTACGCCCCTCTTGAGCAAACTCTACGGCACGTTCACGGCGCAAGAGTTCACGGAACGCATTTTGGTCCGCCACGTCATCTACCGTAATACCTGGCAAGCCAGCACGGTAGCGGATACGGTTAAAGTACTTCACTATTTCTTCTGGGTCATACTGTACAGTAACGGTTGTCAATGAGTCGGGCGTGGTATAGGTGTATGCCGGCTCACCTCTCATTTCGTTCAGCGCCTCCACGTAGTTCAGCAATGTTTCAGCATAACGCATAGCGGGGAAGGTTTTACGCTTAACGGTAGCAAAGAAGTTATCCTCGGGGTGTAGGTATTTCACACAGGTGTAACCAGTACGAATACGGTCGTCGGGATTGGCATTACCGGGAATGGCGTTACCATCGGAGTAGTAGGTTACCTCACGGTTCACGGAGTTCCTATAATTGTCCTTACCGGAGTCGGTGTACGAAGAACCTACCAATAGCCAGTGGTTAAAACCAATGGTAGCGTAAAAGCGTGGTTCCCTATCCAGGTACATCTTAGGCGCATCACCTTTCAGGGTGTACTCGCTAAAGGTGCGGTCGCCACCTATAGGCTGATGAGAGTCATCGGTGACTTTGAAGTCCGAACCATCTTTCATCCGGTACTTATCTACCAATTCTTGGGTAACGCCCCAAGAGTTCCAGCCGTTAGCATTCAAGGGGAATACATTCTTTAAGTCCTGCTGGTTAAAGGTAGCCGCATATATCAGCTCGGAGTTACGTTGGTCCAACGCTTCACCGTTAAACATATGGGAGTAGGAACGGTAGGGGTCTATTTCACCGGCACCGTCGGGATAAGGCAGCTTCGACACATTTTCAGGAAGCTCGGGGGTAAATTGGTCCGAGGGGAAGGTGTAAAGCTCAAACCTATCACTTTCAATAATCACCTTAGCAGCAGCTGCCGAGTAGGCCCATTTTTCAGGTTCGTATACCTGGCTAATGAAGTTTTCGCCCTCCGCTGTTTTCCACGAAGCGTAAACTGGGTTACCGTTGTACCAAGACGATGCTGCCGTTAACAAAATACGGTTCTTGAATGCCATAGCAGCATAGCGTGTAGGCCGGTAAATCATACTGCTCGGGTTCTCTTCGGGCAAATACTTGTAAGCCTCGTCCAGGTCCTTACAAATGTAATCCACCACTTGGTCGTAGGTGCTTCGTGGGAAAGCCAAATCTTCGGAGCTTTTGTCCACGTCCAACTCCTCTTCTGGAAGCAGAGGCACAGGCCCGTACAATTCCAACAAACGGTAGTAGAACATGGCACGCATAAAGTGGGTCAGTCCCAAAATTTCGTCCTTACCACGGGTAGAAAGGTGTGGTATTCTTTGGTAGTTGGTTAGTATTTTATTGCTGGCCCTAATACCCTTATAGTAGGTGGGGTATACGTTAAAGTGGTTGGCAAAAGGGTCCATTTCGTTAATACTAAAGGCAATACCGGCATAGTCGTTACGGGGATTCCATGGGAGTAGCGTTTCATCGTTAGCTACACCGTATGGGCCATAGGAGTTCACCAGCAGGTTTCCCTCGTTAGGCAACCAAGAGGCGGCACCATACAGGTAACCCTTCATGTATTGCTCGCTTTGCACAATGGAGTCGGCAGGCAAAAAGTCTTCAAAGTAACTGCTCATGTTCAGGTAGTTACATGAAGTAAGCCCTGTTCCTACGACTAAAAGCAAACTATATATAATACGTTTCATATCTGTTTATTCGTAACTAATGGGGGGATCAGAATGAGGCGGTTACTTGGAATGTGAATTGGCGTTGAATAGGATACTTCAATCCACCGTACTGTGCTTGCTCGGGGTCGAAGAGCTTAACACCGTCGAAGGTGAGCAGGTTTTCGCCAATAAAGCGCAGGTTGAGGTGTTGGATGTAAACCTTTTTCAGCCATTCGTTGGACATATCGTAGGAGATATCCACGTTTTTCCACCTTAGGAAGTCGCCACGGGTATGCCAGAAGGTTGAAGGCCGGTTGTTGTTTCCGCTGTTACCATACGACAAACGGGGGAAACGTGCGTTAGGATTCTCGGTAGCTGGGTCGCCAGAGTACCAAGCTGGGGTCCAACGGTTCCTTTGGTCATTCACCATGGTCAGCACATTACCGGTTTCACCGTTGGAATATGGGTGGAAACCTAACCCTCCAAAGAAGAAGGTTTTACGGGCAGCACCAGTGAACAAGAAACCTATGCGCAACTTCTTGTACTGGAACTCGGTACCAAAACCGTACACCAATTCAGGAGTGGGGTTGTAGCTGATAGGTACGATGTCGTCATTGTCCACCTTGCCGTCGCCGTTAACATCCTTGTACTTGATGTCACCTGGGCGTACTTCACCAAATTTTTGGCTAGGCCAACTCTTAATTTCCAAGGAGTCGCGGAACAAGCCTTCGGCCACCAACCCACGCTGAATGTTCAGGGGTAGCCCAATGTAGCTTTGGTAGGGGTAACGGGGTGCTACTTGCTCCCAGTGATCCACCTTGTTGTGAGCAAAAGTAAAGTTACCACGCACGGTAGCCTTAAAGTCCTTGGTGAATTGGTGCATGTAGTAGGCGTTACCATCTAACCCCACATTATGCATACGGCCAATGTTGGTGTAAGGTAAGGTTACGGCACCTACCTCTTCGGGGAGGCGGGCACGCTCCTGGAAGATGTTGTTACGTATATCTGTAAAAATGTCTATTGTACCACCAAAACGGTTCTTAAAGAAGGTCCAGTCGATACCAAGGTTGTACTTCTGAGCAACCTCCCAACGCAGGTTGTTAGCACCTATCTGGGTTTCTTGGTAGGATTGTGAGTCTTCACCTTTCCACCTGCCGCCAGAGTTGCCAATTAGGGTGAGGTAAGGGAAACGGCGTCCGCTAATGCGGTCGTTACCCACTTGCCCGTAGGAAGCACGAATCTTGAAGTACTCCATCCAGGGCATGTTTTCCCGCACCCATTCGTACTGAGATGGTACCCAACCGAAAGCTATAGAGGGGAAGAAACCATACTGGAACCCAGGCTCAAAGTTCTCACTACCAGTTATACCAAAGTTAAACTCGGCGTTGTAGATGTCTTGGTAGGAGTAAGTTGCACGGCCCGAGAGCGCTTGGTAACGCTTAGGGATAGAAGCTATAGCGCCTTGCGAGTCGGAGCTTACTGTTTGCTGACGGTAGGCGTGAACCAATGCGCCAACACGGTGTTTTTGGGCAAACACACGGTTATAGTTGATTTGCCCTTGGAAGTACAACAAATCGCTGTTACCTGCTGCTTTGTTAAAAGAAAGGAACGACTGGTTCACGGTTCTCTCCAGCATTAAATCACCATTGTTGTAGCGGCCAAATGCTTTAAACAGGTTAGGAATTTTGCTGCGGGTTGTATTCAGGTAACTGTTATTGCGGTACGATGCCAATATTTCGGCAGTAAGCCCAGGAACCCATTTCTTAAAGTTGTGCGACAACTTAAGGGTTGTACGGTAAGTGTTGTTATCGAACGACTTGTAACCAGAGTGGTTAATAAGTACGTAAGGAGATATTTGGTTTCCGTTACGCCCATAAGCAGGAAGCTCCCCGTTGCTAAAACGTGTAGGAACGGTAAGCGGTGTAAGGTTAGCCTGAGCACCCCATATAGCATCGGTGTTATTGGCAAAACCAGGGGCGTTACGGTTGGTGAGCGTTGCATCCATTAGCAACGAGAAGTCCGTATCCGATGTAAGGTGTGTAACAACATTAGCGCGGAAGTTATAGGTTTGGTAATCCACGTTGGTGTTGTACTTGTTAATACCTTTCTCGGTTTTAAAGATACCTTCACGGTAGTTGGCTCCTACCGAGATAAAGTAGTTGGCAGCTTTACCACCACCTTGTGCAGAAATGTAGTGCGAGTGGTTGGTGGCAAACTTTTTCATGATTACGTCACGCCAGTTCACGTTGGGGTAGAGGTCGGGGTCCAGGTTGTTACGCATTAGCTCTAACTCTACCTCTGTATAACGAGGCTCCTGACCACGAACTATACGTGCTTCGTTAGCCAAGCGTGCATAGTCGTACGACTCCAAATAGTTGGGCAAACGGGTTGAGTGCGCCAACCCTACACTACTACGCGCCATAACGGAAAGGCGGCCTGCCTTACCCTGCTTGGTAGTAATAAGGATAACACCGTTAGCACCACGCACACCATATACTGCTGTAGCAGAGGCGTCCTTTAGGATAGAGAAGCTCTCGATGTCGGCGGTATTGATATTCCGGAGGCTTCCTTCGATACCATCGATAAGTACCAAAGCACCAGCACCACCACCAAAGGTTGAGATACCACGTACCCAGAACTCGGAGAAGTCCTGACCAGGCTCTCCACTGGCTTGGGTAGCAATAATACCTGGAACAACACCAGCCAGGTGGGTAGTTATGTCGCCACCAGGAATGTCCAACTCTTTGGGGTCAACAGTGGTAACAGCACCTACTACCGATACTTTACGCTGCTTAGCCATACCTACAGCTACAACCTCGTTAAGTACATTGTCGTCTGGCTGCAATTGAATGCGCAAATTGCTTACCGAGCGGGTTACCTTATAGTTTTTTACTTGGTAGCCAATAAAGGTAATTTTCAGGACGTCGTTTTTCTTCAAACGGTCCAACGAGAACTTACCGTTAATATCGGTAGCCGTACCTATTTTGGGGTTCGATGCCAAAGATATATTAGCCCCCGTAAGTGGCTGATTGGCTTCGTCCACAATTACACCCTCTACCTTGAGGGTAGGCCCTTGCGCCACGCCTGTCACCGGGAAGGAGAGCAGCGCCATCAGGACCATTGTTAAGTATAGTATTCTATGTTTCATACTTTGTTCAGATATAGGGTATAAAGGATTACTCTATAGCGAGGCGACGTACACAATGGTTGTACAGGTCGCAAATGTAAAGCATATCGTTTTGGTCCATGTAGAGTCCCCAAGGGCCGTTAAACTGTGCGATATCGGGGTCTCCGTCCTTATGACCTGCCTTTTTAGGAACACCCGCCACAGTGGTAAGTACCCCACTCTTGGTATTTAGCATACGTATACAGTGGTTGCCGTGATCGGCAATGTACAAGTTACCCTTGCTATCCAAGGCTACTCCCCGAGGTTCTTTAAATCTCACCTCGGTATCGCCCTCACCTGTAAAGTCCACTACGCCATCGTTATAACCTGGTTCTGCCTTAGATATCAGCTTAATATCTGCTGTAGGTTTTGCCGATGGGTCTTCGGCATTCAGGGTGACTTTTATACGGAACAGAGCGTTGTTACGGTGCACAGTGCAGTAGAAATAGCCATCGTGGGGGTTGTAAACTATGTGACCATTTTGTCCACCGTTGTCCAAACCAATAACGCCAAGCTCTTGCACTTCGGTCTGGTGTATCTGCTTGTTCCCCTCTTTGCGTGGAAAGCGGATCATTTGACCAGTATTTTTACGAGAGTAGAACCAGTCTTTATTCTCTTCTGGCCCAAAGGTTACAGAGTGTAAGTATACATTTTCGTTGGTGATTTTACCTTTTCGCTCCAGTACGTAACCCGTTTCTTGTGAAAACTGGAAAAACTCGGGCCTTGTCTGATCTTGAGGAACCCAAAAGTTCTTGCGTTCGGCGTCGGCAATACCTTGCCCACATGCCGCTTTAGATATGGCAGACACCTTGTTGCCCTTTATGTCCACGTAGCGGTTATTATTGGTTTGCCACTCAAACACCAACAGGTTGTCCTTATCATCTATAAGTACATAACGTGGCCAACTGAGCTGAGCCTCGGCAAGCGTACCATTCTTATTCCCATTCTTTTTGGGCAGCCCCACCACTGTGGACACCGTTTTGGCAACTAAGTACTTGTAGGTTTTTTGTCCGTCCTCCAAACCAAAGGTTGCCTCCTTATCGCCCACCTTAAGGCGTACGGAAGTAGCCCCATGCTGCAGCTTGGGTACTAAGGCGTACAACACATCGTCCACCGAGTTGATAACCACAGCGGGCGTACTTTCGAGTTCTTGAGTTACTGGGTTAACCTGCTCAAAAAACAAATGCAGGCTATCCTTAATGGTTCCAAAGTTGGAGCCTTTCAGGATAAACTTGGTCCGTAATCCTCCGCTATCGGGATAGAATTCGGTAATGGTCACCGGCTTGGAGGGGTCCGAAGGGCGCAACTCTGGGGCTCCCTTGTGCTTCCCCCCGCAAGAGGCCATGACCATGCATGCCAGGAGGCTTGTACCTCCCCATTGCCATAACTTTCTGGGGCGAAATCCATTCATAGCATTAAAATATAGATGTTAATAAATTGTATGAGATTCTCATCAACTTAGTTGGATATCTTCGTGATTGCACAAAACAACTAAGCCTTTGCAATAATAGAAAAAAAAACAAACGCGTGCAAACGTATTCAACCCTACGGGAGTAAAAAATTTAACACGAAGAGGGGAAGGCCTATCACGCTAATGATATAACAAACTAAACAACAGGATATTACAACACAAAATAGAAAATCTGCGAAAAACCTCATTTTAACACTTACCTTTTCCCCTACCCTATGGCTTTGATAATCTTTCCATAATAAACTCGGCTACAATATTTCCTATACCAATTAACTACAACCGCCTTACCCCAAACTGGGGATGATTTCCTCATAGCGCCCAACGGCAATTTTTAACAAATCCACACCCATCTACACTTCCCCTAAAAAGGGCATGCTACTAAACACCTAAAAATTGCTTATCTTGCAAACTAAACTTCTAATACTCAGCATCATGAACTCAATCCAACGCCACCTCTCCTCCCTCCTACTCCTCATCCTATTTGCTTCCAGTGGGGTTAGTGCACAAAGGACGGTTAGGACTTTAAAGGAGGGATGGGAATTTACCAAAGGAAGGGCCACCCCCAAAACCGTATGGGAAAAGGTGCGAGTGCCTCACGACTGGGCTATTTACGGCCCCTTCAATAGGGCTAACGACCTCCAGACGGTTGCCGTAGAGCAGAATGGTGAAACAGAGAAAACAGAAAAAACAGGCAGAACAGGCGGCCTCCCTTTTATAGGGAAAGGCACCTACCGCACAACCTTTGAAGTGGAAGAAACCACAAACAAAAACACCTTTCTTCTGTTCGATGGCGCTATGAGTAACGCCCACGTATTTGTGAACGGAAAGGAGGTGGCGTTTTGGCCTTATGGTTACAACTCTTTTTATGTGGATGTATCGGCAGTGGTAAGGCGCGGTAGCAACGCCCTGGTGGTAGAGTTAGAAAACTTTGAGCGGGCATCGCGCTGGTATCCTGGCGCAGGCCTCTACCGGAATGTGCACCTTATTACTACAAATAAAGTACACATACCTGTATGGGGAACATTTGTAACTACCCCCGAGGTAACTCCCAACTACGCTTCGGTTCGGCTTACTATGGATATTGCTGGGGCTTTGGATAGGCAAAACATACACGTTTGTACCGTAATCCTTAACCCCGAGAGGGAGAAGGTTGCTATGGCGGAGGGTATATATTGTGCCCGTGGACAAGGATACACTCAGGCTTTTGTGGTAGAGACCCCCGCTTTATGGAGTCCCGAAACGCCAGCGTTATATGTAGCCCGAACAACATTACAGGTAGATGGCAAGGTGGTGGATACTTATGATACCCAATTTGGGATACGCTCCATAGCGTTTATTCCAGAAAAGGGATTCTTCCTAAACGGCACTCCTACAAAGTTTAAAGGGGTTTGTAACCACCACGACCTTGGCCCCTTGGGGGCTGCCGTAAACAGGTCGGCATTGCGCCACCAAATAGAGCTGCTAAAAGATATGGGGGTTAATGCCATTAGAACAGCCCATAACATGCCTGCCCCCGAGCTTGTGGAGTTATGCGACGAAATGGGGGTTATGCTGATGATTGAGCCTTTTGATGACTGGGGATTCCAGCCTAAATCGCCAAACGGCTACGGTGCTTTTTTTAATGAGTGGGCAGATAAAGATATAAGCAACATGGTACGCCATTTCCGTAATAACCCATCGGTAGTTATGTGGTCCATTGGTAATGAGGTGCCGAGCCAGTGGGGCGCCCCTGGCATAAAAGAGCTGATGCGCTTGCGTAGCGCAATACGCGTGCTGGATAGCACAAGGCCTATAACTTGCGGCATGGACCAAGTGGGTGAAGGTGCTGTAATAGATAATGGTTTTGCTGCCGCATTGGACATTCCAGGGTTTAATTACAAACCACAACACTACGATAAGTTTTACGCAAAACTCCCCCAGAAGATTATCCTTGGCTCCGAAACCGCCTCCACAGTATCTTCCCGGGGGCACTATTTCTTCCCCGTGGAGTTTGCTGAGCATAACGTGGTATTGCACCCTGGGAACCAGTCCAATAGCTACGATAACGAGAGTTGTGCATGGTCCAATGTTCCGGACCTGGACTTTGCTCGGGATGATGACCACCCCTGGGTGATAGGACAGTTTGTTTGGACTGGCTTCGACTACCTTGGGGAACCAAGCCCGTACGACACCGACGCATGGCCCAGCCACTCGAGCTATTTTGGTATAATAGACCTTGCCTCTATACCTAAAGACCGTTACTACTTGTATCGTGCCAAGTGGAACGATAAGTCACCCACACTGCATATCCTTCCCCACTGGAACTGGAAAGGGCGGGAAGGTGAAGTTACACCGGTTTTTGTGTACACCTCTTACCCTAAAGCCGAGTTGTTTGTTAATGGTAAAAGTATGGGGGTAAGGGAAAAGAATAACAGTACCGTTTATAACCGCTACCGACTTATGTGGAATGAGGTGCGTTACCAGCCTGGGGAGATTAAAGTGGTGGCGTACGATGCTAACGGGGAGGTTAAAGCGGAAAAGGTTATACGCACAGCAGGAAAGCCGCACCACCTTGTGGCTACGGTTAACCGTGAGGACCTTGTTGCTAATGGCGACGACCTTGCCTATATCACCATACGAGTAGCCGATAAGGATGGAAATATTGTTCCAACAGACACTCGGCGCATTAAGTTCTCGGTTAGTGGGGCTGGCTCTTTTGAAGCTACAGCAAACGGAGACCCAACCTCGCTGCTTTCGTTTCAGAAGCCCGAGATGGATTTGTTTAGTGGGGCAGCTACAGCTATTGTCCGCAGCGCCAATATGAAGGGGAGCCTGAGATTCAGAGCTTCTACCCAAGGTGTAAAACCCGTAACATTAACAATCCCAGTAAAATAACCCAGAGAAGAGAAAATAAAAAGCCTCCAAAATGCAATTGACATTTTGGAGGCTTTTGTGTTTTTAGTGACCCCGGAGAGGCTCGAACTCTCGACCCAATGATTAAGAGTCATTTGCTCTACCAACTGAGCTACGGAGTCATAGGCTGTTATCCCTATTGTGAGTGCAAATGTACGAAGAATATTTTTACTTGCAATAGTTTATGTGGCTTTTTACCTCAATAGTTTTGGGGTGAAATTCCCTATTTGCCTTTTACGCTGTTATTTTCCCCCAACTAAACTAAAGCTGGTGCGTTAAAACATCCTTTGGGAATGCTTTTTATTGGCGAGGGGGGTTGCTTTTATCGCCAAGCGCTCGGAAGAGAAACGTTGTATCAGCCCCTTTAACACTTCGCTAACAGATTTTCATGGGGTAAGTATAAAACAAGAAGGGAGGGGGCAAAATAGGCACGCCCTCTTTTTTTGCCCATAGCCACAGCACGGGAAACCAACATCAACGGTAGCCCCCAAGAGAAGGATTGTATATGTTGGGTGCAAATCGGGCTTTTTTTCGGGAGGAGGGAGATGCCACTTTTTCGGGCAGATTTAGGGGTGATTTAGGGGTGACTTTTCAGGGCAATTTTATCCGAAATTTCAGATGCAAATTCAGATGCAAATGGGAGATTTTTTGTCCGTTTTTGGAACGATTTTTTTAGGCGTTTTTTAGGGTGCTTGGGGGATGTTTTTGGGGGACGTTTTAGGGGTGGTTTGGGGAGGGTAATTGGGGGGAGCAAAAAAAAAGGAGTGCGGAGTCCTTTGAAAAAGAAAGCGCAGTTTGTCTCGACGAAAAGCGCAGTTTGTTGAAAAAGAAAGCGCAGTTATTTTTACACAACTTTTAACACCCCTCGCAAACCCGCTCCAGCAAAGGGATTGTGGGCAATTACGCCTTCTGCCCCAAAAATGCCCCTTTTTCACCTCATTTTTCGCCCCAAAAAACGCCCCAAAAAACGCCCCAAAAAACGCCCCAATTTCTCCCTTATTTTTAGGTTCAAATTTCGGTCAAAAAAATACTCCCTTTTTTGTCTTGTTCGGGAGACAATTTTCGGGCAAAAAGCAATCCAATTTTTCGGGGTGATTTTTGTTCCGTTTTCGGGATAAATTTCAGGGTGTATTCCGACGTAAAAAAGGGGAGGTGTAGTAGGAGAAGCCGGTTGGAGCGATTGGGCGCAAAAAAAAGAGGCTGCGCCGTAACCCTTTATTACGACACAGCCCCTCCTTTTATTTCGTAAAGGCAAGCTATCCTGTTACCTTAAATGCGTTGGGTGCGCATGCGACTTTTGTACGCACTAACCACAAGCCGTTGTGCTATGCGCACAAAAACACGTTGCCTTTTCCTGTATTAGTGGCAGCCGCAGCAACCGCCTTCGTCGGCACCATGGCAACCGCAACAGCCACCACCAGGCGTTCCCAGGAATTCGGCTATATCTTCGGGGGTTGCCTCCGATACCTCCTGCACGCTACCCACGAAGTGCAAGGTACGGTTTGCCAAAGGGTGGTTAAAATCCATCTTCACTTGGTCGGGTGTTACCTCCAGTACTAACCCTTGCAGTTGCTGTCCGTCGTTGGTAATCATAGGCACTATGTTGCCTACTTTAACCACTTCGTCGTTAAACTTGCCATCTATAAAAAACATCTCTTTGTCCAACATCATCACATAGTTGGGTTGGTGCTCGCCGTAGGCTTCGGCGGGTTGCAGGTAAAAGTCGAAGCTGTCACCAGGGGCTAACCCCAATAGGTTACGTTCAAAGGCTTCCAACATAATTCCCATACCGTGGATGTAAGCCAAGGGGCGTTCGGGCGTGGTTTGCTCTATAAGCTCTTCTTTGTTATCCTCGGTAACGGCATACAAGGTATATTGTGCCTCTATGAGTCGGTTCTTGTCTACGTTCATAAGTTTAGTAGGGTTTAAGTGTAAAAACGGGGAATGTAAGCGGTTTTGCGCAAACAGCGCGGTTAGGCCAAAGTTACAAATAAAATGTTTGGGTTAGCGTGCTTGGGGGTGGGCATGTAGCTCTACCACCTCTAACTCCTTTGGTTTTCCGGCCTCTAATGTGAGCAGTATTAGTGTGCGCACTGTTTGTTGCCCGTAAGTTCCTGCTGCTCCAGGGTTTATGTGGAGCGTCTGGAAGTCGGCGTCATACTTAACCATTAATATGTGGGAGTGGCCGGCTACGGTTATTGTTGGCTTGTATGTGCGCAGTCGTGCCGGTATGCCGGGCTTGTAATTTCCGGGGCGCCCTATAATATGGCGCATATATACGGTACACCCCTCTACTGTGAAGGTGGTTTCCAAGGGGCATTCGCGCCGAATCTCGGCCCCGTCGATATTTCCGTAAACGGCACGGAGGGGTTTCCCTAAGGCTCTCATATGCTCCAATACGGAGCGGTCGCCTATATCTCCTGCGTGCCATATTTCATCGCACTGGCTCAGGTAGTTTGCTATTTTAGCATCCCATGTGCCGTGGGTGTCGGAAAGTATGCCTATTCTCTTCATTTACTATTGCATAGCTGGCTAACGGCTTGCTTAAAAAGGGTGCCGCGCTCTTCGTAGTTCCGAAACAGGTCGAAGCTGGCACAGGCGGGCGAAAGTAAAACAACATCCCCGGGCTGTAGCTCAAGACTTTCTATGAAGCCGAAGGCCTCGGGTAAGCTGTGGGCATCGGCAGTGGGCAGCCCTAAGGCATCAAAGGTGGCGTGCAGCTTGCTACTATCGCGTGTAAGGAAAACGAGTGCTTTGGCAGAGCGTTGTACTTCGGGCAGAATGTCGTTGTAGTTATTGCCTTTATCTGTTCCCCCCAGTATAAGCACGGTGCGGTGGGTAGGCATGGCTTTCAGGGCGTGCAGCGTGGAGTCGGTGTTTGTTGCTTTGGAGTCGTTAATATAGGTTACGCCCCCAATGGTACCGCAAGGCTCCATGCGGTGTTCAATAGCCTTAAAGCTGGCTATCCCTTTTGCTAAGGTTGCAAAGGGCACACCCATTTGTAGGGCTACCAACCCGGCTGCCAGCACATTTTGGTAGTTGTGTGGCCCTTTTAGGGGAATGGTATTGGTGGCAAGGCGTAGCTCTTGGCTGTTGTGGTGCCATACCAACTCGGTTGCGGTATAGTAGGCTTGTGCGCCACTGTGGGCATCGCCCGAAAAGGTGTACACCTCTGCTCCAAGGGGAGGCAAGCGTTTCAGCAGTTCGCGAGTTAAGGGGTCGTCGGCATTATAAATGGCAATGTCGCTGCTTTGTTGGTTCTGGAAAATGCGTCCCTTGGCGTCGGCATAGTGTTGTACCTGGTGATTGTAACGGTCCAGGTGGTCTGGCGTGATATTGGTCAGCAGCGCTATGTGTGCCCTAAATTGGTACATATGGTCCAGCTGGAAGCTACTCAGCTCCAATACGTATATGTGGTGTGGATCTCGGCACACAAGCTGAGCCAAAGAGGTTCCAATATTACCGCAAGCCATGGCGTCCATACCGGCTTCTTGTAATACGTGTGCAATAAGGGAGGTGGTTGTTGTTTTGCCGTTGGAGCCGGTTACAGCCACAAAGGTAGCATTGCCGGCATAACGGGCAGCCCACTCTATCTCCGAAACAATAGGCACCCCCAACTCCCTACAACGTTGTACCACGGGGGCGCTGTCCGGTATGCCCGGACTTTTCACTACCTCGGTAGCTTCGGCAAGGTGTGGCAGTTGGTGGCCGCCCTCTTCGGTAGGTATCGCGTATTGGGTGCAAAGGGTTTTGTATTTAGGGGCTATCTCTCCAGCATCCGAGAGTAGCACCCTAAAGCCTTTCTGTTGTGCTAAAATAGCTGTCCAAACGCCGCTTTCGCCAGCGCCCAGTACTATCAGGTATGGCTTTTCCATGGTGTTGTATTACCTAAGTTTAAGGGTGATGATAGTGAGTGCGGCAAGCAAAATACCCACTAACCACATACGTATCACTATTTTGGCTTCGGGGATAGGTTGCAGGGGGCGTTTCCAAATAGCATCGACGCTGCTGTTTCCTGCTTTTTGGAAGTGGTGGTGCAGGGGAGTCATTTTAAATATTCTTTTGCCAACACCGGTACGCTTTCGGCTCCATTTGAAGTAAGATACTTGTAGGATTACGGAAAGTGCCTCCACCAAGAATATGCCACACAATATGGGTAACAGTAGCTCTTTGCGCAAAACAATGGCAAAAACGGCTATAATGCCGCCTAATGTAAGGCTGCCAGTGTCGCCCATAAACACCTGTGCGGGATAGGAGTTGTACCACAAAAAACCTACGGTAGCACCTATGAAGGCCGCGGCAAAAATCACCAAATCCTCGGCACCAGGGATAAACATAATGTTAAGGTACGAGGCGTATGCCATGTGCGACGACATATAGGCCAGCAACCCTAATACTATACCAATAATTGCCGAGGAACCAGCAGCCAACCCATCCAACCCATCGGTAAGGTTTGCTCCGTTGGAAACACCCATAACAATAAACACATACACTACTACCAAAACAAGGAAGGTAACCACCTCCTTATTGGACTTTATGCCTAACGCGTTGGCAATGGCGCCATACTCCATATTATTGTTTTTAACGAAGGGGATGGTGGTTTGGGTACTTTTATGCTCGGTGGTGTTGTACTCTACCGTTATGCCTCCGTTCTTATCCAACGTCCTGGTATTTTCCTTAATAACAATGGAGGGGCTCATAAACAACGTTACAGCCACAATAACCCCAAGCCCTATTTGGGCTATAAGTTTGTACCTACCGTGCAGCCCCTCTTTGTTTTTCCGGAACACTTTAATATAGTCGTCCGCAAAGCCTAAGATGCCGAGCCATACTGTGGTTACAAGCATCAGGATAATATAAATGTTATCCAACCTGCAAAACAGCAGTACGGGTAGCAGCAATGCCACAATAATAATGATTCCACCCATTGTAGGGGTTCCCGCTTTGCTCATTTGCCCTTCCAGGTCCAGGTCCCTAATTGTTTCGCCTATTTGTGCACGGCGCAGAGCGTTAATAATACGTCGCCCCACTATTGTGGCTAATAGTAACGCTACAATAAAAGCAAGCACGGAGCGTGTACTTATGTAGGTGAACGCCCCCATGCCTGGTACATGTGCTTGGTGTAGGTACTTAAACAGGTAGTACAGCATGGCTAATTAAGTTCAAAGAGTGTTGTGTGAGGCGTTGTTTATGTTTTGCTGTTCGGTTGCTGTTATTTGTTGCACCTCTTCCAAGTCCGAGAAGTGGTGTTTCACTCCTTTTATCTCTTGGTAGTTCTCGTGTCCCTTCCCGGCTATAAGTATTATATCCTTAGGTAAAGCCATTGTGCAGGCTGTTCGGATAGCTTCGCGGCGCGAGGTAATGCAAAGTGTGCGTGTAGCTTCGTCGGTGCTTAGCCCTTGGTGCATTTCCTGTATAATGGCTTCGGGGTCTTCATTTCGGGGGTTGTCCGAGGTAAGGATAAGCAGGTGGCTATGTTTGGCACTGATGCTTGCCATAACGGGGCGTTTAGCGGCATCGCGGTTGCCACCGGCCCCAACAACGGTGATGAGGCGACCGCCGGTTTTCTCTATAAGGTCCTGCAGGGTGGTAAGTACGTTCTCAAGGGCGTCGGGGGTGTGAGCATAATCCACAATAGCTACGTATCCTTTAGGCGAAAGCACGGTTTGGAAACGGCCATCCACGGGGTGCAACTCGCTCAGCAAACGAAGTACCTCCTCCTTGGGGGCGTTTAGCAGGCGGGCAGCACCGTATACCGCCAACAGGTTATAGGCGTTGAAGTTACCAACGAAATGAGTGAATACCTGTGTACCATCCAGCAGCATGTCGGTACCGTACAGGTGCTGTTCGCAAATAAGCCCCTTGTAGTCGGCATCGCGTTTTAGTGCATAGGTATGAACCTGTGCGTTTGTATTTTGTACCATCACCATGCCGTTGGTTTCGTCCAAATTGGTTAGGGCGAACGCGGCTTTGGGGAGGGCCTCAAAGAAGCCTTGTTTGGCATGTAGGTAGTTAAGGAAAGTACCGTGGTAGTCCAAGTGGTCGTGGGTGATATTGGTAAATATACCTCCCGCAAAAACAAGCCCTCCTATACGGTGCTGACTAACAGCGTGCGACGACACCTCCATAAACGCATACTCGCAACCGGCCTGCACCATCTCGTGCAACAGGCACTGCAAGGTTAGGGCATCGGGGGTGGTACGCTCGGTGGGGCGCACCTCTTCGTGGATATAGTTGCATACGGTCGAGAGCAACCCCACTTTATAACCTAACCCTTTAAACAGGCGGTACAGCAACGTGGCAATGGTTGTTTTGCCGTTGGTTCCGGTAACGCCTACCAATTTCAGTTTTTCCGAGGGGTGGTCGTAATAATTGGCTGCTATCTGCCCTAATACGGTGTCGGTATGGTCCACACGAATATAGGTTACATGTGGGGAGCGTTCGTCGGGAACATCTTCGCACAAAACGGCCACTGCACCCTTTTCTATGGCTTGGGGTATGTATTTATGGCCATCGGTAACGAGGCCTCGCAGGGCAACAAACAGGAAGCCAGGCTGCACACTACGGGAGTCGCTGGCAATGCCACAAATATTTACGGAAGAGGCATCGCCTAACTGTGCATGAGAAACACCTATGAGGAGTTGTGTTAGTTTCATATTTTGTAGAGTATTATCGTATGGTGAGGGTAACGGTTTGGCGGGATTGTAAGGGTGTACCAGAACGTACCGACTGCTGCACTACGGCATGCCCATGCCCCACTATTTGCACTTGTAGCCCATATTGTTGCGCCAGGAGTAGCGCATCGCGGGGCGTCATTCCTACAAAGTGTGGCACCGTTTGGGGGTTATGTGTGGCTGGGAGGAGTTGCCCTATGGTGTCCTTGCCCAAGCCACTGTAATAAAGCCATTCCCCTTTTTCCATTGGCACCTTTGGGGTGTTAGTCCAGTCCATGGCTTCCCTTATCGCCTCTCGTTCTCCGCCTATAACGGTGGGAACAAAAGTGGCTGTAGAGTCCGCCTCCACTTGTTGTAGGGGTACGGTCATGGTGGTGGCATAAATTTGTTCTGCCACTTTGCGCACCACTCCTCCGGCAATACGTCCGCCCGAGGGGTAGCCTATTCGGGGGCGGCTCACCGTTACCATGCAAGTGTACTTAGGTTTTTCGTAGGGGAAGAAACCGCAAAAGGAGACGTTATGCCCTTGCCCTACGTAGCCAGCCTTACCTGCCGAGCGTTGGGCGGTACCTGTTTTCCCCGCTATTTGTATGTGTGGGGAGTCCGCATCTTTTCCAGTACCACGGTGTACTACATCGCGGAGCATTTGTCGTATTTGTTGCAGGGTTTTGTCGGAAACTATTTGTTTGTTAACAACCTTAGGCTCGTTTTCTTCCAACACTTTTCCCCTTTGTGTTACGGAGGTTACAATGTAAGGCTCCATCATTTTGCCGTTGTTGGCAATAGCGTTGTAAAACCTACATATATATATAGGGGGTACCATGGTGGCATACCCAAAGGACACCCACGGCAGTTTTGTCCTGTCCCAGTTTTCCACATCGCGGTCAATAATAGCTTTAGCGGTACCAGGTATTTGCAGGTGAATAGGTTGGAAAAAGGACATCTCGTCCAGTTTTTCAAGGTACTTCTTAGGGTTTTTCTCAAACCCTTTCAGTATTATCTTCACCACTCCCACGTTGGAAGAGTACCAAATGGACTGTGCTGCTGTTATTCTTCCGTATCCTCCTTTGTGGGCATTGTGGTCGCGCACCACACGTTTGGCATAGGTGTACAGTCCATTTCCTACATCTATGGTATCGGTAGGTATACATACTCCCTCTTCTAAGGCTGCGCACATGGAGGGCACTTTAAAGGTGCTGCCTGGCTCCAGCAGGTCGGCTAAGGCGTGGTTTGTACTTTCGGCATATACGCCCACCGCTTGCCTGTCCAGGTTGGATATAGCTTTAATGGCACCGGTAGCTGTTTCCATAACTATGGCGCATCCCCAGTCGGCATCCACCTCTACTAACATATCGCGCAGGCTCTGTTCTGTTATATCCTGTATGGCGGCATTAATGGTGGTATGCACATCTTTGCCATCGATGGGGCGTATTTTGGTTTTGCGTTCGTAGCGGAGGGAGGTACGTATCTTCATATCCACGCCGGGCACACCGCACAGCAGGGAGTCGAAAGCCAGTTCCAAGCCGCTGCTACCGTGGGTTAGGCCCAAGCTGTCCACGTCTCTTTTCAGGAAGCCTATGGTGCGCGATGCCATGGTGCCAAACGGCTTCTCGCGCCGGATAGCCATCTCGGTGATGAAACCCGACACGTTTCTGTTGGGTAACGAAAGGAAGGGCATCTTGCGCATAGCTTTCAGTTGGGTATGGTTTACCTCAAAATCCATTAATCGCATCAGCTTACGTTTCTTGTAGCCGGCCATAAGGTGGTTTCGGTAGGCTGTGCGCGACTTATCTCCGAAGTAGGCTGCCAAGGAGTCGGCCAAGCTATTCACTTGTGATGTAAATAAGGAGTCCTTAAATCCCTGGGCCCTAAAGTCTATATAGGTTTTGTACATAGGAACGCTAATGGCCAACGCTGTTCCGTCGTCGGCGTATATATTGCCTCGGTTGGCTGGCGTGTACACGTCGGGCTGTCGGCGCGACTCGGCCAATGCTTTCCAAGCCCAGCCATCTATCATCGCTGTTTTAATGGTGGCACCCAACACCCAAAGCAGTAGCCCCAGCAACACCAATCCCATGCAGTAGTAGGCTATTGTGGCGAAGCGGGCGCGCTGTGCTACCTCGGCCCGTTCTTGTGCTTTTTGTTGTTCTTGTATGCGTTCCTGTTCGTCCATGCTACTTATCTATAACTATAGGAGGCGTCTTGGGTATGGCAATGTCCAGCTGTTCTTTTTTCACCCGTTCTTCAATAACAGATATCCGGCCTTCGCCCATAAGGGTGGAGGAGAGGGAGGCTTTTTCCAGGCGCAGCTCGGTGAGTTCTCTTTTCAGGGTGTTTATATGTTTTAGGTTGCGGAGCCCCGCATAGTTATTGTAAATGTTGAATATAAGGTAAATAACAAACGCTATAAACAGCTGTAGGGTCCAGGTGTTAAGGTATTTTTCAATAAAGTCGCCTTGCCAAAAGGACCATATTTTATCCTTTAAGGCTCTTCTGTTTTCGTGGTAGCCATTAGGCGTTTTCTTATTGCTCATTGTCGTATACCTATACGTAGTTTGGCGCTGCGGGAGCGTGGGTTTCTACTTTGTTCTTCGCTGCTGGGAAGGATAGGTTTGGCTGTAGCTGGCTCCATGTGCGAGAGTGGTACCCCGTACAAGTCCGTTTGTCGGGTACCGCTTAGGTTGCCGTTTCGGAAGAAGTTTTTCACCCTCCGGTCCTCAAGGGAGTGGTAGGTGATAATGGCCATGCGGCCACCGGGCCTCAGGAGTTTGCTACCCTCTTCCAACAATGCCTCCAAAGCCCCTAATTCGTCGTTAACAACAATACGAAGGGCTTGGAAAATGCGTGCAAGGTTTTTCTTGTCCTCTTTGGGGCATACGGGCTGTATGGCATTCAGCAAGTCGTTAATGGTTTGTAGCTCTTGCTCTTCTCGGGCTTGCGTTAGGGCTTGTGCTATGCGGTAGTTGCCCTTCACCTCTCCGTACTCTTTTAGTATGTGGGCCAGTTCCTGGGTGCTGCATTCCCTAAGCAGGTCGGCGGCTGTGCGGGGTGCTTCTTGGCACATCCGCATATCTATGGGTGCATCAAAACGAAACGAGAAGCCTCGCTGTTCATCATCCAAGTGGTGCGACGAAACGCCCAGGTCCGCAATAATGCCATCTACTGCGTCAATGCCGTAGTAGTCCATAAAGTGGGCAAGGTAACGGAAGTCGGTACGCACAAAGGTGAAGCGGGGGTCGGTTATAGTGTTATGTTGCTGAGCATCGGCATCCCGGTCTAATCCAAAAAGGTGGCCTTCGGGTGCTAACAAGGAGAGCAAAGCCCTGCTATGCCCTCCGCCGCCAAGTGTAGCATCTATATATATGCCGTTGGGTCGTGTTAGTACCCCCTCTACCGTTTCTTTCAGTAGCACAGGTACGTGATACCCTTCTGCTCGTGTAATATCAATATCGCACTGTATACTCATCTGCAAACTGCCTCCCTTTGGTTAGCGTGTAAAGATACGCATATTTTGTGGGTGGAAGCATGTTGTTCATCTTCTCTGGCGGGCTGGCGGGCTTGCTGGCATACGCCTCACCTACTGCTGTTGTTTGTGCAGCGGCTTGTTTGTGGTGCTACTGGTAAGGGTTAGCGGTGACCGCTATGCCCAAACCCACCCTCGCCACGCTCGGTTTCCTCCAAGGTGGTGGTAGGTTGCCACTCCACGCTGGCGTATTGGGTTACCACCATTTGGCAAACTCTGTCGCCAGGGTTTATGGTGAAGGGGGTATCGGATAGGTTGGCAAGTATCACCCCTATCTCGCCACGGTAGTCGGCATCTATTGTGCCAGGGCTGTTAAGTAGGGTAATACCATGTTTTAATGCCCAACCGCTACGGGGGCGTAGCTGGGCTTCGTATCCCGCTGGCAGGGCAATAAAAAGGCCAGTAGGTACCAATTGGCGTTGTAACGGAGCCAAGGTTATAGGCTCGGTAAGGTTGGCATATACATCCATGCCGGCTGCATAGGGCGTGGCGTACTGGGGGAAGGGGTATCTGCTTTTGTTTATGATAGGTATCTGAACGGTAGCGGAGTTGTTGGTTGTCATAGGTAGGAGTGGTTTATGGCAGAGAGCGTTCACACCATGGTTAAGCCGTTTTTGTGTATAGCTAACTGCACACGGGCCATAAAACGCCGAGAGGTCTCGGGCGACATAAAGATGTGGATAGGCAGGGTGTAAATTCGGTTATGCAGGGCGGCAGGTATCTCTGGGGCTTTATCCAGCAAGCGCATGCCGTCCTTCTCGGTACACAGCAGGTACCACTCTGGGTGCTGTTGTAGCCTATAGCACAGTTGCCGTATATCCTCGCTATTAAAGGTATAGTGGTCGGGGTACACTATGGGAGGTTGTGCATTGGGGTACTGTTGTTGCACATGCTCCAAAAAGGCTTCGGGGCGGGCAATACCAGCCAAGGGCAACACCACCGAGGCTGCAGAAAGGGGCGGGGCCTCGGGCTGGGGGAAGAGGGGTTTGGGTGCTGCATAGGCTATTCTGCTAAAAAAAAGGTCTTGGTTGTCCAGCAAGTCCATTTCCCCAACCAACAGTCGGAAGTTAATGGGTAACAGCCCGTACGGCGTTCCGGTAACAATAATGGTGTCGGCACGGTAACGGCTCGATGCTGGCTCGCGCAATGTGCCATACGGCATCAGGGCATCGCGTGTAAAGGGCAGCTGGTAGGGGGTTAGCAGTATGCTGTAGGCTGGCTTAACGTAACGGTGCTGGAAGCCGTCGTCCATAAGTACCACCTGTGGCCTCACATCTGGTGGCAGCATTTCCAACCTACGCAAAGCTCGCACCCTATTGGCATCCACCAAAATCATGGTGTTGGGGTACTTGCGTATTATTTGGGCTGGCTCATCGCCTATCTGTTGGGCGGTGGAGGTGGGGGTGGCAAACAACGGGGCCTTGGTTTTACGGCCATAGCCACGCGTTAGGATAGCAACCCGGTATTGCGTGTGGAGGTGCTCCAACAGGTACTCTATATGGGGTGTTTTGCCCGTGCCTCCCACCGATAGGTTGCCCACACATATCGTGGGTATGGTGCATTTGTAGCTTTTAATAAGGCCACTGTCGAAGGCAAAGTTGCGCAAAGCTACACCCCAGCCATACAACATGGCTGGGATGCGCAGGAATATATTTCGGCTACCAAGCTTCACGCAGCAGGAACAAAAGGGGCTTTATGGTTGTATTGGCGTGCCAGCGGCCGGAAGGGTTATGGTGGTAATATCATACGGGGGTATAGCCCGGATGCCACTTTGCTGGCGCACCTGTTGCACTGTTTCCAAAAACATTCTCTCGGCTTCGGGCATCAGCAGGTAACGTGCGCTGGCGCTACTTTGTGCGGATAGGCTCATAAGTTTTTGTAACCACGACTTTTCGGGCTCGTCAATAGCTATGTAGTACTCCTCTAAGTTGGCAAGGCGGGCTGCTTCCTGTATGGCAGTTTGGAGGCCGCCCAATTTATCTACAAGGCCCAACTGTATTGCTTTGGAGCCTACCCATACACGTCCTTGCCCCACCTCGTTCACCTGCTCCTTGGTCATATTTCGGCCGTTGGCAACACGGGTTAAAAACTGGTCGTATCCGTTGTTTATCATACGTTGCATCACCTCTTTCTCATCGGGTCGCATGGGTCGTAGCATATTCCCTAAGTCGGCATACTTAGCGGTGGTAAGAGTTTCTTGGGTAAGGTTTATCTTCTTGGCGGTGCCGGCAAGGTTGGGGAAGAGTCCAAAAATGCCAATAGAGCCTGTTAGCGTAGCGGGCTGCGCTACAATAAGGCTTGCCGGGGCAGAAATATAGTACCCGCCCGAAGCGGCATAGTCGCCCATCGACACCACAATAGGTTTCTTGCTTTTAAGGTATTCCACCTCGTTGTAAATTACATCGGAGACAAAGGCGTCACCTCCGGGCGAGTTCACACGCATCACCACGGCCTCAACGGTTTCGTCGTTCGCTAACTTACGGAGCTGCTTGGCAAGGCCCGAGGATATAACAGGCCCATTGCTACTAAAGGGCGAAGGTATAGGTTGTTGGTCGGGGTCCACATTCTGGATACCCCCTTCGGCAATCACCAATGCTATTTTGCCACCTTTTTTGTTGTTGGGGGTTGCAGCCAACACATCGCTTACACGTACAAAGGTTGCCTTTTGGTTGGGGTCGCCTGTTATGGCGGTGCTAACGCGTTCTTCCCACTGGGAGCGGTACACTAGGGCGTCCACCAACTTGTGGTTTAGGGCATATTCGCTTGGCTCCAACATATAGCCGCCATCGGCTATGGCTTGTAAGGTGTCTTGGTGTAAGCCACGGCTCAAAGCCTCTTCGCGGGCAAAGGTAAACCACAGGCTGTCCAACATTTCTTGTATTTGCTGACGGTTGGCATCGCTAAGTTTGTCCTGCACAAAAGGCTCCACAGCACCCTTGAACTTGCCTACCTTAAACACCTGCATCTCCACACCTAATTTCTCCAACGGGCCGCGCATAAAAAAGATCTGACTAACCAACCCCTTCAACACTACGCTACCAGAGGGGTTTAGGTAAAGACTGTCCGCCAAGCTGGAAATATAGTAGTTGCCGTCCGTATAGGCACTGGAGTACGCGTAAATAGGCTTACCGCTCTCTTTAAACAACTGTAGGTGGCGGCGCAGCTCCTGTGCGGTAGCAAAACCCATTAGGGAGCGCTCAATATCCAATGCAATACCCTTAATATTGGGGTTTTCAATGGCTGCATCAATAGCACGTGTTACCTCCTGCAAGCTGTAGTTGTATTGCTCGCCCGAGGTAGTGGATAACGACTGCCAAACATCCTGCCCAGCGGGGGTATCGCTTATCTTCCCTTTAAGGTCCAAGAGCAATACGCTGTTTGCTTCTATCTTAACATTCTTCTTGTTAGGGGAAGAAAAAACATCGCCTACCGACGAAATGAACGCCCCTAACGCGCCAAAGAATATAAAAATAACAACTACCCCAGCTACAACAATACCAAGGCAAGAGGCAAAAAACATTTTCAAAAACTGTTTCATAGCAGTACAATAGTGTTGTTAAACGGTTTGTTAAATGTACAGCAGAGGGGCAGGCTCTGGAAAAGGAAAGCCGCGAAGGTTTTTTCCCAAGGCAGAAAGAGCCGAATGTGCCGTATTGCGATAAAGATAAGCAAAAGAATAACAACAACATCCGTTTATGGAATGTTTTGCCACAAAAAGGGCGGATATTAAGGAGGAAACGGATAAAAACGCTTTATATCCGCCTTTTTTTTGTTGCGCCTAACAAAAACAGAAAACTAACTCATCTTGGCTGTTTTGTAAGTATTTACTATCTTGCCTCGCATTAAACAGTGTTTGGTTGTTACATAAAACACCCAAAAAGAAGATTTTACCTATGAAGCACGAAGCAGAACATCTGATATCGGAACCCAATACTCCTTTACTTTTAGAGGAGGACTTGTTTCCAATAGGACAAGTCCCCGAAGGGTTTAGGTTAGAGGTGCTTTCGGCACACGAAGTACGACAAGGGCGCACCCGCCGAGATGTCGTTGTCTTCGTCCTGGAAGGAGACGCAAAAGTGCGGGCATGTAACTATGAATACCGCATGGCAAAAGGGAAAATCCTCTTCCTGCACCACGGCGCACCTTACAGGGTAGATATTATAAAGGACACCCGAGCCATCATCTTCTTATTCGATGGAGGGGCTTGGGCCTGCCGAAAAGTTGGACTATGCGACCTCTTCCCCATAAAACAGCAAATGCAATACACTGGTGTCCCCTTGGATATACGCCCTCGTATGTGGGACTTCCTTCACAACCTGGACGCCTACATTCAGGACGGAGAGCCATTACTGCAAAGCCTGCAGGACCTTAAGCTGCACGAAATGTTTCTCCTCTTCCTTCAATACTACACCAAGCAGGAGGTAGCACAATTCTTTTTTATGATAATAGGAAGTACGCCAAACTTCTCCAGCAGGGTTTTGGAGGTTTACAAAGAGTGCCGAACCGTTACCGAGTTAGCCATAGCCTGTAACATGTCCCTCTCCACCTTCAAACGCAAATTTGTACAAGAGTTTGGCGAGCCAGCCAGCAATTGGTTGCAACGGCACATCATTGGAAATATCCTCCAACGCATAGCGGACCCCGATGTTTCCCTCTCTCATATTGCATACGAGCTTAACTTCTCCTCGCCGGCGCACTTCACCCGTTATTGCAAAGCCTACTTAGGAGAAACACCTAAAGACCTGAGAAAGAGGTACTTATCTACCCCCCCCCGAAAATTAACCAAAAGTAACTAATTCGTCGTAACTATTTATATACCTGTTGCGCTGGAATAGTTTTTGAGCGCAACACTCCCCAAAATAAGGAGATGCCCTGCAATAGCAGTGCGTCTTCTTATTTTTTTATCCCCACCGGGCTGTTATTTCCCATGATCCCACAGGGCTTAGGCACGAGGATGTCCATTGGATTATTGCTTTGCAGGTAAGGAGGGTTTGGCTCCCTCCAAAGGAACGCTCCACCTTCCCCCCGCAAGGTACGGGACGGGGAAAGGGAGGCGGGGCGGGTTTGGCACGGGGAGAGGATTGCGGAGTGTGGAAAGCAAGGGGCGAACACAGAAGCAACCCGCGGAGTACGAGGGGCGGAGGTTTTTGGGGAGGGGAGAGGATTAGGGGACTGCTGTGCGGTGTTTATGCACATTTTGGGGTGAAAAAATCCCCCCCTGAGGCTCTCGCCTAAGAGGGGGCAAGTATGAATTATTCAACATGCATTTTAGCAATATAACTTAAGTTGTTGCGGAGAGGGGTAAAGGTATGTTTTAGCAAACACGCCGTAGCCCTATTCCCCAACACTTCCCTGCTTCGGGGCTCACGCCAATAAAGCAAGGACTAAGAGAGAGAGTAAATAGTTTAATAGAATCTTCGCTTCAAAAATACGGAAATAGTTTTAGGTTGCAAATTCTTATTGCCTGTTGCACGGTTTGCGTAGCCTTGGAAGAGTGTTTGGACAGATTAAGATTTAGGGCAGGTAGCAAATACAACCGGTGTGTGTGTAGGATAGGGGGGAGTACTGTTGTTGATTCATTGCAAAAAACTCCGAACAGTTTGGTGTTATCCAGTTGTTCGGAGCTTTCCCGTGTACATTACTTATACCGTTTGGCTAAGCTTTGGAGCGTTTTGTTTTCTGTTTTTTTCGGCTTGCATCAGCCCATTTTCGGTTAGCTTTTCGGGTGCCGTCCCGTTTCCCGTTACGGTATTCTCCTTTGTTACCTTTTCGGGCGGAAGCATTGGCAATGGTTACATGAAGCTGTCGGCCATGGAGTTCGTATTGTGAAACTTCGTCTACAATGTCCGGCACCTCTTTTTGAGGCACTTCGAATAGGGTGTAGCTGTCGTATATATCTATTTTACCTATTTCCACGAAGTCTTGGAGGCAATGGTTTAATATATCTATTAAAGTGTTGGGGTAAACGCGGTCCCGCTTGCCAATATTTATGCGGAGCAACTGAAAGCCTTTGGAAGAAGTTTTGGGTTCGTTTTTTTTGGTGGTTTTCTGTTTCTTGGGAGGTTCTACTTGGGGTATCTCTTCGGCCTGCTGATAGTAGCTGATGAGGCGGTCCAATTCCATGTAGAGGAGCCGTTTCAGGAGTTCTTCTTTATCGAGCCAGGAGAGGCGTTCCTGGGTAGCTTTTAGGTAGGGTAGGAGGTCCTGCTCGTTGGGTATTGTGTGCTCTAACTTATCCACGAAGGCGTAGAGCTTTTTATGGCATATTTCTTGTCCTGAGGGTATTTTACCTTCCTCGAAGGAGATGGAGAGGGATTGTTCTATTTGTCGTAACCGGCGGTGCTCTCGGAGGTGACAAATAGCAATGGAGCTTCCACTTTTACCGGCACGCGCTGTTCGTCCGCTACGGTGTGTATAAGCTTCGTTATCTTCGGGGAGGCTGTAGTGTATAACGTGTGTAAGGCTTTCCACATCGAGCCCCCGAGCAGCAACATCGGTAGCTACCAGGAGTTGCAGGTTTCGTAGGCGGAACTTTTGCATCACATAGTCTCGCTGAGCTTGGGAGAGGTCTCCGTGAAGCGCTTCGGCGTTGTAACCGTCCTGGATTAGTTTTTGTGCCACCTCGGCGGTATCGCGTCGGGTACGGCAAAAGATTATACCGTAAATGTTAGGGTAATAGTCTATGATACGTTTTAGTGCCAGGTATTTGGCCTGAGCCGGCACCATATAGTAGCGGTGGCGTATGTTGGCGTTGGCTTCGTTTCGCTTACCTACTGTAACCTCGGTTGGGTTTTGCATGTATTTTTTGGAGAGGCGTGCAATTTCGGCTGGCATTGTAGCCGAGAAGAGCAATAGCTGTCGTTGTGCAGGTAGGAGGGCCAGTATTTCGTTTATGCTTTCGCTAAAGCCCATGTTGAGCATTTCGTCGGCTTCATCGAGCACCACGGTGTGTAGCTGGGTGCAGTCCACAGCTCCGCGTCGGTGCAGGTCCAGCAGGCGCCCAGGAGTAGCAACAATTAGGTGTACGCCTTGTTTTAGGGCTCGTATTTGGGGTTCGATAGGTGTTCCGCCATACACAGCCAGGGTTTTTATTTTAGGTATGAGGCTGGCGTAGGCATCCAGCTCGCGACATATTTGCACGCATAGTTCGCGTGTGGGTGCCATAACGAGGCTTTGGGGTGCTTGCACCTGTGGTTGTAGTAATTGCAGTAGGGGCACCCCAAAAGCTGCCGTTTTCCCGGTTCCAGTTTGGGCTAAAGCAATAAGGTCCTGGTTTTGTTGTTGTAGCAGGTGGGGTATCACGGCTTCCTGAATAGGCATAGGAGCCTGGAAGCCAAGGTTGGTAAGTGCTTGGCATAGCTCTGGGCTTACGCCGAGTTGTTCAAATGTCATACAAAAGAATATAGCCCCCACCCCTCCCCAGTATTCCTAAGGAACGGAGGAGGTGGTGGGGTTGCTGTTATTGTTGTGGCAAGAATAGGGGAATTAAAAGGGGTAGTCCTCCTCTTCGTTAGAAGCTGGGGTGTCGTTGGTTTCCGAGGGAAGGCTATCGATGATTTTCTTTACTTCTTGCTCTATACCCGTTATTTTGCTTCGGCAATGGGTAATGAGGGCTGCAGCCAATTTGCTTTTATCCAGCAGCTCCTGTACAGAGTATTGCCCGCTGTACTGCTCTAATTCCTGGATAAGGTCCTGGGCTTGTTTCAGGGCTTGGTCGTAGGTGAGGGCTTTTATTGTTTCGGTACTCATAAGTAGCTTGTTTATTCGTGGTGGGTTTCTTGTATGTTAGCTGTTATTTCGCCATCGAGAAGTAGAATGGTTACGGGCTTATTTACATTGGCTTGGTTTAACTGGGTTATGGGTGTTCCTTCTTGTAAAACAGGCACAAAGCCTCGGCGCATGATGCGTCGGGGGTCCAAACTCCGGGCTAAGCGTTCCTGCTGCCCCAGCAGGTCGGTGTGTTGCTGAATTGTTTTGTTCAGGAGGGTTGTTAGCCTTTGTGTGTTGTTGTACAATTGTTGATGGGTATTGGTACAAGTGTCGGACAAAAGGGTTTGCAGCCATTTGGTGCTGTACTGCATGTGGTCCTTAACACTGTTAGCCATAGAGAGCAGCACGCGCAAATGGGATTTAACGGTATTGGAGTGACTTTGCAGTTGGGTGCGCTGTGCCGTTATGTAGGAGTGTAAGCAATTGTGCAGGTTGTTGGTGGCGTACTGTAGCTGGTGGCGGTATTGTGTTATAGCTTTTTGTGTTACTAATTTCAGGTCCGCCTGCAGGGTGTGTATGCGGTTTATCTCGGCCTCCTTAAAGGTGTTTAAGGTGTGCGCCAGCCGGTGAGTAAGGTTTTGGCCCACCTGTGGGAAGGTGAGGGAGAATTGGAGGAGCAGCCCGGTTAGCCTATTCGTTAGGTTTTGTAATAGGAGTAACTGAGCCTGCAAGCGTTGCAAAATAAACTCGGCAAGAGCTGTGGGGGTTTTAAGCTGGGCGTAAGCTACGAGGTCCGCCACGGATTCATCTCGTTCGTGCCCTATACCGGTAAGCACGGGTAGGGGGCACTGTGCTAAGGTGGCGCACAGCTCGTAATCGTCGAAGGCCGAGAGGTCCTGCCTGCTTCCACCGCCCCGCAGCAGCAGTACGGCGTCGTATGGGTAACCGCTTTCTATAATTTGGTTAAGGGCTTTCACTACGCTTGGGGTTGTAAGTTCTCCTTGCATAGTGGCGCTGTATAGGTGCAGGTGTATATAATTGCCTAATGGGTTTTGGCGGATTTGCTTTTTAAAGTCGCCCCAGCCTGCGGCCTGGTCGGAGGTTATAACAGCTAACCGCAGCAGTAATGTGGGCAATGTGAGGCTTTTGTTAAGGCACATAAAGCCTTCGCGGGTGAGTTGCTCTATGGTTTGCTTTTTGCGCAACTCGTACTGGCCCAGCGTGTATTCTACGTTTATATCCTCGATATTGAGGGAGAATCCGTACTGAGGATGAAAGCTAACCCTAACCAGTAGCATCAGCTCCATTCCTGGTGCTATGCGGTCGCCCGTAATTTTTTGGAACTTGTTGAGCGTTCTGTCAATGTTCCCCTTCCATATTGTGGCACGAGCCGAGGCTAAGGTTTTGTTGTTGTCTGCCTCAATAAGACTAAGGTAGCAATGCCCCCCGTAACTTTTCTGGTTTATCTCGCTAACTTCGGCAATAACCCAATAGGCAGCCGGATAGGTACGTTGTAGGGTGCTTTGTACTGTTCCTAAGAAATGGGAGAGGCGGTAGGCCTGGGGTTTATCTTGCGTCTGCGGTATGGCAGTCATGGCTCTAACTGGTTCAAAAACCCGAGAAGGGCTTGTGTGGCTTTCCCTCGGTGACTGATGCTGTTTTTTTGGTCCGCACTCATGTTGGCGAAGGTGCAGGAATAGCCTTTCGGACGAAATAGCTTATCGTACCCAAACCCTTCGGAGCCTTCCTCGTGGGTTAGTATTTCGCCCTTTACTACCCCTTGGAACAAATGTTCTTGCGGAAGGCCCACAAGCGCTATAACCGTTCGGAAAAGTGCGCTCCTGTTTTTTTCACCTTGTAGCTCTTGGAGCAGCTTTTCCCGGTTTTGGGCTGGGGTACAAGCCTCGCCTGCATAACGTGCCGAATAAACGCCTGGCCGACCGTTCAGTGCTTCTACTTCGAGCCCTGTATCGTCCGCAAAACAAGGGATTCCGTGGCGACGAAAGGCGGTACGCGCCTTTATCAGGGCGTTTTCTTGCAGGGTTTCTCCGGTTTCGGGTATTTCTTTGTTATCCCCAAGGTCCGCCAAAGAAACGAGTTGTACCCAGGAGGGGAGTAGCTGCCTTATTTCGGCAATCTTATGAGGGTTGTGTGTTGCGAAGAGTAGCTTCATGCTCGGTTGTTTTTTTGGGGCGCGATTTTCCGCCTACTTTAATAACATCGAAGCCTTCGCCATATACACCGCGCACAATGCTTTGGGATATGAAGGCCTTGGGGTCCGTTTCTTTAACGGCTCGGAAAATCATATTGGACTCGCTTTTTTTAGCTATCACCATCATAACTTTCACCTCGCCCCCCGAGTATGCCCCTTCTCCGTTAAGGAGGGTACACCCACGGTTTACCTCGCGCAATATGCGTTGACTTATCTCTTTATAGTGCTTGGATATGATGAAGAACTGAACGCTTTGGCGGTAACCGTTAAGGTAATAGTCCAGCGTAAGGTTGCATGCCATTACCTCTACCAGGGAGAACACCAACTTATCGGCCGAGTGGAAGATAAAATAGGAGCTTCCTATGATTACGGCATCTATAAGCAACAGGGCGCGCCCAATGGTTACGCTGCGGTACTTGTTAATGATGGCAGCAATGATATCTGTCCCGCCAGTAGAGCCGTTTACCGAGAATACCATACCCAAGGACAACCCACACAACATCCCCCCAATAAGCACTGCCATAAAGGGTTGGTCGCGCAACAAAGGTTCTCCTACTATAAGGGGTTCCATAAAGCGGTAAAAGGACATTTGGCTGGCCGATGCCCCGGCAGGTATACCCCTAAAGATGATTTCGAAAAAGGGAATGAGTATACCCAAGCAAATAACACTAAAAATGGTTTTAGCCAAAAAGCGGGGACCTAACACAAACAAGGCCAATACCATAAGGCCTATGTTTATTAGGTTGTAGGGAATCCAAACAGGAATACCCGTGGCGAAGCTAATAAGGGAGGTGATACCCGCAAGGCCTCCTGTTACAATTTCGTGCGAGAAGATAAAACCTTGCCAGGCAAAACCATAAATAAGTAGGCCAAGGAATATAATGGAATAGTCCTTAACGTGGTTCATAAGTTGATTGCGGTTCATGGCGCAGCGTAGAGTGTAAGAGTGTTATAGTAATTATTTAGGTTAGCAAACAATGTTAACGATGCGGCCAGGCACTACAATAACCTTTTTAGGGGTTGTACTACCCAGTTGCTTTTGCGTTAGCTCGTGTTTGAGTACTATGTCCTGTATTTCTTCGGCCGACAAACTATGAGGTAGCTCCAGCGTAAAGCGCACCTTACCGTTAAAGGATATAGGGTATTTTACGGTATCCTCTACCAAAAAAGCTTCTTGGTGCTCGGGGTAAGGGCTATCCACCACTGTAGTTTCGTGCCCGAGCAAGTGCCATAACTCTTCGCAAATGTGCGGACAGAAGGGAGCCAACAAGGTTACCAAAGGCTCCCATATAGCCCTTTTACGGCATTTGAGGGCTTGTAGCTCGTTCAAACATATCATGAAGGAGCTTACACAGGTGTTGAACGATATGCTTTCGATGCCGGTACGTATCTTCTTAATGGTTTTATGAAGCACTTTCAGCTCCTCCTTGGTAGGCTCATCGTTGGTTAGTGCCAGCTCTCCTTCATCGGTAACAAAAACGGCGTAGAACTTCTTTAGGAAGCGGTGCACACCATCGATGCCATTGGTATCCCAAGGCTTCGACTGCTCTAACGGGCCTAAGAACATTTCGTACAAACGTAAGGTATCGGCCCCATAGTCCCGAATAATATCATCGGGGTTTACTACGTTCAGGTAGGACTTGGACATTTTTTCCACCGCCCAACCACATATGTACTCTCCGTTCTCCAAAACGAAGTTGGCATTAGCACGCTCTGGCAACGAATCCCGGAAAGCGTTTGTATCCAGTTTATCGTTATGCACCAAATGAATATCTACGTGTATGGCAGTGGTGTCGTACTGCTCTTTAAGGCCATAGGAAACATAGGTGTTAGTATCCTTTATACGGTACACAAAGTTGGAGCGCCCTTGTATCATGCCTTGGTTAATAAGGCGGCGGAAGGGTTCATCTTCGCACACGTACCCTAAGTCGTACAGGAATTTATTCCAGAAACGGCTGTAAATAAGGTGGCCTGTAGCATGTTCTGTTCCCCCCACGTAGATATCTACGCTGCGCCAGTATTCGTTTTTCTTACGGTCCACCAAAGCATTGGGGTTATGCGGGTCCATATAGCGCAAATAGTAAGCAGAGGAGCCGGCAAAGCCAGGCATGGTGGACAGTTCAAGGGGGTAACCTTCGGGGGTGTTCCAGTTGGTGGCACGCCCCAAGGGTGGTTCGCCGCTTTCGGTGGGGAGGAATTTGTCCACCTCGGGTAAAATTAGTGGTAGCTTACTTTCGTCCAACGTATAGGGCATCCCCTCTTTGTAGTAGATGGGGAAGGGTTCTCCCCAAAAACGTTGCCTACTAAAAATGGCGTTACGTAGGCGGTAGTTGGTTTTAACCTTCCCTATATTGGATTGCTGTAAATGTTGTTTCATGCGGGCTATGGCGTCGTCCACTAACAGGCCGTCCAGGAAGTCCGAATGAATCATAACCCCGCTGTGGCTATCCAAAGCGTTTTTCCATTCCTGCGGGTTGGGGTTCCATTCGCCCTCGGAGGGTTTCACTACTGGTATAATGGGCAGGTTAAAGTGGCGGGCAAAGGCGAAGTCGCGCGTGTCGTGGGCTGGTACAGCCATAACGGCTCCGGTACCGTAACCAGCAAGCACATAGTCGCTCACCCATATAGGTATAGGCTCTTTTGTAATGGGGTGTATGGCGTATCCGCCAGTGAATACACCCGATACTTGTTTGTCCATTAACCGTTCACGCTCGGTGCGCATCTTGGTGCGTTGGCAATAGGCTAATACCTCCTCTTTTTGCTGGGGTGTTGTAACAAGTTGCACGTATTCGCTTTCGGGAGCCAGCACCATAAAGGTTACCCCAAAAAGGGTATCGGCACGAGTTGTAAACACCGTTAGCGTTTCGTTGGTATCGTTTTGTAGGGGAAACTGCACCTCTGCACCCTCGGAACGACCTATCCAGTTGCGTTGCATCTCCTTTAGGGGGGCGCTCCAGTCCAAGGTTTCCAGCCCGGCCAGAAGCCTGTCGGCATAGGCCGATACACGCAAACACCACTGCAACATTCGGCGTTGTTCTACGGGGTGTCCTCCTCGGATAGATACCCCTTCGCTTACTTCATCGTTAGCCAAAACGGTGCCTAACTGCGGGCACCAGTTCACCATTGTTTCGTCCAGGAAAGCAATCCGGTAGTTCATCAGGATTTGCTGTTGCTCTTTTTCGGGTGCGTTGTTCCACTGTTGTGGGGTAAGCGTTAGGTCCGTAGAGCCAAAAGCGTTTAGCCCTTGCGTTCCGTGTTGTTGCAAGTGCTCCACTAAGTTAGCTATGGGTTTGGCTTTGTTTTCGGCTGTGTCGTAGTAGGCGTTAAACATTTGGATAAAAGCCCACTGGGTCCACTTGTAGTAGTCGGGGTCCGAGGTATTAAAGGAGCGGTTCCAGTCGTAACAAAAGCCAATGTTATCCAGTTGCTGACGGTACCTGCGGGTGTTTTCCCGAGTTGTTATTTCGGGGTGTTGTCCTGTTTGAATAGCGTACTGTTCGGCAGGCAGACCAAAAGAGTCGTACCCCATTGGGTGTAAAACGTTGTATCCCTTATGGCGCATGTAGCGTGCCAGTATATCCGATGCTATGTACCCTAACGGATGGCCTACATGTAACCCAGCCCCGGAAGGGTATGGGAACATGTCCAAAATGTAATATTTAGGTTTATTGGTGTCCTCGGTAACGGTATATGTTCCGTTTTTGGCCCAGTAGGCTTGCCATTTCTTTTCTATTTCGTTGTATTTGTATTCCATAACGTGCAAATTGCCCAATTTCGGGTTTCAGGGCAAAAGGTTATCTGGTTGTTTGTTAGGGTGCATTTACTCTTCCGCCCAAGCATTGGGGGAGTGTACCACAAAAGTATAAAATATATAGCTCGGAAGTGGTGTTTTTTCACTTCGTGCCTTTAAGGAGTGCTTTAATTTCGTTCAGTTTGTTCAGGGCTTCCAATGGTGTTAGGGCGTTTATATCCAAATCCAGTATCTGCTCTCGTATTTGGCTTAGCAGGGGGTCGTCCAGCTGGAAGAAGCTCAACTGGTAAGGGATGCCGCCTACCGGAGCCACTTGGGGGGCGTCCGAGATACGAGAGAGGTGCTGGTCCGAAGCCCGCATTTCCGCAGCCAACTCTTCCAAGGTTTGCAGTATCTCCTGCGCTCGTTTAACAATGGGCTGTGGTATTCCGGCCAATTTGGCAACGTGGATACCAAAGCTGTGTTCGCTTCCTCCGGGTATCAGCTTACGCAAGAATATCACTTTCCCATCCTCTTCCCGTACCGATACATTGTAGTTGTGTATACGCGGGTAAATGGACTCCAACTCGTTAAGTTCGTGATAGTGCGTAGCAAAAAGGGTTTTGGCCCTGGCACGAGGGTGCTCGTGAAGATACTCTACTATGGCGCGTGCAATGGATATACCATCGTAGGTACTCGTACCGCGCCCAAGCTCATCTATAAGCACCAAGGAGCGCGGGGTTAGGTTGTTAAGTATGGCAGCACTCTCGGTCATCTCTACCATAAAGGTGGACTCTCCGCGGGATATGTTGTCCGAAGCTCCTACGCGGGTAAAAATACGGTCCACAACACCTATACGAGCCTCGTTGGCCGGGACAAAACTGCCTATTTGTGCCAATAACACTATCAGGGCTGTTTGGCGCAGGTAGGCCGATTTTCCCGACATGTTTGGCCCCGTTATAATAATAATTTGGCGTTCCTCCCCATCCAGCCGAACGTCGTTTGGCACGTACACCTCCCCACTATTCAGCAGGTGCTCTATAACGGGGTGACGCCCCTCTTTAATCCACAACTCTTGCGAGTTATTCACCACCGGGCAATGGTAGTTGTTTTCAATGGCTACCGAGGCAAAACTTTGCAACACATCCAGGGTAGAGATATGGCGGGCATTGGCTTGTAAAGGCTGGATGTGCTTGGCGAGTTTTTGCACAAGCTGGTCAAATAAGGACTGCTCCAACAATTGTATCTTCTCTTCGGCGCCCAATATTTGCTGCTCGTACTCCTTTAACTCGGGCGTTATGTAACGCTCTGCATTCACCAGCGTTTGCTTACGTATCCATTCGGCAGGCACTTTATCCTTGTAGGTGTTTCTTACCTCAATGTAGTAGCCAAATACATTGTTAAAAGCTATTTTAAGGCTGGGTATCCCTGTTCGTTCCGACTCCCGTGCCTGCATCTCGGCCAGGTACTGCTTTCCGCCTCCTGCCACTTTACGCAAATGGTCCAGTTGGTCGTTCACCCCGTCGTTAATCACCCTACCACGCCCTAAGGTTATGGGGGCATCGGGGTTAATCATCTGCTCTATCTCCAAGGCCAAGCTATCGCATGGGTCAATAGCTAAGCTGTGGTCCTGTAACGGTTTACACTGGAGGCTTTTTATCTCTTCCTTTATAGGGCGGAGCAAACGCAACGAGGCTGCCAGCTGTAGTATTTCCCGTGGGTTGATACGGCTCACAGCCACTTTGGAGGTAAGCCTCTCCAAGTCGCCCACCCCTTGTAAATGCTCCCGTACCGTTGTTCTTATGGTAGCGTTCTTGGCAAAAGCGGACACGCACTGTTGCCGGTGCTCTATTTCCTTAACATCCAGCAAGGGAAACACCACCCAACGTTTCAGCAGGCGCCCTCCCATAGGGGTACAAGTGCGGTCTATGGTAGTTATCAACGACACCCCTTCTTCGTTCAAAGGAGCCAAAACCTCCAGGTTTCGTAAGGTGAACTTATCCAGCTGAACAAAGCGGTTTTCTTCCAGCAAATGCAGCTGTGTTATATGACTTAGCTCCTTATGGTGCGTAACGTCCAAGTAGTGCAAAATGGTGCCTGCTGCAACAATGGCGCCTGGTAGTTGCTCAATACCAAAACCTTTCAGGGTTTGTACGCCAAAGTGGGTACACAGCTTTTCTCGCCCAAAGGCTTCGGTAAACACCCAATCCTCCAAAGGGTAAAGGTTCAGTTTATCGCCAAACAACGAAACAACTTCTGCTTGTAGCCCCCGTTTTATCAGGACCTCTTTGGGCGAGAAGTTAACCAACAACTTCTCCACTTCGTCCGTGGAGCCTTGCGCTGTCATGAACTCCCCCGTGGACAAATCCAAGAAAGCCGCTCCTACTTTACCGCCCCCCAAATGCAAAGCGCCCAAAAAATTGTTGTTTTTGGCTTGCAACACGGTGTCGTTCATAGTGAGGCCAGGGGTTACCAACTCGGTGATGGCCCTACGCACCAGCTTTTTGGTTAGTTTAGGGTCCTCCACCTGGTCGCAAATAGCCACCCGCTTACCTAAGGCCACAAGTTTGGGCAGGTAGGTGTCCAATGCATGGTGGGGGAAACCTGCAAGCTCCACATGGGAGGCACTTCCGTTGGCTCTTTTGGTAAGTGTTATACCCAGTAGGGCGGACACTTCAATAGCGTCTTGGGCAAAGGTTTCGTAAAAGTCCCCCACCCTAAACAGCAAAATAGCGTCGGGATGTTGTTTCTTTATCTGATAAAACTGAGACATCATAGGTGTCTCGGCTATCTTAGCACACATATTATTGTTTATAGCTAAATGTTTATTGGGGTTTTAAGAGGTGCTACTACTTCCCTTCCCACAAGAAGGCTATTCCTACCCCGGTCCAAAACCCTCCAAGGCCATTTTTGTGTAAGCGGTCGTAACGGCGTGCTGTGGGCGAATAGGTATAGCCACCCTCTATGGCAACTACGGTGTGCGACCGCAACCTACACAACGCTTTGCCCAACAGTTGCCCCCGCACCCCAGGAGCGGTTACGGGTATTGCATCGGCACGAGGGGTAATACTGCTACGGCTTAGTTTTCCTTCCGACTCATATCCCAGCTCCACTCCCCCCTCCAACGCCCATGGGGTTTCGGGGAAAGCGTAAAAGTAGCTTGCTCCCGCCATAAGGGTATAGCTATGCAGGTGTTCCGGTTGCTGGTTAGCCTTTACCAGTTGGGTATGCGCCACCTCCGCCTTAGCCAGCAGCCCCCAGTGTTGTAACAGCGGAATGCGTACACTAACGCTATTGGTTAAGGTTGTTTTGGCTTTTCCTCCAGCAGGCACATAGGGCAAGGCTGCTCCTACTCCATAGCCCAGCTGAACCAGCAAGGGGCTATTACCTTGCCAGGGGGTTGCCAGCGGAGCCTCTTCCCGCCTTCGGGAGTGCCACCTATCCATAAGCCAATAGGCCAAATAGGCAGAGGCCATACCCACTCCTGCCCCCGTAATAACATCGGTGGCCCAATGGCGGTCTCTGCTCATGCGCGACAATGCCACACCGCTTGCCACACCGTACCCAGCCAAAGCCAATGCGGGGTAACGTTCCCCATACTCGGCATCCAAAGCGGCAGCCGAAGCAAAAGCGTAAGTGGTATGGCCCGAAGGAAACGAGCGCGTATTGGAAGCATCGGGCCTTGTCCGCCCCACTAACCACTTTCCCGTAGTGGTAATACCCACAGCTAAGGCAGCCCCCAACGCCTGGGTACATAACATCCGAGGCCACGAATCCGAGTAGCCCTTAATACCAGCGCAACGCATTCCCCATGTTGTCATTAGCGGAAGGGGTATCACATAAGCGTCCCACTTGCCGCCCCACTTACTTGCAAAGTGGTGTGCTGTGGCGCGGTGCGCTACGTCCTGGTGGTAATGCAGCAAGTTATAACCTAACCACGGCATACCTACTTGTACCAATGCTGCCGTTGGTGTGGTATGCAACCAAGGTTGCCAGGACTGAACCCTAACGGAGTCGGGGCGCAGCAAACTATGCTCTACACGTTTTTGTGCCTGCACCGAAAAGCTCCCTAATACACAAGCCCCCCAAAGGAGTAACAGGAGCCTCTTACTTTTCATCAGGTTTGTGCTCCTGCTCAAACTGTTCGCGCTCAAACTTCTGGTATTTAGGCTCGGTTGGCACGTAGCTTGGGTCGTCCCACAAGGTGCTTGTAATCATAAGGTCGGCACTGTATCGGTTACAAGCTATTGGCACATTATGCACCCTACACTGGCGGAGCAACATTTGTATATCGGCTTCGTGGGGTTGCGAGTTCAGGTCGTCTATCAGGAACACCGCAAGGTTTACCTCATGGCGCACCACCATTGCAGCAATCTCGGCATCTCCGCCAAGCGGCCCCGAGTGTTTACACTCTATCTCCACCTCAGCTCCTCCGGCAACCCGGCTAAAAGCCTCCTGGATAAGCTTGCCAGTGGTTCCAGTACATACTAATTTATGTTCCGATAAAAAGCGGATATTGTGTACAGCCCACTCTACAATTTCGGCCTTACGGTTGTCGTGAGCTACAAGCGCAATAGTTAGTTTCTTGTCCATAAAAACCATATAATTAAGGTATACAACAAAGATACAAAACTACCCCTGCACTGCACACACCCAAAGGCAAACAAACAAGCCCGATATAAGGCAAAAGCAACCAAACTGTTGTAAAAAACTCCTGCCCATACAGCAACCCGCCCACAACGCTTTATAGTAAAATCAAAATTCACCATCTTGCACAAACAAAACCCAAAGAGCTACAACATAAATCCCTATTTATAGGCTTCCCTAAAAGTTAAACACAAACCTTTTTAGGGGAAGTTTTTTAGGGGGAAGAAAGAGGCAATTCACCTCGTTATCTTTTCTTACCAGCGCAGCAGCCACTTGGCAGTATAGCGTATGGGGGCCAATTTCCCAGTAGGTTGTATTGTTAAATGCAACACATAAATTCCTGGTTGCAAAAAACTTTGTCCGTTTCTAAAGCCAAGGAGTAAGGGTTCTACATCGGGGCCATGCGCCTCGGCAACTAAATTTCCCAATGGGCTATAAACACGCATGTCGGCCTGTTCGTAGTGCTCCAACGCTTCCAATAAGGTATCCAGTTCCAATATATTATTGGGGGTAGTTGTACTATTCCCCGCAACCGAGTTGGCAAGGGTAGGCGTGCCATAGCCCACGCTCTCCAAGGCTACTTGCCACGAGGCGGGTAGTGTTCCGTCCTGCTTTGGACCTATGCGCTCCAGAGCCTTTCCTGTTGCGGTAACGTTTGTTCCGTAATACTGCTTGCGCACAACTATGTGGTCCGTAACCCCATTTGAGGCTCGGCTTCGTAGCTGGATATCGGCATACGTACTCCCAAAAGAGGGGAAGGCTATATACTCCACCAACGCCTCGGCCCTACAACCGGGGTACATCTCCACAAGGGTTTGCGGGTAGGGGGTAAGCACCGCATACCCTCCAGGCGGTATAGGCCTACTATCTTTGGTAACATAAGCATAGGAGTAGTTGGCGTCTGGGCTACTTCGGTAGGCAAAGTAAAGGTCCGCCAAATCAATGTTATTTGCTGTGGTATTAAACAACTCCAAATACTTTTCTCCTCTTGTTTTAGGGCTAAAAAGCACCTCGGTTATAGCTACAGCACCGGGGGGTACTTGTTGCGGAGGCACAATACCACTGGGGAGGCCAGGAGTTCCGCCTTTGGGGTTTCGGGAGCGTAAGCTAAGGGGCTGTTCACCAAAGGTTACGCGCTCTATAGAGGCTTGCCCGGCAGGCAGCCCGTAACCATAAGAGTAGGGAGTTATATCCCAGCGGTCCACCTCCTCGTTATCCTGCAACAACACCAAGCTATACGAGCCTTTCTCGGTTAATGTAGGGAAGCGACTTAGTTCATACTGGGGGGCGTCCGAAAGCGTTGGGGTTTGTCCCGGTACCAATAACACATAGCTACGTGCCGGTATCACCCCATTGGGGAGTTTTATTTTTTTTGAGCCGTGCCTAAGCGTATAGCCCGACAACTCTACGGGGGCCTCCCACCCGTTGTACAACTCTATGTACTTTACCCCTTTTAGGGGGCCCTCGGCGGGGGGCGAACTCATCACCTCGGTAATTTGCAAGGCTACTGGCAATTGGCTTGGGGCTGCAGGAGTTGTTTCGTTGGGGGTATCAAACGTTATTGACAGAGGGAATTTATTACCCCATTGGTCCGTAACATCATTTACCACAAGTGTATACACCGTTCCAGGCTGTATAGGCTCGGGTAATTCCAGTAGCAATGTTTGCGGGTTTGTTGTTGGCAACAACCGCACCGGTATTGCATTTAAGGTTGCCGAGGCCAAATCCATACCCAGGGACTTATCCAACCTAACCAACAGTTGCCTACTGCTGGGTTGCTGAATGTCCAGCACCTCCACTTGCGGTGGTTGTGTAGCCTCTTGGCTCCACACGGTAGGGAGCCTCCATGCTACAGTGGCTGTTAGTGTACGTGTATAATTAGCCACCAAGCTCATTTGTGGGGTTAGTTTGCTACCTAATTCCACCTTTACAGCGGGCGCTTCCATAGGCCGCACCCTGGGATTCGTTGCCTTTAACTGCAAGCTATTTCCCTGTTTAACCACCCGTATGGTAAGGTTCTGCCAGTCCATAGAAGGCAACGAAAGGACTATTGTAGCAAGTTTTTGGGTGTTCACTTGTGTGGTATTAACCGGCCGCCACTCCTCAAACAAAGCCACTGCCTCGCCCGAGTTATCGGGAGCTACATAAAACCAACTTTCCCTTCCACCTTGTTCCGAAAAAAACAGGTAAAACTTAAAGTAGTTTTTGTTTGTAGGCTTACGGTCCAACAAGCAAGGCAGCTCCCACTGCATGTTATCGGCAACAGCAGGGTAGTTGCATCGCATCAATGCACGGCCCGACTCTTCGGCTGGCAACAAGGTTAAACGGCCTTTTTCGTAACGGAACCGAGGGGTCTTCTGCGTCCAGTCGGACCACTGCCCCCCCACGGGCCCCCATCCCCATGCCACTGTGGTGGAAAAAAGGCAAATTATAAAGAGGCAACCTATTACTACCCCCTTTTTCATAGCAACTTATATTTTAGATTTTCAACAGTTTGACTTAACCAGTTGAAGAATAAACTTTTAGCGGACTATTCGAAAATTGGCGGTAACGACTCAGACACCGTGCAATTTTCAACGTTTCGCTATGTTTTACTGTCAAATAGCTCAACAGTAAAAGTAGCCAAAACCTTTGGATGGGCAAAGACTTTGACTACTTCCACATCAATCTTTGATAATTACATACTTCTGGTTTGGGCTATTGGGCTTATCAGGAATGGTCATTTGCAGTTTTGTGCCGATATAGGGAGCAATATATCTCTTTCGTACCCATCTTCTATCATTCACTCCAAGCATTTCGGCTATTTCAACGATACTCTTCGGTGATTTACAAAATTCAAACACCTTATCTTGGGGTGTAATGATATTCGCCTGATTATGTATTTCGTTGTGACTTGGGGTAAAATCATCATCACTTGGGGTGTGACTTGGGGTGAAATCATCATCACTTGGGGTGCAGATGCTTTTACACCTCCAGCCAGTGAGTAATTAAACCATATTGTAAGGTTCACAAATGGTGGAACAACTTTTATCTCTGGTGTTGGAAGTACCTGCTCTCTATAGGTTTGTCATATCAATAAGATTATAGTTGTCCACCAACACCTTTAAACTTTTCGACAAAAGCGGAGATCTTTTCAAACACCCTCTGTTTTTTAGTCAGGTACAAGGGGTTTAGCGGACTCATTTTGGGCAGGATGTTATTAAAGTCGGTTCCATTCTCACTGGCGTACTCACGTCTTAAAGAAACTTCCAGATAATGCTTGGCTTCTCTTTCATTCAAATTTTCACTTACTATCAAATCCAATGCTTCTTTCTTTTGCTTCGTTTGCGCATACTCAAAGAATGCTTTGATAATTTCAGTTCTATCAGAAAAGGCATCGAGATTAGAGTCATTGATAAAATCAACTATCAAGCTTTCCTTGGATCTGTTGCCCACACTCGACCGTATAACCCTGCGGATTTCTTCTATCAATGAAGATTTATCCATCTTCTTTTGGTTATTTGCAAGAATCAGCTCAAGAATATAATCAAGGTTTATCTCTTGCGATTTAAGCAAGTCTATTTCAAAAATGACATCATCCCAGTCTATCCTTGACTCTTCCGGCTTCCTTCCCTCTTTTTCCCGTCTTAACCAATCCCGTATATCGTTATAAGTCGATTTGTAATCCTGAATGCTCCTATCGGACGGCATCTGCAATTTCTGCATTTTTGCAATCTCGTCATCGGTGACAAAATAATCGTTCTTAAACGCTTCTATTGCAACCGGATTTTCTGTGTCTATTGTTTGAAAAGCCTTGAGCTTAGTGAACTCATCAAAATTCTGCAATATGTTTTCCACCCGCAGGTATTCGCCAAATAACGAGACAAACTCTTTCTTACTCTGTTCTGTAATAATATTGTCTGTATCGGGGAATTTATCCTTCAGTTCTTTTACAATTTCAATATACCCTCTCCGCACCTTGCCCGAAGCAATATCTTTGAAGCCTTCCAAATATTCCATGTAGCTTTTTTCCAGCACTACATTTGCGGTATTTTCATCACCGAATAATTTTATGGCATCAATCGTATGTTTTTCGAGGTCTCTGAAAGTAACGATATTGCCAAATGTCTTGGTCGCATTATAAATTCGGTTGGTGCGGGAAAATGCTTGTATCAATCCATGGTAACGTAAGTTCTTGTCTACAAACAGCGTATTCAAAGTAGGGGCATCAAAACCGGTCAGGAACATACCTACAACAATTATAAGATCCACCTCTTTATTTTTCACTCTTTTGGCAAGGTCCCTGTAATAGTTCTGAAACTCTTTCCCGTCAATGCCATAACTTGTTCCAAACAGCGTATTATAATCGGCAATGGCTTTTGCCAGAAATTCTTTTGCACTTAGGTCCATTGCCGACGGCTCAAAGTTTTCATCAAGTATTTCACCTATTGCGCTTTGCTCTTCGTTGGCGGCGAAAGAAAATATGGTAGCTATTTTCAACGGCTTCTCCACACCTTTCTGCAATAGGTTCAACTCTTCATAGTAGCATTTGGCTGCCTCCACACTACTTACAGCAAACATAGCATTGAAGCCTTTGCTACCACTTTGGTTCCGATGGGTCTTGATTCTGAAGTTGCGCAGAATATATTGCGAAATCTCTTTTATACGGGCGGGATGAAGTAATGCCTGTTTATTTTCTGCGGCACTTAGTTTTTGTTCGTCAAGCTCTCTTTCTATATTTCTGAAACGAGGCCTTACATCGTTGTAGTCGACCTTGAATTTCAATACTTTTTCATCGCGGATGGCATCCGTTATCACGTATGAATGCAATTCCCTGCCGAACACGCTTGCCGTTGTTTCCGAGCCATAAGCATTCGCCGGGAATATGGGAGTTCCTGTAAAACCGAACTGATAATACCTCTTGAACTTTTTCTTTAACTGCTTTTGCGCTTCACCAAATTGGGACCGATGGCACTCATCGAAAATGAAAACAACCTGCTTCTGGTAAACGGGCAAATTGTCTTCACTTTTCATCAGATTATTCAGTTTCTGGATTGTAGTGACGATAATCCGGTTGTCATCCTTCTCTATATTCCGTTTCAGTCCGGCTGTGCTTTCAGACCCGTTGACACTACCCGGAGAGAACCGCTGATACTCTTTCATCGTCTGATAGTCAAGGTCCTTGCGGTCAACCACAAAGAAGACCTTATCTATAAAGTCCAGTTGGGTTGCCAACCGTGCTGCCTTGAAACTGGTAAGCGTTTTCCCCGAGCCTGTGGTATGCCATACATATCCGCCACCTTCGGTGGTAGACCATTTTTTTGCCTGGTATGCGCTTCCTATTTTCCACAGCATACGCTCTGTCGCAGCAATCTGATACGGGCGCATTACAAGCAAAGTGTTGTTGGTGTCAAAGACAGAATAGGTGAAAATGACATTGAGCAGAGTGTTCTTTTGGAAAAAAGTCGCTGTAAAGTCTTTGAGGTCCTTTATCACGGTATTTTTCGCATTCGCCCAGTTCATGGTAAAGTCAAAGCTGTTTTTGTTGCGCTCAACCGTATTGGCAAAATAACGGCTGTCCGTACCATTCGAAATAACAAACAGCTGAATATACTTGAAAAGGGAATGGTCACCATTGAAGCTTTCTTTGGAATAGCGGTGAACCTGATTGAATGCTTCACGGATAGCAACGCCACGTTTCTTTAATTCAACATGTACCAATGGCAAACCATTGACCAGAATAGTAACATCATAACGGTTGGCTTGTGTCCCAGTTTGCCCAAACTGGTTGATTACTTGCACCTTATTACGGGCAATGTTTTTTTTGTCGGCAATATAGATGTTCTTAATATGCCCATCGTTAAAAACAAAATCACAAACGTGGTTATCGTGAATCTTGCGTGTCTTGTCTACCAGGGTGTCTCCCGGCTTGTCCAAATATTCTTCCACAAACCGTAGCCATTCCTTGTCGGAAAACACCACCTCGTTAAGGTTCTGAATCTGCATACGGGCATTGGCAAGCAGTGCCTCACACGTTGATATATCCGGGCGATACTCATAGCCTTGGTTCACCAAATCCTGAATAAATTCGCGTTCCAGGCTGGCTTCCGACTGATAAGCCACCGAAGGCTCATGAAGTTCATTATACTTGGTGTAGGCATCAAGTACAATGAAGTTGTTCGACTCTGCTATGGTATTATACTGTGCCATATTATGCGCTTATTTAGATTCTTGGGAACGACAGTAATTTATTCCTATAATATTCGTATTGCTCCTGCACTGCGGCTATCTCTGCCGGCAAACCTTGCGATAAATCGTTTACCAATGCTTCGAATTTGTCAAGAATGGTTGCTAATCGTATTTGTTCTTTATACGAGGGAATTGGAAGTAAAATTTTCCCCATTAATTTTTTGGACACATTAAATCGAGTTACTCCATTGGCTGTTTTGGTTATTTCTGCCCGCATAGCCTTACTGCGTAAAAGATGTTTCAGAAAGTCGGGGAAAAACAGCGATTTATCATATAGACGGAAACCAAAACAAAAGCTGTTAAGGTAAATTGATTCAGAAACGTCTTCTGTAACAACCGATGACATACCACACTCGTCTGGTGTTTCCGAAGAACCAGTGAACAGGACATCTCCATACTGAATTGTGTTTTGCTTTTCTCCCTTTTCGATTTTCACCATATCATTCATATGAATGTTTAACGCTAAATTTTTGTACACATTCATATATGTGGCGTATTTTGAATTGCCATTTTCAAAATCCGATTTAGATTTTCCTGAAAGCCCGCTGTAAAAGTCACCGATCTCACTCATTTTCATCCAGGTTACGCCTGCGCACTCCCCATTCTTATTATTGAAACTCAGTAGCTTATTCCGATAATACTCGTATTGCTCCTTCCTCGCTTGCAGCTCCGCTTGCAGCTCCGCTTGCAGCTCCGCTGCAAGGTTTGTAAAGTGATCAAGAATGCGGACTATTTCTTCTTGCACTTCAAGAGGTGGAACAGGCAGCATTATTTTATTTAAAATGGATTGAGTTAAACTTGGAACTCCACCTGCTTTGTTCAAATTCTCTAAGCGCCCCTTAGCCAATAAGTAATATAAATATTTCACGTCAATTTGTTGCGTATCAACCTCTGTGTAAAAAATGGTGTCAACATTCCAAAATGGTGTATCTACATAAAACAAATTACCAAGTGAACCTTTACGTGGAATTAAAACTGTTGGCTTATTATATACATAAGTATCAACGTAAGTCATTATTCCACCAGAGCCATAAACAGGAACATTCCCTTTGCCTAAATGTTTATAATCCCTACCATTTTTTATGGTAGCAATTTCCCCCAGCTTCCTGTACTCCACCCCATCCGGGCAAAGCTCCCGTATCAATTCTTGTAACTTACTCATAGCTCACCCTCCTCCAATTCAGCTACTATTTTATCTATTTCAGCACGCAACTCGTTTTCTCGTGCCACGATACGACGGATGCGTTCGTTCAGCTCCTTGATGTCGGTCTTCGGGCGGGTGTCTTCCACCTCAATATAACTGCTTACCGACAAATTATAATCATTTTCAAGAATGGCTTTATAATCGACCGATTTGGCGATGTAATCAACATCTTCTTTTTTATCGAAGATATCTATAATCCTGTCTATATGCTTATCCTCCAGTACATTGTTGTTGGTTTCTTTCGTAAAGAATCCTTCTCGGCTGGCATCTATGAACTGGATTTTGGTGTCGGGCTTATGTTTGGACAGCACCAAGA
>JAEWGA010000014.1 GCA_023388555.1 Bacteroidota bacterium | reverse complement strand
ATATGAAAGCATAAAATAAAAGTGTCGTAACTCGCTGAAGTTACGACACTTACTGTTTTTTGAAATTTTATTTACTTTGAATTTCAGAGTACTTCCAGCGGAGAGAGAGGGATTCGAACCCCCGGAGGCTCTCACCTCAACGGTTTTCAAGACCGCCGCAATCGACCACTCTGCCATCTCTCCTAATTCCGTAGGCACCTAACAGGCGTCCTCTGTGGAATTGCTCTGCAAAGGTAATAAATCATTTATATATATACAATAGTAGGGAAAGCAAAACAGCGTACCATATGCTTCTTCATAGCTAAATTTTACGGGAGCAGCTTGTAACGCTTACACTATCATGGTGTAGTTCTTTTTTTTCAGCTTGTATTAATGTATGTAGTGTGTATACATTATATAAAGAAGCGAGCAGGGACATTTCAGCTTACGCCTGAATGCCCCTGCTCGCTTTTTTTGTTTATGGTGGCTTACCTTAGTCGTCCACTGTTTAGGTATTGAATCAAGCGTTCGTCAATGGCTATACCTCTGTGGGCAAGGGCATCAAACACTATGCTTATAACTGGTAGTACAATCCAAGGTGTTGCGTACATTGAAACTGTTTTTGGGTGGGCTTCTTTAAACATGTAAATATAAAATGCCCCCAGTGCAAGTAGGCCAATTTTTAGGAGCAGACTAAAAATTGTTAGTCGCATTTGAAGCACCCTTAGTTTGTACAAGAATATTGTAATTAGGGGTAAAAGTATTACCGCTACATTAAGCCCAAACAAGCCCCAAGTGGGTTGGTATAAATTTTCTACACCCAAGGAGGAGTTATAGAAGCCTAAACTGTTAAGGTTGTATACGTTATCGGAGGTAATTACCGAAAAGCTGTCCAGGAATGGCAGCAATAACATTAGTACACTCGAGAGCAATAAGTATACGGTTTGCTTGCGTTGTATCATGGGTGCTGTTTAGAAGTCATCGTTAGCCACCTCTTCTTCCGTTCGTTTGTTAGGGTTCCGGAAGTAAATTTCGTCGTTTTGTAATTCCTTTGCGGCTATTAGGGTTGGTTTGGGGAGCTTTTCATAATGCCTGGAGAGTTCTATTTGCTCCTCGTTTTCATTTACTTCCTCTAAGTTGTCGCTGTAGGAAGAGAATTCTTGGAGTTTTTCTTCCAGGTCTTTTTTCATGTTTTGGGCTATTTGGTTTGCCCGTTTGGACATAATAACAACGGTCTCGTAGAGGTTACCAGTTTTTTCTCTAAACTCGTTGAGGTCTCGGGTAACGGTGCTCATGGGCACAGTATTTCTTTTGTTTTCCATTTTAGGAATGTATTTAGAGTAGTTTATTCTTCGCGGATATTTTTTTCTGCGTACTCGAAGTAGTTTTTCAGTTCGCTTAAATGTTTGCCTTGGGGGTATTCGTTTAGGTAGTTGTAGTATTCGTCCCGCAGGTCGCGCAGGCGTGTTTGCTGCTTTTCAATAATACTATTTCGTGCAATCTCGTATAAAGAGCGTACCACGTAGTAATGAAACTCTTCCTTGTAGTCGGAGTAAGGGTAGTTTCTTATTGCATTCCGGGCTGTTACAATGCACGACTCGTAGTTATTAAACAGGTAACTACCAAGGTTGTAATAAAGTTTGGTTGCCAATAGCTCTTTGTAGGCCAACTGCTCTTGTAGGCGGAAGAGTATTTTTTTTGCGTCGTTTACCCTATTGCTTTGGGGGTATGTGTCCACAAAGTTTTGTAGCTCACGAATTGCCTCATATGTTTTGGATTGGTCCAGCCGAGGGTCGGGTACGTCCAACGATAACCCGTAGCCCGAATAAAACATTGCTTCTTCGGCAAAATGCCCCGAGGGATAAGTGGTGTAGTATTCCTTGTACTTTAGTTGTGCTGTTTGGTAATCCTCTAAAGCGTAATAGGTTTGGGCCAATAAGAATAACGAGTTCTCGGCTTCGGAAGAGCCTTTTAGGTATGGTACAATTTCGTCCAGCAAGTTAGCGGCTCTGCTATACTTCTTTTCCTCGTAGTATTTTTTTGCATACGAGTACTTTTCCATAATGTCACTACTTTTTTGTATGCGAGCATACTCGGAGCAGGATGAGGACAAAATGGTTATTGTTATGATGCTACCTAAAATGGTCAGCGAGCGTTGTAATATATTCATGTAATAATGTTTCGCTACAATATCCAACTGCGAAGATACGAAAATCCGCTCATTAACTATTCTGGTTGTGCGGCTTGGAATACAAAAGGGGCCGTTTCTCTTCTGTGCTGTTGTTAAGAAGATAAACGGCCGCTTTTGAAAGTGGGCCCTGACGGATTCGAACCGCCGACCCTCTGCTTGTAAGGCAGATGCTCTAAACCAGCTGAGCTAAGAGCCCGAATTGAAAGTTACAGAGGAGGCCTCTGTTTCCTTTTATGCTCCGCAAAGGTAGTTATTATTCTTTGTTTTGCAATACACAGGAATTGCGTATAACGTTTTTTATGGTTGTAGGGGTAGGGGGATTAAAACTCTATACGTATTGTTTTTACATTTAGTTTCTCTAAAAGCGGGGCGAAGTGTTCGTGGATAATCTTTAGTTGCCCTAGTATGTAGGTCCGCATAGGTGCATTGGGGCATTGCAGTATTAGCTCTGCTTTTGCGTTTATTCGGGGGGTTATGGGAATTGTTCTTAATGCTTCGGAAGGTAAGCTGTGCCAAAGCCTATGTATTTCAATTAGGCACAGGAGGTATTGTATGTTGTTTTGGTCTTGCTTTTGTTGTTGAAGAAGGGTGCGGACGTGTTCGGGCTTGTATCGTTTCATATCTGGGTGAATTCACCTCTGTTGGCCTGGAAGATAGAGTAGGACGATGGGGGAAGCTGAGATAGGATTTGGTCTAAATACTTTCGGTTGGTGTCGGTCATAAATATTTGTCCAAATTCATCGTTACTTGCCACGAGTTGCACAATTCTATCTACTCGGTGAGAGTCCAGTTTGTCAAAAACATCATCGAGGAGAAGGATAGGGGATAACCTGGGATACAGGTCGCTAAGCATTTTAAACTGCGCAAATTTGAGTGCGATTAGGAATGTTTTGTTTTGCCCTTGCGAGCCTGTTTTCCTAATTAAAGCTGTGTTTAGGAGCATTTCTAAGTCGTCCCTGTGTGGGCCTTTTGAAGTGTATCCTAAGGCTTTGTCCTTATCTCGTGAGGCTATCCACTCGGCTTTGATGCTATCGGCTGTAATCTCTTCCAATGGCGTTTCAAAGGATCCTATATAGCCCAAGGCTACATCATCCTGGTTATTGGATATGTAGTGGTAATAGTTCAGGAAGAGCGGGGCAGTTTCTTTTAGCCAGAGGCATCGGTGTTGAAATATCTTATACGCATATATTGCCATTTGCTCTTCTAATACCAATAGGGTTTTTAAATCGATGCTGAACTGCTTTAATAGAGTATTGCGTTGTTCTAATAATTTTTTGTAGTAGATAAGGGCTGTGAGGTAAGGCGCAGAGTGTTGGGATATAATGGTATCCATAAACTTCCTGCGTTCTTCGCTTCCGCCTGTTATTAAATCGAAATCGGCAGGAGAGGTCATTACCAAGGGGAAGGTCCCTATATGAGCCGAAATTTTTTTATACTCCTTTTTATTGCGTCGGAAGGTTTTGGCTTTACCACGGCGCAAGCCGCAAAGAAGTTTTTCGGTAGTGTCATCAATTTCGTATGTGCCTTCAATTATCGCGATGTCGGCACCTTGCCGTATTAGCATATTGTCTGGCAAGTACACATAGCTCCGGGCAAAGGAGAGGAAATAGATACTATCGAGCAAGTTTGTTTTCCCCATGCCATTAGAGCCAATTATACAATTGAGTTTTGGCGAGAACTGAAGGTGGGCCGACTCTATGTTTTTATAGTTCGTAAGCGATAGCTCTTTTAGTATCATTGTTGCGGGGCTTTACTCGTTCGGAATATTTAAGCCAGAAAGCACGCGCTTGTATTCAGATACCATATTGGTTATTATAACCTCCACGGGTAATATTTCCGAGATGTTAGCACTGGCTTGCCCTATTTCTAATTCGCCTTCCTCTAAATCGCCGTCAAAGATGCCTATCTTGCTACGGCCAAAGCCCAGGATTTCTTTTAATTCTTCAGCGGAGGCGCCTCTGCTTTCTGCTTCTTCAACTTTATTGCGCCAAGCATTTTGCGACAATCGTACGGGCCCTATTTTTTTTAGCAACAGTTTAGTCCCGCCTTCGCCTAAGCCTATACAATGTCTTTTAAAGTTTGGGTGTGCCGAACTTTCTTCCGATAGGGCAAAGGCTGTTCCCACTTGTACCCCTTCGGCACCAAGGCACATTGCTGCCGCCATTGTTTGGCCATTGTAAATACCTCCGGCCGCCATTAATGGTATGTTTACGTGTTTGGCAACTTCGGGTATTAAGCACAGAGTGGTTGTTTCTTCTCGCCCGTTATGCCCACCAGCCTCGAATCCTTCTGCCACAATGGCGTCCACACCGGCTTGCTGTGCTTTAAGTGCAAATGTAGTGCTACTAACAACGTGGGCAACGCGTATGTTGTGTTGTTGTAGGTGGGCGGTCCATAGTTTGGGGTTTCCTGCAGAGGTGAACACAATAGGTACCTTTTCGTCGACAATTACGGCCATTAGTTCCTCTACGTTTCTTCGTCCAAGGGGTATATTTACACCAAAAGGTTTTGGGGTTTCCTGTTTAACCTTGTGTATTTGGTCTCGTAAAATATCGGCCGTCATTGAGCCAGCCCCCAGCAAACCTAAGCCGCCAGCATTACTTACGGCTGCTGCTAACTTGTGGCCACTACACCATACCATGCCGCCAGATATGATAGGGTACTTTATTCCGAATAGTTGGGTGATTCGAGTTGTCATAATTGGGTAAATAGGGATATTGGAGTTGTTTTTAGCGGTGTCCTGTAGTTACCTTAAACAAATATACAAACTTAGCTTTGTTCTTTTGCTCGTTTATGAAAAGAAGAAAAGGTAGGGGCCCTATTGGAGAGACCCTACCTTAATCCAAGCTATTATGAGCCAAAGGCGGGACTCGAACCCGCGACCCATACATTACGAATGTATTGCTCTACCAACTGAGCCACTTTGGCAACTCTAAAAATAGTTTAGAGGTTCTTATTAGCAAGACGGACACAAAGATACGTATTTATTTGTCACAATCGCGCATAAGCTCTTCAAAAAAGAGGTCCAGCTCCTTATCCACATCTTCCATGATTGGAGCATCCAGGTTTACCCAATCGTCGTCGATGAGCAGAAGCTCTTGCTGCGTATTATTATGAGGCTGCTCTAAAATAACGGATAGAGGCGTATGGAAAATTATTTGGTCGAAAAAGCCTTTTTCGTAAAGTATACGAACACTGGCAGTAATGCTTTCGGTTGCCTTGTCCATCAATGCCAAAGAGCTTTCCCCTTCGGTGGGAATCCAACTAAAAATGTTTTCGGACACTTTTAGGCTGCCATCTTCGTTGGCAATGGTTAGTTCTCCGTGCTCGGGGTTTACTTGTAGGTATATGTCATGGATAGAAAATATACCTTTTTGTTCGGCCAAGGTGTAGAAGGTATTGAATAGTCCTTCAATAAGCCCCCTATCTTTTCCCACTGTATCCATAAGGAACGAATTTAGGTGTATAGTTATAGCTTAGAAAGTTGTTGCTCTATTTGGCGCAGTTTCTCCAAAGCATCGCTTTCTTTTTTGCGCTCAAGCTCCACGACATTCTTTGGTGCTCGGCTCACAAAGTTTTCGTTTGATAATTTTGCTTGGACCGATTTTAAGAACTGTGTATAGTAGGCCTGCTGCTCTTCTAATTTATTGCGCTCTTCCGAGCTATCCACCAACCCTTCTAACGGTATAGCAAAGGTTTGGGTACCAATGATGAACGAGGCAACCCCAGCACCATCTTTGGTTTCGCTTATAAGCTCCGAGATATTAGCCAGCTTTTGCACCACGGCCTTAACGGTAGCGGAAACACCTTCGGTGCCAACAAACAAAGGTAAAGCAACCTTAGGAGAGAGCCCTTTTGTGTTACGAAGATTCCGGATAGCGGTAACTATGTTACGTGCGGTATCCATTTCTTGTAGTAGCTGGTTGTTAACAGGACGCATTGCAGGTAGTTGCGCCAGCATTAGTGTTTCGCCATCTTGCCTGCTGGCCAACGCCTGCCACAACTCTTCTGTTATAAAAGGCATAAATGGGTGCAATAGCTGTAGCAGGTGCTCGAAGTATTGTAGGGTACACTGCAGGGTTTCTGCCGATATTGGCGAACCATAAGCTGGTTTTACCAACTCCAAATAGGTGCCGGAAAAGTCGTCTCGTATTACTTTGTACAGCAATATCATGGCCTCGCTAATCCGGTATTTGGAAAATAAGTCGTCCAATTCTTTTTGTGTAGAGAAAAGGAGTTCTCCAAACCATTGTTGTGCGGCTATTGCACCAGAGTCGGGCTTTTTGTTGGGGTCTGCTTCCCACCCCTGAACCAGCCTAAAGGAGTTCCAAATTTTGTTGTTAAAGTTTCTTCCCTGCTCGCAAAGAGCTTCATCAAAAAGGATATCATTGCCTGCAGAAGCTGCTGTAAGTAGCCCCATCCGCACCCCGTCGGCACCATACTTTTCTATAAGGAGTAGGGGGTCTGGGCTGTTTCCTAATTGTTTGGACATTTTACGCCCCACCTTATCCCTAACAATTCCCGTTAGGTATACGTTGTTAAAGGGCTTTTCCCCCATGTACTCATACCCGGCTATTATCATACGAGCTACCCAGAAGAAGAGGATATCGGGGGCCGACACCAAGTCGCTTGTTGGGTAGTAATATTTTAGTTCTTTGTTTTCGGTATCGAAAACATCTCCCCATACCGACATTGGCCATAACCAGGACGAAAACCAAGTATCCAAACAGTCTGGGTCTTGCTTCAGGTCCTCCTTACATAATTTGTTTTGGCTTTTTTCTTGGGCTTTTTCTAAGGCTTCCTCTATCGTTTCTGCTACAACATAGCTACCATCGGGCAAGAAGTAGGCTGGAATGCGGTGCCCCCACCATAATTGCCGCGAAATACACCAGTCTTTTATGTTCTCCATCCAATGGGCGTACATACCCTTAAACTTGGCAGGAATTAACCTAACGGCATCCTCCATAACAGCACGGTAAGCTGGTTTCGACAACTCCTCCATGCGTACAAACCATTGGGTGGAAAGTTTAGGCTCGATAGGTACATTGGTACGTTCCGAGTAGCCCACGCTATTTTTATACTCCTCCACCTTCTCCAATAGGCCTGCAGCCTCTAAGTCGTGAACAATGTTTTTACGAACATCAAAACGGTCCTGCCCTTCATACCGTTCTCCATGGCTATTTAATGTGCCATTAGGGTTGAATATATCGATAGAAGGCAGGTTGTATTTTTCTCCCAACATGTAGTCGTTAACATCATGGGAGGGGGTTATTTTTAAGCATCCGGTTCCAAACTCCTTATCCACATATTCATCCATAATAATAGGAATAGCCCGGTTTACCGTTGGCACTATTACGTGTTTCCCTTTAAGCCACTGGTACCTTTCGTCGTGGGGGTGTACACATACGGCGGTATCACCAAAAATGGTTTCGGGGCGTGTAGTGGCAACAACAATGTATTTGGTATCTTCTTCCTGAACCTTGTAACGGAGGTAGTAAAGTTTACTGTTTTCCTCTTTGTGGATAACCTCTTCGTCGGATAAAGCAGTAAGAGCTTTAGGGTCCCAGTTTACCATACGAATGCCACGGTAAATAAACCCTTTGTTGTAGAGGTCTACAAAAACTTTAATTACGGACTGGGAACGAATGGGGTCCATTGTGAATGCTGTGCGGCTCCAGTCGCAGGAAGCACCAATTTTTTTGAGTTGTTCCATGATGATGCCACCATGCTCGTGGGTCCATTCCCAAACGTGTTCCAAAAACTCGTCGCGCGTTAAGTCGTTTTTGGATATTCCCTGCTGAGCTAACTTGTTCACAACCTTTGCTTCTGTTGCAATAGAGGCGTGGTCGGTACCTGGAACCCAACAAGCATTTTTCCCTATCATACGAGCCCTACGAATAAGAACGTCTTGTAGGGTGTTATTCATCATGTGCCCCATATGCAGTATACCTGTAACATTTGGGGGAGGCATAACTATAGTATAAGGCTCTCGGCTATCGGGCTCCGATCCAAAGCAATTGTGGGCCATCCAGTATTTATACCACTTATCTTCTACCTCTTTAGGGTCGTATTTTGCACTTAAGTTTTTGCTCATATTTTCGCTTAGTTGGATAATAGAGTTTTTTATGAAGGGGCGCTCCAACAGGGG
>JAEWGA010000062.1 GCA_023388555.1 Bacteroidota bacterium | reverse complement strand
GGGGGCTTTTTGGGATTGAGAAATCCTTTGAGTATTTTTGTTCTGATATAATACTGTAAGTGGTGTGGACTGTAAATAATACTTCTACTTTCCATAATACACAATATCCTAACTAATAACGTATTAGCATAACATCGTATGAAAAAGTTTTTTGCTCTTTTTGTTGTGGCATTAATAGGGGTTCAGCCTCTGTCTGCTCAGTTTAAGTTTGGTGTTAAAGCGGGTGCTAACTTCTCGAGTGTGCCAGTAAAGAACCTCTCATTTGACTCCTCTCCTATGACGGGCTTTCATATTGGCCCTATGGCGCAGTTTAGTATCCCTCTATTGCCTTTGGCGGTGGATGGTGCCATTTTGTTTTCTCAGAAGGGTAGTAAGCTCACAAAAGAAAATGCTGTTGAGGTACTCAAAACCAATAATATTGAGATTCCCCTTAACCTAAAGTTAATGTATCCTGTTGTGCCTATGGTTAGGCTGATAGCACAAGTTGGCCCTAACTTTAGCTTTATGTTTAACAATAATGGCCCCGAGGTTGTGAAGGACCTAAGTCTTCAGGAGGTAAAAGCGCAAAAGGTTGGTGTGGGCATTAATGCCGGTATTGGTGTGGATATTATAGGTCGCTTCCAAGTTACAGCCCAGTATACCGCTCCTGTTTCTACGGACTATACTTTCCGTTCTGCTGCACAAACTGCAGGCGATTTTATTTCTGCAAAGAATAAGGTGTTCAGCCTATCGGCCGCTGTATTATTCTAATTTACACAATGAGCCCTTTTAACTAACTACTTTTTTATTTAGCCTAAGCCTCCTACTTATGAATAAATTGTTACTGATATCGAATTCTGCTTCGCCAGGAGAAAAATATTTGGAAAAGTCCGCTGCCGATTTGGCTAAGCATTTGGCTGGGAATACCAATAATATTGTGTTTATTCCGTATGCCGCAGTTACCTATTCGTACGATGAGTATGAGGCAAAGGTTAATAACGCTTTGAAGGAGTATGGTATACAAGTGCAAGGGCTTCACCGCAGCACTACTCCAGCAGCTACATTACAACAAGCCTCAGCTATTTTAGTGGGCGGAGGTAATACTTTTCAGTTATTAAAGAAGGTGCGTGAGCAAGGCCTTATCCCAATTATACGCAAGCTGGTTGCGCAAGGCGTTCCTTATGCAGGCTGGAGTGCTGGGGCAAATTTGGCATGCCCAACCATCCGGACTACCAACGATATGCCTATTGTGGACCCTAAGGGATTGGATGCTTTAGGGTTAGTGCCGTTTCAAATAAACCCACATTATTTGGACTCTCACCCCGAAGGGCATGGTGGGGAAACTCGAGAACAGCGCATATTGGAATATATGGTGCTGAATCCCGAGGTGTACGTGGCTGGACTTCGGGAGGGGTGTAGGCTGCTTGTTGATGGCGAAAAAATAACACTGATTGGCGACAAATCCTTACGCCTGTTTAAGCAGGGAGAACCTATTAGAGAACTTAACAAGGAGGAAGACCTTTCGTTCCTAATGGCGTCGAGAAAGCGTGTTCACTCTAATACGCTTGATCAATATGATGCAATAATGGAGCAGTGCTTCAGCTTGTTTAAACTTAAGTTTAAGGATTATGGGGCTTCCTGGCGTATTTTAAGGCCTGCATCCATTACGGACCAAATTTTGATTAAGGTAAACCGTATACGCTCCATACAAGAGAAGGGACAACAGTTGGTTGGAGACGACTTGAGGTCCGACTTTATGGGAATTGTGAATTATGGCATAATGGCTATTGTACAGCTGGAACAAGGCTATGACTCTGCGCCCAATTACAAGGAGGACGAGTGCGTGTTATGGTACGAGAATATCCGGGCACAATCCCGTGAATTGCTTGTATGCAAAAACCACGATTACAATGAAGCCTGGCGCACTATGAGTGTAGCCTCCATAACAGACCTAATACTGCAAAAAGTTTTTAGGACTAAGCAGATTGAGGCCAATAATGGGAAAACCTGTGTGTCGGAAGGTATTAAGGCTAATTACTTGGATATGGTAGTTTACGCTGTGTTCGCCCTAATCCACATGGAAGAGGCAAAATAACCTTGTAAGGCCTTTGGGTGCTTCTATTTTATTGTTATGGGAAGGACGTTACAAGTTTTATCTCGCCTTATATTAGGGTGCTTATTTATTTTTTCGGGGACAGTAAAGGCTATCGACCCCATTGGCTCGGCCATAAAGGTAGGAGAGTATCTTCACTCTTTTGGGCTGGAAGGCTGGGGCGGAACAGAATACGGGCTCTCGTACGCCCTTTGTGTTTTTGAGGTAGTATTAGGAGTTTTTGTAATAACTGGAGCATTCCGCAGGGTAACAGCAACATTGCTTTTGCTGACAATGTCGGGAATGACCGCCCTAACTTTTTACATTTGGCAGGCTAACCCTGTTGCCGATTGTGGCTGTTTTGGTGATGCTTTAAAGATTAGCAATAAAGCCACCTTTGTTAAGAATTTAGTGTTCTTGCTGCCTACGGTATACCTGTTTTGGAAAAGAAAGGATATATACCCCCTGCTACCCCGCAGTACCCATTTCTTACAACTCCTGCTAATTGTTGGCGGTATGGGGTGGTTTATATACAACTCAATAGCGCACTTGCCTCCAGTGGATTTTCGTCCGTACAAAGTAGGTGTTTCTTTAACAACTCCTCCCGATGAGGGGGACGAGGATAGTAGCGAATACAAATTTGTATACCGTAAGAATGGTGAAGAGCGTACCTTTACATTGGATGAGTTGGCAGGGGTAGATAGCACCTGGACTTATGTGCGGCAGGAGGGGAACCCCGAGCCCGATAAAAGGTCCGTTGTTGCTTCAACAGCCGACTTTAGGTTGTACAATACAAAGAATGAGGATATCACCACGGCTGTGCTATCTTCCCCAAAGGTGGCTCTTATCCTGATATCCGACTTGCACGCCTTAAAGTCCTGGACCAATAGGAAGCAGGATTTGCAGAGCTTTAATAGTATTATTAGCACCCATGGGGGCGTTGTGTATTTTGTTATTGGGGGGGGCATTTCGCCAGAACAAGATAACTTGTTGAGCCATTTGTGCCCGTATGTTTCGTTGGCAAGAATGGATGCAACAACAATGAAAACTATAATACGCTCCAATCCAGGCATTATGCTGTTGCAAAACGGGGTGATAGTTCGTAAAATATCGGGAACAGATATTGTTAAGGAGATACAAACTCCTTTGTTTAAGAACGAGCCGTTTGCCCCATTGTCTTGGGAGCGTTGGGCGTGGAACTTGTTCCGCTCATTCCTCCCTTTGGTATTGCTGGGGGCAACCCTTTTAATAGGGGTAGTTATTGCTTGGAGAAAAAGCTGTACCCGTTAATTATGTATGTTCCATTTATTTAAATCCATAAAAATAGAAGCGATATGAGAAAGAACATTGTGGCCGGTAACTGGAAAATGAATACCACTGTACCCGAAGGGGTAGAGCTGGCCAAGGCCGTAAAAGAAAGCATTGCCGGAAAATCACTAAACTGTGAGGTGGTTTTAGGCGTTCCGTTTACTCACCTAACCTCGGTGGTCGAAGCCGTTAAAGGGTCTCCTGTTATTGTGGCAGCAGAAAACTGTGCAGCAGAAGAAAAGGGTGCTTATACAGGGGAAGTTTCTGCCAGCATGGTTGCCTCTACGGGTGCTACTGCTGTAATATTAGGGCACTCGGAGCGTCGCCAGTACTACAAAGAGTGTAACGAAACTTTAGCAAAGAAAGTTCGGTTGGCGTTGGATAATAACCTAACCGTTATTTTTTGTGTAGGCGAGGTATTAGAAGAGCGTGAGGCCGAAAAGCACTTCCAGGTTGTAGATACCCAAATAGAGGCTTCGTTGTTTAACTTGTCGGCCGAAGATTTTGCAAAGGTCGTTATTGCATATGAGCCTGTATGGGCTATAGGTACTGGTAAAACCGCTACTTCCGAGCAAGCGCAAGAGATACACGAACACATCCGGCACACCATAGCTAAAAAGTATGGGCAAGAGTTGGCCAATAATACAACTATCCTGTATGGCGGTAGCTGCAATGGTGGTAATGCTGCGGAGCTTTTTGCTAAACCCGATGTTGATGGTGGCCTTATAGGGGGCGCATCTTTATCGGCAGATAAGTTTTTGCCTATTATTGAGGCTTTCTGACTAAAAGCTCAGAAGTAAAAAAGCGCGACACCTGACCTCTCTCAGGTGTCGCGCTTCTTTGTTATATGAAGGCTGGTAAGGTGTGGTAAAGTCGTCTACACCTTTAAGGCTCCTATTAAATCCGTTACTTGTTCAATCCCGTGCCTATCCATATAATCCTCTATGCCCGATATAATATCGAGTGCAGCGTAGGGGTTGATAAAGTTATAGGTGCCTACTTGTATAGCCGTAGCACCGCAAAGCATAAATTCTATGGCGTCGTTAGCTGTACAAATGCCACCTAAGCCAATAACCGGGATTTTAACGGCTTGGGCAACTTGCCAAACCATTCGTAGGGCAATAGGTTTAATACAAGGGCCAGATAACCCTCCTGTTATTGTTGAAAGTTTGGGCTTGCGGTGTTCGGCATCAACAGCCATTCCTAAAAAAGTGTTAACCAAAGAGACGGCATCGGCACCTTCCTCTTCGGCTATTTTAGCCATACGAGCAATATCGGTAACGTTAGGCGATAGTTTAACTATAAGTGTATAAGGGTAGCAGCTGCGTACCGCTTTAACAATTGTACGCACCCCTTCTTCGGTAACTCCAAAAGCCATACCACCCTCCTTTACATTTGGGCAAGATATGTTTAGCTCTATTGCGGGGATATCTTTTAGCTCTGCTATAATCTCGGCCGTTTGACAGTAGTCGGAAATAGTAGACCCACTAACATTTACAATTATCTCGGTTCCTAACTTTGTTACAACTGGGTAAATATGATCCCGAAAGTAAGTTACTCCGCCGTTTTGTAACCCTACTGCATTGAGCATGCCAGATGCCGTTTCGGCCATTCGTACAGGTGGATTCCCTTCCCGAGGCATAAGGGTGGTACCTTTGGAAAAAATAGCACCTAAAGCACTAACGTCGAAGATGTTGTTCATTAAATCTCCGTTACCGAAGGTGCCGGAAGCTGTAGTAACAGGGTTTTTTAGGCTTAGCCCCTTGTTTCCAATGCGTACTGTTAAATTTCTTGTTGCCATTCTAAATCCTGAATATCAAATACTGGGCCTTCGGTGCAAGTGCATTTATGCCCCTGCTTAGTGCGTTCTACACAACATAAACAAACCCCTACACCGCAGGCCATTTGGTTTTCTAACGACACTTGGCATGGAATACCTTTATTTACAGCTATTTTAGCTATTGCTTTCATCATGGGGGTTGGGCCACAAGTATATATTTGAGATATTTGTATGGTATTCCATAAGGAGTGTTCCGTAACTCTTCCTTTTTCACCCCAGGACCCATCTTCTGTTGTTATGTATACCTTCCCAAACTCTTTAAACATATCTATGTTGGGGAAGGCCTCTGTGCTTCTTCCTCCTAATAAAAAGGTTGGGGTATACCCTTTTTGTTTAAGCCAACCGCCAAGGCTTAACATAGGGGCTAAGCCTACGCCTCCTCCTATAAGTAAGGGGTGTTTTCCCTGCGGTTCCAAGAAGCTATTACCCAATGGCCCAAGTACGTTTATTTTATCTCCTGGCTGGCTATGGTATAACCTTTTAGAGCCGCGGCCCACTACTTGTATTAAAAGCCCTATATGGCTGCTGTTGGAGTAATAAACCGAGAAGGGGCGCCGTAAAAAAACTCCATTACAATTGGGTATTTGTAGTTGCACAAATTGCCCAGGCTTATAGGTGGGCAGCGGTACAGCGTTAGGCCTTTGTTGTAGCTCTAACAAGAAAAGGGTGGGGGTGTAATGCTCGATGCGAGATACAATCATATCTTCCGCACGAATGGGCTTAGGAGTCATAAGATGTTGGTTTTATGGCAAAGTTACCTATAATAGTGTTATTTAAGGGGCTGCTTCTGTAACACCATGGTAGGAAGTGAAAAATAGAATCCCCCCGAAATATGTAGCTTTGTAGTAAAGTTATACTTATTGTATGAGTGTGTTAAACCCTAAAGAGTATTCCCCTAAACAGGTATGGAATATTGCAATACCTGTGTTTATATCTTTATTAACCCAGAACATTATAGGTGTAACCGATACAGCTTTTTTAGGACGCCTTGGTGAGGTGGCTTTGGGTGGGGCATCGATGGGCGCAATGATTTATTTTTGCGTTTTTACCCTTGGCTTTGGGCTTAGCACCGGAACTCAAATAATTATTGCCCGTAAAGTTGGCCGGCAGGTGTATAATGAGGTGGGGCAGGTTTTAGGCCAAAGCGCAATGATACTTTTATTTGCAGCTGTTGTTTTGGTATTGTTGGGGGAGGTGTGGGGAGCACTCTTTTTCAAGAAGATATTTAGTTCGGGAGCTGTGGCCCAAGCTGCATCGGACTATTGGAACTATCGTATTTGGGGCTATTTTCCAGCATTTGGTGCTGCCTTGTTTAGGTGTTTTTATGTGGGGATAAGCCGAACCAAAGTGCTTACCTACAACTCGTTAGCCATGGCAGTGGTTAATATGGTTTTGGACTACGCTCTTATTTTTGGGCATTGGGGGTTCCCGGCTTTAGGCGTAAAGGGGGCGGCAATAGGGTCGGTTATGGCGGAGCTTGCCTCCTTTGCCTTTTTCCTTATTTACACTTGCAAAAAAGGGGATAGGAAAATGTATGGGATTACGTGGAAAGCTATGCTTACTCCAGTGCCACCATTGGCAAGGGGAATTTTACAGCTATCCATATACATAATGTTGCAAGCCTTGGTAAGTACCCTTTCGTGGGCCTTCTTTTTTGTGTTTATAGAAAAACTGGGAGAACAGTCCTTAGCTGTTGCTACTATAATACGTAGTGTGTACATATTTGTTTATATGCCGGTTATAGCTTATGGAACAGCTGTTAGTACAACCGTAAGCCAGTTGATAGGTGCTGGTCACTCATCGGCGATTAACGGTTATATCCGTATGGTAAGGCGTATGAGTTTTGCCACAATGTTTGGCATAGCAATGATTATAGGTTTGTTGCCAAAGTTGTTTTTATCCATTTTTACCGATGACCAACAGCTTATAACTGGGGCACTCCCTGTGTTATATGTGATATTACTAGCTCTTTTGGTGTGCTCGGTTGGGCAGGTTTATTTTGTTGCAGTATCGGCTACGGGGGCAACAAAAATGGCCCTTTACATGGAACTGGTTTTAAATGTTGGTTATTTATTGTACACCGTGTGGGCTGTGTATGGGCATGGTGGCCCCGTGGCTTTGTGTTTTGCCGTGGAAATATGGTACTACATATTTATTGGTTTTGTTAGTTACCGCTTTGTAACAACGGGGCGCTGGCAGGATAAGAGGTGGGCCCGTTTGGAAGCTTAGCCCTCTTATTATTATCTTAGCAAATGAAGCTTATAAATAGCCCTGTGGCTTTAAGTAAAACTCATAGATACACATACAGCAACGATATATGGAACTTTCAGAATTGGGTGAATTCGCGCTGATAGACCGGCTAACGGCCGATTTTAATACCAGAGTACCCTCCACAATATTAGGAGTGGGGGACGATGCCTCCATACTTACAGCCCCAGAGGCAGAGCAAGAGTTATTGGTTTCTACCGATATGTTTTTAGAGGGGGTGCACTTCGATTTAGTGTACGTTCCCTTGAAGCATTTAGGGTTTAAGGCTGTTTCTGCCAACGTGTCCGATATTGTAGCTATGGGAGGAGTTGCAGAACAAATAACGGTTTCGGTAGGAGTCTCGGCTCGTTTTAAGGTAGAGGACCTGGAGGCTTTGTATGGCGGTATACATGAAGCCTGTGAGGTGTATGGTGTGGATTTGATTGGTGGCGATACCACGGCCTCCGTAACAGGCCTTACGATATCCGTTACAGTAATTGGCAGAGTGCCCAAAGGAAAGGCTATACGACGTAGCGGTGCCCAACTGCACGACTTGCTTTGCGTTAGCGGAAATATAGGGGCTGCCTATATGGGGCTTACGCTTTGCGAACGAGAAAAGGTTGCTTTTAATGGTAGCCCCGACTTTACCCCCCGGTTTGAGGGCCGAGAGTATATTTTGCAACGCCTGCTAAGACCTTATGCACGAGTTGATGTATGGGCTGCTTTACAACAAGCTGGTGTGACCCCTACTGCAATGATAGATGTATCGGATGGGTTGTCCTCGGAAGTTTTGCATATTGCTAAAGCTTCGGGCGTTGGAATCCTTTTGTATGAGGATAAAATACCTATAGATACCGAAACAATCCTAATGGCAGAAGAGGTGAATATACCGCCTTTAACGGCAGCCTTACATGGGGGAGAGGATTACGAGCTACTTTTTACAGTGCCGTTAGGGCTGAAAGATGTAGTAGAAACAGTGCCAGATGTGTCGATTATTGGGCATACGACCAATGACACAACGGATTGTTATTTAGTTACGCGGGGAGGGCAACAGATCCCATTAACAGCCCAAGGGTTTGAGCATATGCAATCCAAAGAAACAGACTTTATAGCCTCATGAAACAATATTTAGACTTGCTTCGATACGTGCGTGAAAACGGAACTGAACGTAACGACCGCACGGGAACTGGTACAATAGGCTCTTTTGGACACCAAATGAGGTTCGACTTGTTGGAGGGCTTCCCATTGCTAACCACAAAGAAAGTACACCTAAAGAGTATTATACACGAGTTACTCTGGTTTATTAAGGGTGACACTAATGTGCATTACTTACAAGAAAATGGTGTGCGGATATGGAATGAGTGGGCCGATGCAGAAGGAAACTTAGGCCCTATTTATGGCGCACAGTGGAGAGCATGGAAGGGGGCCGATGGGCGTGTTCATGACCAATTGGCTAAGGCTATAGAAATGATTCGGGAAGACCCCTATAGTAGGCGCATCATAGTAAACGCCTGGAATGTGGGGCAATTAGATGAGATGAAGTTGCCACCGTGCCATATGTTTTTTCAGTTTTATGTAGCCAATAACAAACTTAGTTTACAGCTTTACCAAAGGAGTGCCGACTTGTTTTTAGGGGTGCCTTTTAATATTGCTTCCTATGCGTTGTTGTTATTAATGGTTGCCCAGGTAACCCATTTGCAACCGGGCACTTTTATTCATACAATAGGGGATGCACATATATATATGAATCATTTGGAACAGGTGGACCTCCAACTGAGCAGAACTCCTCGGGCCTTGCCTAAAATGGAGTTAAATAGGTTGGTTACCCAGATAGATGATTTTGTTTACTCCGATTTTAAGTTGAGTAACTATAACCCATATCCAACGATTTCAGCCCAAGTATCTGTATGAACCCAGAATTAATTATAATAGCCGCCTTAGATGATAGGGGCGCAATAGGCCTTAACGGCGATATGCCATGGGGAAGAGCCATACGTGGAGATTTAAAGTATTTTAGGTACCATACCATGGGGTGCCCTGTGATTATGGGCCGAAAAACTTACGAAAGCCTTCCTGCAGCCGGATTGCCCGGGCGTTCCCTTATTGTTTTATCCAGGGATGAGGCGTTAACATTACCCAATGCACAGGTGGTACATACCCCCGAAGCCGCTTTGAAATTGATAGAAGGTAAGCAAACAGCATTTGTTATTGGTGGAGCAGAGGTATATAGGTTAATGCTCCCTTGGGCTAACAAGCTATACCTTACTCGCATACACCATGTGTGGGAAAATGCCGATACCTATTTCCCCCCTTTGAGCAATGAAGAGTGGGTATGTATGCAGTCGGAGATACACCCAATAGATGAGGAAAATAGTTATCCTTATTCCTTCTCGATATGGGAAAGACTATAATGTGCCGTTTTGCACTCTTTAAGCGTAAGTGTACAGTGTAGAATTTGTACCTTTGCCTACCTTAAAATAAAACACCTAAGCACCTCCCGTATACGGAGAGTGCCAGGGATTTACCTTATATCCTTTTTATCCGTTTTATGCAGAGCATACGAAATATTGCAATTATAGCCCATGTGGACCATGGTAAAACTTCTTTGGTAGATAGAATATTGCAAGCAGGTAAACTTTTTCGTGATGAAAAAGAAGAACTGCACCAGCTATTGGATAGTAATGACTTGGAACGAGAACGGGGCATTACAATCCTTTCCAAAAACGTTTCTATCACTTATAAGGGGCATAAAATTAATATTATAGACACCCCTGGACACGCAGATTTTGGCGGTGAGGTTGAGCGTGTTTTGAATATGGCCGACGGCTGCTTATTGCTTGTAGATGCATTTGAAGGCCCAATGCCTCAAACTCGGTTTGTGCTAAGCAAGGCTATAGAAATGGGGTTAAAACCCATTGTAGTAGTAAACAAAGTGGATAAACCCAATTGTAGGCCCGAGGAGGTACAAGAATTGGTGTTTGACCTTATGTTTAACTTAGATGCAACAGAAGAGCAGTTGGACTTTCCGACTCTTTTTGGCTCGGCAAAAGAGGGATGGATGTCCAACGATTGGGCTCATCCAACTTCCAATATAACCCCTTTGTTGGATGCTATTATAGATTATATACCGGCGCCTAAAAGTATAGAAGGCCCTTTGCAAATGTTGATAACCTCGTTGGACTACTCGAACTACCAAGGGCGAATAGCTATAGGACGCGTGCATAGGGGAACTATTAGGGAAGGACAAGAAATTGTGCTATGCTCCAGGAATGGCGGACAAACACGAACTCGAGTAAAGGAGGTGAACGTATTTGAAGGGTTGGGGCGAAAGCAAGTGAAAGAGGTAACGAGTGGTGATATATGTGCTGTTATTGGGGTTGAAGGCTTTGAAATAGGGGATACAATTGCCGATGTTGCTACCCCCGAACCGCTACCTACAATAGCCATAGATGAACCAACTATGAGTATGTTGTTTACTATTAACAACTCTCCTTTTTTCGGGAAAGAAGGAAAATATGTTACCTCCCGACATGTCTATGACAGGCTCATGAAAGAACTGGATAAGAATTTGGCGCTTAGAGTAGAAGAAACGGACTCTGCCGACTCTTGGCTGGTTTATGGTAGGGGGGTATTGCATTTGTCGGTATTGATAGAAACCATGAGACGGGAAGGGTATGAATTACAGGTTGGTCAGCCTCAGGTAATAAAGAAACGCATTAACGGAGTATTGCATGAACCAGTAGAGGAGCTTACGGTAAATGTACCAGAGGAGTATGCAAGCCGGATTATAGATATTGTTACTCGGAGAAAAGGGGAAATGTCCATGATGGAAACGAAAAACGATAGGGTTTTTATGACCTTTTCTATCCCCTCCCGGGGTATTATAGGCCTTAACAATGCCGTTCTTACCTCTTCGGCAGGAGAAGCTATTGTAGCGCATAGGTTTTTGGAGTTTCAGCCATGGAAAGGGGAGATGGAAACACGTAATAACGGATCTATTATAGCGCTGGAAACAGGAACAGCTTATGCTTATGCTTTGAATAACCTCCAGAGTAGAGGCCGATTCTTTATTTCCCCTCAGGATGAGGTTTATGAGGGACAGGTGGTTGGTGAGCATACCAAAGAGGGCGATTTGGCAGTTAATGTGTGTAAAAGCAAGAAGCTGACAAATATGCGAGCCTCTGGGAGCGATGACAAGGTGAGCTTGGCCCCTCCCGTTCGTTTTTCGTTGGAAGACGCACTGGAGTATATAAAAAGTGATGAGTATGTAGAGGTAACACCCGTTAGCATGCGAATGAGGAAGATCCTGCTGAACGATACAGATAGGAAAAGAGCCAATAAGTCGGCACAGAAAGAGGTATAAGCTTCGTAATACAATTGGGTATTATGGCCCCAAAGGTTCTTGTTATTATTGTTACTCACCAGGGGGAGAAGTGGCTGGAAGAGTGTTTAGCTCCTTTTGCCAATGATAGGGATGGTATTGATGTACTGGTGGTGGACAATGCCTCGGAGGATTTGACTTGTGAAAAAATAAAGTTAAACTATCCGTTTGTTGAGCTATATGCCTCCGCTGTTAATTTAGGTTTTGGTGCGGCCAATAATATAGGTATAGAAAAATCTTTGGCCAATGAGGCATACCAAGGTGTCTTCCTGTTAAATCAGGACGCCTCAGTATCGGCAGAGACAATAAGGTGTTTAGCCGAATATTGTTTGAAGAATAGGGGTATAGGAATTTTATCTCCTCTTCATTACGCAGATAGGGAAGGTGCATTAGAGCGTGGCTTTGCCCAGTATATAACAAAAGCCAAACTCAATGGCAAAGCCCAGGGATCAGAGTTGTGGCATGAAATACCTTTTGTAAATGCTGCCTTGTGGTATATCCCTCGTGCTACATTGGCTTCCGTAGGTTTGTTTTCGCCACTCTTTGACCATTATGGGGAAGATTTGGACTATGTTTACAGGGTGCGTGCTAATGGCTTTATTGTTGCGTATGCTCCCAGCCTAAAAGGGTACCATTTTAGGGACTCTGGTACTATCCCTTTGGCTAAGACCGTTCGGTTGGAGGCGGTATACCATTTGGCCCAGTGGATTTCTCCGCTTCGGTCGCGTGTGAGTCAGGCCATTGCTGGCCCTATATCCTTTTGCATGAAGGGTCTGTTCTCTTTATTGAAAGGGAGAACCCCGCTATTTAAACTGTATAGGAACGAACTTAGGTATTTACTAAGCAAGCGTAAGCTACGAGCCTTATGGATAAATAGGCCCCCGTATGATCCTGATGCGTTTAGGGGCTACCAAGAAAACGTGCGCCAGAAGGCACCAGTAGCTGTTTTTGCTTATGATAGGCCAGCCCACTTGCAGCGTTTGTTGTACGATTTACAAGGGCAGCAAGAAGCAGCCCAAACCAATTTGTTCGTGTTTTGCGATGGTGCGAAAGGTGCAGAAGATTGTAGCCGGGTAGAGCAGGTTAAGCAAATAGCATATTCGTTAAAAGGGTTTGCTACGGTTACCGTTATACCTCAAACAGAGAATATAGGACTTGCCAGGAGTATTGTTTTGGGGGTAAGTCACGTTTTGAGTATTCATCCGAACGTTATAGTACTTGAAGATGATTTACGGCTATCCCCTTATGCTTTACGCTGGGCGAACGATGCACTACATAAGTTCCAAAATAATGAGCATATCGCACATTTGAATTTGGGGACTTTTTTTGAGTCTCCGTTATTGCCTTCTGGCTTTTTGTCCCACTTTATAGGTAGTTGGGGCTGGGCAACTTGGCGTGAAAAATGGTTTCGGTATTGGACGCCCGATGGTAAAACATTATTGGAAACAATAAGAGAGCAGCCCGATGTGAAAGCCCGATTAAAATATGGCCCTTGTATGGATTTTGTGCGTATGTTAGCTCGGCAAGTAGAAGGGAAAAACAATTCTTGGGCTATACGGTGGCATGCCTCGCTGGCGTTATGTAACCAGTTAAGCTATACTGCTAACCCGGCACTTGCCGCTAATGAGGGGTTTGATGGAACAGGTGTGCATTGTTCCAATGACGGAAGGTATAGTTATCCAACTGCTCCATATCCCGTTTATTCTCAACCTGTATCCCCTTATGAAGAGTTGCCCTTAGCTCGTAAAATACTTACCCGGTATTACGGATTGCGTAATAACAAGGTAATAAAAGGTTATTACCGCTTAAAGGCGTTGCTGCGAAAATATTTACATTTGAAATGGCCTTGAATAGGATATACCAACCCTTTAAGCTAAGGCGTTTTACTATTGAACAACAACATAATGCAATGAAAGTGGGGACCGATGCAATGTTGTTAGGATTACTTGCAACAACACCGCATTCTTCTCCCTGGATATTGGAGGTGGGCTCGGGTACTTCTATTGTATCTCTGCTATTGGCACAACGCTACGATAAGGCCTTTGTTCGGGGTGTGGAAATAGACCCCCTTAGTGCATCTGAAGGACTGCAAAATGTTATGAAATCGCCTTTTGCTAATAGGGTTACTGTGGAGAATTTGGATTTTAGGAAGTATAGCACTAATGAGTTGTTCAATTTCATTGTGTCGAACCCTCCATACTATTCTGCCTCGCATAGTACCCCAGACCATAGGCGTAATATAGCACGCCACTCTTGTGAACTCTCGGCCAATGATTTGTTTGCGGGGTGTATTAAGCTCCTGAAAAAGGATGGTAAGCTGACGATAATAATCCCAGTGAATACCTTACCTTATTATGTTGCTGCAGCAAGGGAGTATGGCTTTACTCCGTGCGATATAACTTATGTAGTTCCAAGAGTAGGCGTATTGCCTCGGCGGGCGGTGATTTCGTTTGTTATAGCCTTGCCATGTGCAGTTGCTTGTAGCTTTCTTACACTGGAAAAAGAGAGAGATAGTTACACCTTAGAATACAGAAACCTATTAAAGCCTTTTGTTTTGGATAGGTATTTAAGGTGATATCCTAATTTTGAACTCCTGCTGAAATGGCTAACATATTAAGCCGCCCCAATATAGAAACAAGAAAAGGAGGTAAACCTTTTCCCTTGTCGCTTATTTTAGGTATTTTTGTGCCGTATTTTCTCGTAATATTAATACACTTAGGTATATAAACTGGTATGTCATGCACGCAGGGTATTGTAAGACAAGTGCTTGATGGGAAGGTTGAGATCCTGATAAAAAGGACGTCGGCTTGCTCTAATTGTCATATTCGTAGTGCTTGTACAGCGCAGGACCAGAAGGACTCTGTTATTGTGGCTTCGGATTTCCCTTCGGACCTAAAAGTGGGAGATGAGGTGGAGATACATATGCCTACAAACCAAGGCCTATGGGCAACTTTTTGGGCATTTATTTTGCCTGTATTGTTACTTGTTTTAGGGATAACCGTGGCTACGGTATTTCATTTTACAGAGAAAACCATAGCTTTGGCAAGTGGGGGCGGACTAATAATATATTACTTTGTACTATATGTGTGTCGCAATTTATTTGATAAATATTTTTCCTTTCATGTGACACGCAAGGAATAAGAATAGGTGTAGATTTATATGCTATTTACTGTTGTCTTTTTATCGGTAGTTGGAGCTTTTGGGGCTTCGCTTCTGTACCTTATTGCAAAAAGGTTTAATGTGGTAGAGGACCCTCGGATAGAACAAGTGCAAGAGGCTTTACCAGGAGCTAATTGTGGGGGCTGTGGGTTCCCTGGTTGCTCTGGTTTCGCGTCGGCCTGCGTTTCTCGAGGCTCGTTGGAAGGGTTGTTTTGCCCAGTAGGTGGAGATGCAACAATGGAAAATGTAGCTGGTATATTGGGGTTAAAAGCATCTAAGTCGGACCCACTGGTTGCAGTTGTGCGTTGTAACGGAAATTGTGATGCTCGCCCCAAGATAAATGAGTACAATGGCGCAATTTCGTGTAAGATAGCATCTACCTTATACTCTGGGGAAACGGCTTGTTCTTTTGGGTGTTTGGGTTTTGGTGATTGCCAAGTGGCTTGCGACTTTGACGCTTTGCATATTAACCCCCAAACAGGCCTTCCAGAAGTGGACGAGGATAAGTGTACCGCTTGTGGCGCTTGTGTTAAGGCCTGTCCTAAAATGATTATAGAATTGAGGAAGAAGGGGCCAAAGTCCCGACGTATTTATGTTTCCTGTGTTAATGAGGATAAAGGGGGAATTGCAAGGAAGGCGTGCAAGAATGCTTGTATTGGTTGCTCTAAATGTTTTAAAGAATGCCCGTTCGATGCAATATCTATGGGAAAGAACTTGGCATATATAGACCATACAAAATGCCGATTGTGCCGTAAATGCGTGTCGGTATGTCCTACATCTGCTATTCACGAGGTGAATTTCCCACCGCGTCGTACTACACCTTCCGCTACACCCGAAAAAGCGGGTATAATACCTCCTACTGGTGGCATTACTGTTCCCGAACGTCCCAGCGTATAACATGTAATTATATTGTATACATATAGTTATGCTTAAAACATTTCGTAAGGGTGGAATACACCCCCCTGAAAATAAAATATCTGCAACTTCTCCTATTCAGGTGGCACCACTGCCACGGCAGGTAATGATACCTTTAGGGCAACATATAGGCGCTCCCGCTACACCAGTAGTTACTAAAGGTGACGTAGTGAAAGTAGGAACCCTTATAGCTAAATCTTCTGGTTTCATTTCCGCTAACGTTCACTCCTCGGTTGCCGGTACAGTGGCTAAATTAGATGAGATTACCGATGCTTCGGGGTTTCGTAAGCCTGTGATTGTGATAGATGTAACTCCTGAAGAAGAGTGGGAGGAGGGGATAGACCTATCGGATGAACTAAAGAAGGAAATAGGTTTGTCCGCATCGGAAATTGTGGATAGAATTGCCGCCTGTGGCATTGTTGGTATGGGGGGCGCTACTTTCCCAACGAATGTTAAGTTGCTGCCACCAAAAGATGCTACTCCCGAGCTTATCATCATTAATGCAGTAGAGTGTGAACCGTATTTAACGGCCGACCATAGGCTAATGCTGGAGCATCCGGAGGAGATTTTGGTTGGCGTTCAGATTTTGATGAAGGCGGCAGGAGTTTCACGTGCCGTAATTGGTATTGAGAACAATAAAAAAGATGCTATCCAACTACTCCAGTCCTTAAGTGTAAATTACTTAGGGATAGATATCATGCCTTTGAAGGTTAAATACCCACAAGGAGGTGAAAAGCAATTGATAGATGCCGTAACACGAAAAATGGTGGCAAGTGGTGCTTTGCCCATCTCGGTAGGTGCCATTGTCCAGAATGTGGGTACCGCATATGCTGTATACGAAGCAGTACAAAAAAATAAACCTTTGGTAGAGAGGGTTGTAACTGTTACAGGAAAAGATGTCCGAAACCCTATTAACGTTTTGTCGAGAATAGGAACTCCTATAAGTGAGCTTATAAAGCTTGCTGGGGATATGCCAGAGTCTACCGCCAAGGTTGTTTCTGGAGGTCCTATGATGGGACGCTCATTATCTTCGATAGAAGCTCCAGTAACTAAAGGTACAAGTGGCGTTTTATTGCTAACGGGTAAGGATACTCGGCGTAAGCCTATGCGTAATTGCATTCGCTGTGCAAAGTGTGTTAGCGTTTGTCCTATGGGGCTTAATCCGGCCTTTTTAATGAGGGACGTTTTATATAAGGCTTGGGATAGTGCAGAAGAGGGCCATGTTTTTGATTGTATAGAATGTGGTTCGTGCAGCTATACCTGCCCAGCTAACCGCCCTTTATTGGACCACATACGCCTTGGTAAACAAACCGTAATGGGAATTATTCGATCTAGAAAATCATAACGCTTTATGGGAAATAAATTGTTGATGTCTCCCTCTCCGCATATTCATAGCAGGGATTCCATAGAGAAAAATATGTATGGGGTAGTTATAGCATTACTGCCAGCCTTGTTAGCTTCGGTATACTTCTTCGGCTGGAATGCATTACTACTCACTGTGGTTTCTGTTTTGGCTTGTGTTTTGGTTGAGTATCTGATAGCTTCTTATCTTCTTAAGATACCTTACCTTACCATAACGGATGGCTCTGCTGTTATTACTGGGGTGTTGTTGGCACTTAATGTGCCATCGAACCTGCCTGTTTGGATTATTATTATAGGTGCTATAGCTGCTATTGCAATAGGGAAGATGTCCTTTGGCGGGTTGGGGAATAATGTTTTTAATCCGGCAATTTTAGGGCGGGTATTCCTCCTGATATCGTTCCCAGCCCAAATGACAACGTGGCCAACTCCTCAAACATTGAACATAGATGCAGAGACCGGAGCTACCCCTTTAGCTATTATGAAGGGAGTATTGCACAATGCTTCGGGTGTGTCGTTGGATAATTTACCAAGTCAAATGGATCTTCTTTGGGGGCAAATAGGTGGCTCCTTGGGCGAAGTTAGCGCTATTGCTTTGCTTGCAGGCTTGGTGTTTATGCTTATTCGCCGAATTATAACATGGCATATTCCTATTTCCATATTATTTACTATGTTTGTTTTTGGGGAAATTATGCACCAAATATCTCCAGATTTATATGCATCGGGGGTAGTGCATGTTTTAACTGGCGGGGCGCTTCTGGGGGCTATTTTTATGGCAACGGATTATGTTACTTCGCCAATGAGTAATGGGGGAATGATTTTATATGGAGTTTGCATTGGACTTATTACAATGCTGATACGTCTTTGGGGTGCCTATCCTGAGGGGATGTCGTTTGCCATCCTGGTTATGAATGCCTTTACTCCATTGATTAACCTGTATATGAAACCTAAAGTGTTCGGGGTAACGAAACGATGAAAAAGCTAACATCAACACTTCCAAATATGCTGCTATCCCTTACGGGGATATGTTTTGTTGCGGCAACAATTCTATCGGTAGTGGATAGAGTAACTAAAGATGTAATAGAAAAATCCAAAGTGGAAGCTTTGGAAAAGGCTATAGGGCAGGTAACTCCTGAATTTGATAATAGCCCTCTTGCAGAAGCACAGCGAATAGCTGTAGAGGGTGATCATTAATCGTTTATCCAGCTAAGAAGTCTGGCGTGCTGAAAGGGGTAGCCATTGAAACTGTTTCTCATAACGGCTTTAGTGGTGATGTTAAGATTTTGTTAGGATTAGAAGCCGACGGAAAAATAAAAGATTACTCCGTTTTGGAAATGACCGAAACTCCTGGATTAGGAGATAAAATGATTTCTTGGTTTAAGGATAATACTGGAGCCCGCTCTATCTTGGGTTTGTCGGTGAACGATGCGCCCTTAACTGTTTCTAAAGACAATGGACGAGTAGACGCAATTACAGCAGCAACAATATCGAGCCGGGCTTTTTTGGACGCGGTAAACAAGGGGTTTAAGGCATATGGTGCCTATACCCAAAATTCATCGGAACAAAAGTAGGAAGGTGTAGAGCTATGAAAAAAATGCGGATTATATTTAATGGCCTAATAAACGAGAACCCGGTTTTTGTGCTTCTTTTAGGGATGTGTCCAACATTGGGTACCACAAGTTCTGCTATTAATGGCTTTAGCATGGGCGTTGCAACCCTATTTGTACTAATGTGTGCTAACGTGGTTATTTCGTTGCTTAAAAACTTGATTCCAGATAAAGTGCGTATCCCCGCCTATATAGTAGTAATAGCTACTTTTGTTACGGTTGTGAAAATGACTATGGAGGCTTATGCTCCATCGTTATATGCTTCATTGGGGCTGTTTATCCCCCTAATTGTAGTTAACTGTATTGTGTTAGGCCGTGCAGAAAGTTTTGCTGCTAAAAATAACCTGTTCGACTCTCTGTTGGACGGTTTGGGTATGGGGTTAGGCTTTACTATTGCCCTAACCTGTTTAGGGTTTGTCCGGGAATTTTTAGGTACAGGTAAGATGTTTAGTTTTGGGGTGATACCAGAACATTATGGAGCTTTGGTTTTTGTGTTAGCTCCAGGAGCTTTTATTGTTTTGGGGTATTTGATTGCTCTAATGAATAAGCTCAGAAAAGTAAAGTAACAATAGCGTCACTATTAAATACGTACCAAGATGCAATACCTTATTATATTCATATCCGCTATTTTTGTTAATAACATTGTATTCTCCCAGTTTTTAGGGATATGTCCGTTTCTGGGGGTTTCAAAGAAACTCTCTACCGCCATTGGCATGGGTGCAGCTGTTACCTTTGTAATGATGGTGGCTACGCTGGTTACCTATTTAATTCAGGTTTTTGTATTGGACCCTTATGGATTAGGGTTTATGCAGACCATCTCCTATATATTAATTATTGCCTCCTTGGTCCAGATGGTTGAAATCATCATTAAAAAGGTATCTCCAGCCTTGTACCAAGCATTGGGAGTATTCCTTCCATTGATAACAACAAACTGTGCAATTTTGGGAGTTGCTATCCTTGTTATTCAAAAGAGTTTTACCTTTTCAGAGTCCTTGATGTATGCCTTTTCTACGGCCGTGGGATATACTTTGGCATTGGTGATATTTTCTGTAATCCGGGAACAGTTAGCAATGACGTCGGTACCTAAGGCAATGCGTGGAATACCTATTGCTTTGATAGTAGCAGGAATTCTCTCAATGGCATTTATGGGATTTACGGGTATTGTATAGGTTTAAGGTGCAACTTGGCTACAAATTGGGTTTCTTCTTTTATGGGGTTAAGGTGAAAGTTTCCGGCCGTAGCCTTGCATGTAAGGTTACAGGCATCTATAAATGTTGAATTGAAAAATTCTTTTTTCAACTCCTCAGGCTTTCCATATAGGATAGAAAAGTATCCCTCCATGCCGCTTTTAGAGGCCCACTCGGATAATTTAAGGGCTATATGTCCCATTGTATGACGCATATTTATTTCTATACAAGGGTGTAGCTTGAGTATTTTGTTGTTGGCGTTATACAAGATAGTATCGATACCGAAAGGCCCTACGTAGCCATTAAAGTCAAAATCTTTTAGCCCCGATAGTAACCCTTCTAAATAGTTGGTGTGTTGTCCGAGGTCATCTAAGATCCATTGCCGTTCTATTTCCTTTGCGGGTTTAATTACGTTGCCAGTATACTGGTTGTTTGTAGTAGTAAATACCGATGGCCCCAGGTATTCTATATGGCCGTTAGAGTTAATGTGAAATTCTAATCCTCTATCTTGGATTTTATGATGGAAGACCTCGACAAAGTATTCTTCCGTATTCTTTTTAGTATGTTGCAATAATATCTCGTTAATAGAGTTGTAGAGTAGCTGTCCGCGTCCCGAAGATGAAAATTCGGGCTTTACTATATACCTTTTTGTTTCCTCCTCATTAAAATCTAAATTGCGTATTTGGCTTAGTAATTGGGATTTTGTATTGGAAGTAAACCTCTTGGGATATTTTTTTACCAGTAATTCTTGTAAGTTGTGAGAGCGTTTCCGTGATGCAAAATATTGCATCTGTTCAAGAGTGTATGGAATATTTTCGTTGTGAATCGTTGGCAAGGAATACACTTCGGGTGCCCAGCCCCAAGGTATAAGAATGTCGTTTTTTTTGAACCTATAGGAAGGAGTCCAAACAACCGCGTTAGGGTGGGGGTATAAAAGCTTCATTAAGCATGCCAAATCGCGTCGTAAGGTTACAACGTTTCGTGGTGGAGTATAGTTTTTGAGTTTATATCCGGCACTTACTTCATATCCGGGGTTGTAAAAAAGTATTTTGTTGGAGGGCTTATCCATGTTTTGCTATAGGGCGATTTTGCCAAATAAAGAACTACCAATTTCTATTCCGATAAAGTTAGGAATTTGGTATTATAGGTGAAAAGAACAGCCATCTCGTCCCGATTCTGTATTTTTGTATCTGACTGGGAGCAATGCGCTCTGTCTAATGAATCCGTTCTACCTTAATTGCTTTATGATAAAACCTCGAAATAGAATATCGGTATTAGTTGGACTGTTGGGATTATTCTTGTTATTACCAATGGTAGGTTGTAGTAGTTCTCGGAATACTACATCCAGGAGAATACCTTCTGCAAAGATACCAACGAGTTATAATGCTTATATAGATAGATATGCCGCTATTGCGTTAGATAACCAAAAAAGATACCGAATTCCTGCAAGCATAACATTAGCACAAGGACTTTTAGAAAGTAATGCAGGCAGAAGTAGGTTGGCGGTAGAAGCAAATAATCATTTCGGTATAAAATGCCATAACTCCTGGCGTGGAGCTAAGATATATCATAACGACGACAATCTTAATGATTGTTTTAGGAGTTATAGTAGTCCAGAGGACTCTTACCGAGACCATAGTGAGTTTTTAAGGCGCCCACGCTATGCGAGCTTGTTTAAGTTGCCTTCTACCGATTATAAAGGGTGGGCAAAAGGTTTACAGCAATGTGGATATGCTACGGATAGAGGATACGCAAATAAACTGATAAAGATAATTGAGGATAATAGGTTGTATTTGATAGACCGGAATAACCCAGGTCGTCACTATGTGTATGTTGAAGGTACCTCCAATCCAACCCAACCGTTGAAAACAGTAAAACGAGACGCTTTGCCAACAGGTGTGACGAAAACGAATAGTAGAAAAGAGGGGTTGCCAGAACGCGAATATTATTTGAGTAGCGGACTGCTGTATGTTATAGCTTTTCCCTCCGATGATTTAGCTCGAATAGCACACGATACAGGAATTTCGGAGAAAGAAATTACTAAATACAACGAGTTGCCAGAGGGGTATCCGTTAGAGGGTGGAGATATAATATACTTGCAACCAAAGTTGTCCAAAGCACACCCCCCGTATTACCAGCACTTGGTAAAAGTTGGAGAGTCGATACATCAAATATCACAGATGTATGGTATTCGTGTAGCGTCTATTTACAAACTAAATAATTTATCGGAGGACTATGTGCCCAAAGAAGGAGACCTATTAAAACTTAGGTAGTACCTTCGGGCGGCTTGAATTAAATACAGGTGTTTTATAGTATAATAGTATAGTTGCGGGTGAGTCATGGTAAATGAAGTGAAATCGCGACAGGTAGGACATATTGCAATTTTAATCACCAATATCGTTTTTGGTGTTAGTATTCCCATTGTAAAATCGGCTTTGGGGTATCCTGGGATGAATGCCAATACTCTTTCTTTCTGTAGGTTTTTAGGAGCCATGCTCTTGTTTTGGGGCGTTTCTCCATTTCTTAAAAAAGAGAAGGTTTCTGTCCGAGACTTAGGGGTAATTGCTTTAGCCTCGGTGTTTGGTATTGTAATGAACCAATGGGTTTTTATGAATGGGTTGTCGTATGCATCACCCTTTGATGTTTCTTTAATTCTGACAATGGGCCCAATCCTAACACTTATTCTGTCCTTTTTCTTTTTACGTGAACCCATTACGGCTCTTAAGATGTTAGGTGTTGGGTTAGGAGCAGTTGGCGCTGTATGGTTGGCTTTGTTTTCTCAGGATACAGGTGGAGAGTCTGGGGTTAGTCGTGTCCTGGGGTTGGTGTTGTGTTCTGCAAGTGTTACCTCGTACGCTTTCTATCTTACCTTTTTTAAACGGGTTATCGATAAATATAGCGCTGTTACTTTAATGAAGTGGATGTTCACCTTTTCCTCCTTTATATCTCTACCCTTTTGTTTAGGCGATTTCCTGCACTCACCCATAGTTCAGGGAGCTGCTATGTCGTTGTATTGGCAAGTTTTATATGTGGTGGTAGCGGTTACTTTTTTACCCTATTTCTTACTTCCTATAGCCCAACAACGTATACGCCCTACAATTGTAAGCATGTACAACTATGCTCAACCTGTTCTAACGGCTATAGTTTCCATCCTTATTGGTTTGGATACTTGGCAGTGGGGCCGGCTGCCTTCGGTATTCCTTATTTTTACAGGGGTTTATTTGGTAACGCAATCCCGTTCCCGTCAAGATGGTATAAAGGGTACACATAGTACTTCTGGTCAATAAAACTATATGTCATGAACCCATATCTCAAAAAACTGTGTATAGCAGTCCTCTCTTCAATTCCTCTTGTGCTAAATGCCCAAACCACAGGGAAAGAAGATGCAACCATAACACCCACAATATTTGGCAACAGAACTACTGCGGCATTTCGTTATGCCGACAGTGTGATGAAAGAGCTAAGTACAGCAGAAAAGTTAGGCCAAATGATAATGGTAATGGTATACCCGAGTACTCCAACTGCCTATAAGGATTGGCAATATGTAGTAAAAAACAAGCCTTATGGTGGGGTTTTGTGGCAGAAGGGAGACCCCTTAGACGTCCTGAAGCTAACCAACTTTATGCGTAAAGAAGCTAAAGTGCCAATGATGGTGGCAATGGATGGAGAGTGGGGGTTATCTATGCGCTTTAAAAATACTATTCAGTACCCTCGGAATATGCTATTAGGTGCTATATCGGACCTTTCTTTAATAAAGCAGTACGGTATGGCTGTTGCCGAAGAAGCAAAAAAATTAGGTATCCATGTGAGCTTTGCCCCTGTTTTGGATGTAAATAATAATCCGCAGAATCCAGTTATAAACACTCGTAGCTTTGGGAGTTCTCCAGCTAATGTGACAGAGTGCGGGATAGCATATGCTCGAGGAATAGAAGAAAGTGGTTTGCTCTCTTGTGCCAAACATTTTCCTGGTCATGGAGATACTAATCAAGATTCCCACAATGGGCTACCGTGTATTAATGTTTCCAGAGAGCGTTTGGACAGTGTAGAGCTTGCCCCTTTTTCCGCATATATTCGTAGAGGGCTTGGCAGCATAATGATAGGGCATTTGGATATCCCCGCCTTAGGTACTCAAGGCATGCCCGCCTCCTTATCCAAAAATGTTGTAACCACATTGCTTCAGAAACAGTTGGGGTTTGCTGGTTTAATATTTACCGATGCACTAAACATGAAAGGGGCTAACTCTCCAGGGGGGCTTCCTGTTGGTGTACAAGCTTTTCTGGCAGGAAATGATATCTTACTTGCCCCTACCGATCCTGCCAAAATGTTGAAGGAGTTAGAAAAAGCCCTCCAGCAAGGTGTTATAACTAAAGAGGAGGTGGATAGGCGATGCCGAAAAATATTAGCATTTAAGTACGCTCTTAATGTGCAGGACCGTTCTGCCTTACCCGCTTCAGGGCTTCTGTCGCAACTTAACGAGGCGTCGCACCAAAAACTACGGGACCAATTGTATTTGGAAGGCATGACGCTTGTACATAACCATGGTATCCTTCCTATTAATATACAAGATAAACTGCTGGTAATAAAGGTGGGAGCCAGCTCTGGACGCACACTAATAACGGCGTTTAATAGCAAGAATACAAAAGGATACGATTGGCCTTCTTCTCAAGATGGACGAAAAAAAATCATATCTACCTTGGACAATTACGATAAGGTGATGATTCTGCTAACCTCTACACAAATACGCCCCGATAGAGATTTATTGCAAATAGTAGACCGAAAGAGAACATCCCTTGTTGTTATGACTTCTCCTTATGAAATAAAGCATTGGTGTCACTCTTTAAAGAAATTTAAGGCTATTGCTATTGGCTACGAAGCTACTATTGCAGCACAGAAAGCAATGGCTAAAGTATTAAAAGGAGAAGCCCCATTCAAAGGAAACTTATCGGCCGACTTGTCTCTTTACTACGCCCCCCCCACAACACCATCTCGTGTTGCTACCGAAGCTACTTTACCCCAAAGTGCTAATGCCTTTAATCAACTGCCGTTAGCAAAAATGGAACGCATAAGAAAAATTGCACAAGAAGGGATAGCACAAGGTGCTTATCCTGGATGTAGAGTACTTATAGCTAAACATGGGCATATCGTTTATAATGAATCCTTTGGGTTTAAGGAACACACAAAAAAGGAGGCTGTAGAACTAAATACATTATACGACCTCGCATCCATGACCAAAGCACTGGTTGTAACTCCTCTTGTAATGATGGCGGTTGATGATGGTAAGCTTGCTCTTGATGACGCAATAGGAAAGCACTTACCCTGGTTAAACGACCCCGCTAAAAGACGCGTTACAATATCCGATTTATTAGCTCATACAGGAGGGATGCCAGCAAGTATCCCTTTTTATTTGCAGTTAATAGAGCCCGAAAGTTATACTGCCCCCTTTCTCTCGGCTAAAAGGAAAGCTGGCTATACTTTGCAGGTTGGGCAAAACGTTTATGCTCAACCTCATTTTAGGTTTTCTCCACTAATGGTTCAGCAAACAAAAAGCAAGGAGTGGAACATCCCATTTGGCCCCAACTTCTATTTACATGAAAAAGTGCGAAACTGTTTACGCGAACAAATAAATGCTACCCCGTTAAAGTCTAAACGATACCGCTACAGTGATATCGACTTTTTACTATTGCAGCAGATCCTGGAAAATGTATATAATTCCCCTTTAGATAGCCTGTTCAATAAAAAAATAAGGACTCCTTTAGGGCTACATCGTACATTGTTTATCCCATTAAATAAGTTTAGTCCCGATGATATTGCGGAAGGAATGAACGACACCTTCCTTCGGAAAGGCTTTTTACGTGGCTTTGTAGATGATGAAACCGCTGCCATTCTTGGTGGAGTAGCCGGAAGTGCTGGACTTTTTGGCACAGCTGGGGAGGTGGCAGTAATAGCCCAAATGTTACTGAATGGTGGGGTATATCAGGGTGTCCGACTTATATCAGAACGAACTGTGCGATTATTCACCACCCAAAAGCCCAACAGCTCTGCGTTTGGATTGGGATTCGACAGGCCCCGAGGCCCCAAAAAGCAAGGCAATACTTCCAACTTGGCTCCTATGGCTGTATATGGTCATACTGGTTTTACTGGAACATGTTTTTGGGTAGACCCAGACAACGAATGGGTCCTTGTATTCTTAAGCAACAGAGGGTGTCCGCAACGGTGGAATCCTAAACTATCGAAGTTGGAAATAAGAAAACGAATACAAGAGGTCCTGTATTTATGAGTTAGAAAACGGGTATGCCAGAATTCCCTAACAGCGAAGAAATACCCCCGTTATTTTGCTACTTTTGTATAGTAAAGAACCCCAATATTATAATAACGCTATATGTCAGACCCTCTACTGTACTTAAATAATATTACCGTAGCACGAGCCGAAAATACAATACTTCATTCCACCTCGTTAAAGGTCTCGGCCGGAGAATTTGTTTACCTCATAGGAAAGGTTGGCTCAGGAAAATCTTCTTTAATAAAGGCGATATATTCCGATGTCCCATTAACGGGAACGGAAGCTCGATTTGCCGAGTATGATTTATTACACATTAAACGAAGAAAAGTGCCTTACCTGCGGAGAAGTCTTGGAATTATCTTTCAGGACTTTCAGTTGCTAATAGATAGATCTGTAGTGAAAAACTTGGAATTTGTTTTAAAGGCAACCGGATGGAAAGATAGACGACTAATGGACGAACGGATAGATGAGGTGCTGACCCGTGTAGGAATGCAAAGCAAAGGTTATAAAATGCCTCACGAACTCTCTGGAGGAGAGCAGCAACGTGTGGTTATATCCCGTGCCCTCTTAAACCAGCCTAAACTTATTTTGGCCGATGAACCTACTGGAAACTTAGACCCCGACACGGGGGAACAGATTGTTTCCTTACTAAGAAATATTTCTGCCACAGGAACTGCGGTGTTAATGAGTACCCATAACTATGGATTGGTAAAAAAGTATCCCTCACGAATCGTGAAAATAGAAGACGGGAAACTTGTTGAAGTACAAATAAAGGACTAACCGCCCCAAACCCTCAGGACGTACAAAAGAAACAATGTTAATTATGAAGTTTGGCGGAACCTCTGTTGGTTCTCCGCAAAGAATAAGAGAAGTAGCCTCACTGATAACCCAGGATTTATCCGAGCCTAAAATTGTTGTACTATCGGCAATGGCGGGTGTTACAAATACATTGGTAGAGATATCTTCTCATTTCCGAAACCGTAACGTACAAGGCGGAACTCAGCTTTTAAAAGAGTTGCAGGAGCGTTACCAAAAAGTTGCCGAAGAGCTTTATTCTACCCCCGAAATAAAGGAACTCGTAAACTCCTTTGTTGCCAAACGTATAAGCTATATCGCCTCTTTCCGAGAAGAATTATTTGGCGATTTCGAGGAAAAATGCGTCCTGGCACAAGGCGAGCTAATATCTATAGAAATGATGAGGCTATACCTGCAAGAAGCATTGGATATCGATGCTGTACATCTTCCTGCTCTTGAGTTTATGATTACCGACCCTTATGGAGAACCCGACTTAAAACGCATAGAAAATGGGGTGAAAAAGATATTGGCCGACTCGCCTAAGGCCTCCCTATACCTTTGTGAAGGTTATATATGCAGGAATGCTTACAAAGAAATAGACAACCTAAAAAGGGGGGGGAGTGACTATACTGCATCTATTTTAGGTGCAGTCCTTCGTGCAAAAGAGGTCCAAATTTGGACAGATATCGATGGAATGCATAATAACGACCCTCGGGTTGTGCAAAATACCCAACCCGTACGTCACCTGCATTTCGATGAAGCGGCAGAGTTAGCCTATTTTGGTGCTAAAATTCTTCATCCTACCTGTATACATCCAACCAAGATGCAAAACATACCAGTGCGGCTACTGTACACAATGAACCCTTCTGCTCCAGGTACATTAATTACAAATGTGATAGATGAAGGAAAAATAAAAGCGGTAGCGGCTAAGGATAACATCACCGTTATTAAGGTAGTGAGCAGCAGGATGCTAATGGCTTACGGCTTCTTCCGGAGTGTCTTTGAAATTTTCGAGAGGCATCAAACGCCTATCGATATGGTAACAACATCCGAGGTGGCCATATCTCTTTCTATCGACAATACCGCCCGCCTGGAGGAAATACTAACAGAACTGAAAAAGTTAGGTACTGTATCTGTCGATTATAACATGACCATTGTTTGTATTGCTGGAGACTTTAATTGGAAAAATATAGGATTCGAGTCTCAAATTATATGCGCCTTACAGGATATCCCTATTCGTATGATTTCTTACGGAGGATCCAACTATAATGTGTCGATACTTGTTAGAACGGAGGATAAAAACAAGGCTTTGGAAGCACTGAGTCAGAATTTGTTCGCCTAATTCCTCAAACTATTCTATTACAAATACCAAACACCTACATGACTAAAAACACATCTTTTAGCACTTGGTTTTATGCAATCCGTCCTCACACATTAGGGGCTTCTATTGCTCCAATGTTAGTGGCAACAGCTGCAATATTACACAATAATGTATTGGACTTATTCCCCCTTATCCTTTGTTATATCGTAGCTATATCTGCCCAAATAGCAAGCAATCTGGCTAATGACTTATTCGACTATTTAGGCGGTATAGATACCGAGAAAAGGGTAGGGTTCGAACGGGTATTAACCCAAGGTAGAGTCTCGGTAAGGGGAATTATAACGGCTCTTTCAATAGCGGTGGGGATATGTGCTTTGGCCGGACTATCCTTGGTTGTACTAAAAGGCTGGTGGGTATTGGCTGTAGGAATACCTGTATTAATAGGCATATTCTCGTATTCGGCAGGTCCATACCCCCTTTCGTACCACGGGTTAGGAGATATAGCTGTTGTTATTTTTTATGGCTTGGTACCGGTTCTTACCACCTATGCTATTATGGGCGGCTTCCCTCCACTTTATCTAATATGTTTAGCTGCAAGTACAGGCTTTTGGCAAGATAATATTTTGGTGGTAAATAATTACCGCGATTACGAAGAAGACAAACAAACCGGTAAACACACATTAATTGTACTACTCGGCCGTAAAAGTGGTCCGTATCTTTACCTCATAAATGCCCTAATGTCGTTTCTCTTCTTAGGTATTGGGCTTTACTTAGCACAATCTCCAATTGGAGCACTTGTAGTTAGCGTTGTTGCTCTGCTTACCTATGCCGTAGGCTACCTTTCTATTAGGCGTTTACAAGGGAAACGGCTTAACTCCCTACTTGTTTATACCGGGCGCATCTCGGTTCTTATTGCCATTGCAATATTAGTCACCTTGCTACTTTAATACTTACTTCATCCAATATAGCCCCTCTATTTTCGGGATAGGGGGCTTTTTTTTTGCGCATAAGCGAGGGGAAAAAAAGAAGTACTAAAAAAGTACTTCTTTCCCCAAGACAAATGCTTTGTGCCTTGTTTATTGTTCTTTATTGTGCCCTTCTGTTTTCTTTACAGTAGCTTTATGGTTTTGCTGAAATAGCAGCCTAATTATTGTCCTAAGTAAGATTTTAACAAGGATGTTTTATTGTTTTGCCGAAGTTTTCGTATTGCTTTCTCTTTAATTTGGCGTACCCGTTCACGCGTAAGGCCAAAGGTCGCTCCAATTTCCTCTAATGTCATTTCGGGCGAGCCTCCAATACCAAAAAACATCTTTACTATATCTGCTTCCCGCTCTGTTAATTGAGACAAAGCACGCTCTATTTCTGTTGAAAGAGATTCGTTTATTAGCATTCTATCGGCTACCAAGGCATCGTCGTTTACCAAAACATCTAATAAGCTATTGTCTTCGCCTTCAACAAAGGGTGCATCCACCGAGAGCTGTCTCCCGTTAATCTTCATGGTTTCTACCACTTTGTCTTCCGAGAGTTCTAACTCATGTGCTAACTCTTCCGAAGAAGGCTTACGCTCATTCTCCTGTTCAAACTTGGTAACAGCTTTTTGAATCTTACTAATATTTCCAACCTGGTTAAGCGGTAGCCGTACAATGCGCGACTGCTCGGCCAATGCCTGTAATATAGACTGGCGAATCCACCATACCGCATAGGAAATAAACTTAAAACCACGAGTTTCATCAAATTTCTCGGCAGCCTTAATTAGGCCCAGGTTACCCTCATTTATTAAATCGGGTAAACTCAGTCCTTGATTCTGATACTGTTTCGCCACGGAAACCACAAAGCGTAGGTTCGCCCTCACCAGCTTTTCGAGTGCTCGTTGAGATCCCGCATCACCTTTATGTATGGCTTGGGCAAGTTGCACTTCCTCTTCCACCGTAATAAGCTCTTCTCGTCCTATTTCTTGAAGATACTTATCAAGCGATGCACTTTCTCGATTTGTAATCGACTTCTGGATTTTGAGTTGTCTCATCATTTGGCTTTGAAGTTTTTATCAGGGGTTAGATGTGAGAATGTATTTCTTGAAATAGAGCCTACAAATATACAATATTCTACCTGCGAAATAGTTGTGTAATACTTTAACTCACTACATGTAGAACCATATTACGGCGCTATTTGTTCGCTTAGGCTGTTATTATGGGTAAATACAGAGTGCCAAAAGTGTTTTTTCTACACTCTCGGCACTCCTATTTATTTATGGTTGTAAAACAGGCAAAGGGATATTAGTCTTCTTTGTTATGGCGGAATTCCTTCTTGGGGCCACGCTTATGGGCCGGATGGTCGCCTTTTCGGGGCTCTTCGTATCCTTCGGGCTTCTCTAATAACACCTTATGGGATAACCGGAATTTTCCACTCTTCGGGTCTATGTCTAAAAGCTTTACACGAATAGGTTGGCCTGCTTCCAAGCCTGCTTCCTCCATGCTTTCCAAACGTCGCCACGAAAGTTCGGAAATATGCAGAAGACCTTCTTTACCAGGAAGGAACTCTACAAATGCACCATAGGGCATAACGGACTTTATGGTGGCATCGTATTCATCGCCAACCTGAGGTACTACAACAATATTTCTAACCATTTGCAAGGCTTTTTCCAGGTTAGCTTTATTGTTGCTACTAATTTCTACAACGCCTTCATTGTTTACCTCTTCTATATTAACGGTGGCACCGCTTTCCTCCTGAATGCTTTGTATTATTTTGCCACCAGGGCCAATTACGGCCCCAATGAATTCTTTAGGTATGCGTAATGTTTCTATTCTGGGTGCATTAGGCTTAAGGTCGGGGCGTGGTTCTGCAATACACTCCGTAAGCTTATTCAAAATAAACAAGCGGCCCTCTTTGGCTTGCGCTAATGCGTTGGTTAAAATTTCGTAGGAAAGGCCGTCCACCTTTATATCCATTTGGGTGGCTGTAATACCATCTTTGGTACCTGTTACCTTAAAGTCCATATCGCCCAAGTGGTCTTCGTCACCCAGGATATCGGAAAGTATTTGGTAGTTTTTCCCCTTGTTTTCGGAGATAAGCCCCATTGCAATACCACTAACAGGCTTCCTAATGGGCACACCAGCATCCATCAGCGCTAATGTACCAGCACATACTGTTGCCATGGACGATGAACCGTTGGACTCCAATATGTCGGACATTATACGAACCACATACGGGTAATCCTTAGGAATCATTCTTTTTAATGCACGGTGTGCTAAATTCCCATGCCCAATTTCACGCCGCCCTACACCTCTTTGGGGGCGAGCTTCTCCAGTAGAGAAGGGGGGGAAGTTATAATGCAATAAGAAGCGTTCTTTCCCGTATGTTAACGCATCGTCTACAATTTTCTCATCGCTCTTTGTCCCTAATGTTACGGTGGAAATGGATTGTGTTTCACCACGTGTAAATATGGAAGAGCCGTGGGGCATGGGTAAACAACTTACTTCCGTCCAAATAGGGCGTATGGTACGAGTATCGCGACCGTCGAGCCGTTTGCCATGGTCCAAAATGGCACGGCGCATAGCTTCTTTTTCTACGTCGTGATAGTAGCGTTTTATCAAAGCACCTTTAGCCTCAAGTTCTTCTTCCGAAAACTGAGCTTTAAAGTCTTCTACTATTTTTTCAAACGAGGCAGTGCGCTCTTGCTTGCTGGTCCCCGACATCGCAACCTCAAAGGCACGTTGGTAGCACTCGTCATGCACTTTTTGCTTTAGGGCCTCATCGTTTTCTTCATGGCAATACTCACGTTTTACCGTTTTCCCAGCTGCCTCTTGTAATTCCAACTGAACCTTACATTGCTCTTTAATGGCTTCGTGTGCGGCTTTTATAGCATCCAGCATTTCGCTTTCTTGTACCTCATCCATTTCGCCCTCAACCATCATGATGTTGTCCAACGTGGCTCCTACCATAATGTCCATGTCGGCTTTTTCAAGCTGTGCAAAGGTGGGGTTAATAACAAATTGCCCTTCAACACGAGCAACGCGCACTTCCGATATAGGGCCTTGGAATGGAATGTCGGATACCGCAAGGGCTGCAGAAGCCGCTAACCCAGCTAATGCATCGGGCATATCCTCACCGTCGGCCGAGAATAAAATTATATTAACATATACTTCTGCGTGAAAGTCATCTGGGAATAGGGGCCGAAGTGCACGGTCCACTAAGCGGCATACAAGTATCTCATAGTCCGAGGTACGACCTTCCCGACGGGTGAAACCACCAGGGAAACGTCCTACCGACGAAAATTTTTCTTTGTATTCTACCTGAAGAGGCATAAAATCTGTTCCAGGAACAGCATCTTTAGCTGCACATACGGTGGCGAGCAAAACGGTATTGCCCATGCGTACTGTTACGGCACCATCCGCTTGTTTTGCGAGCTTGCCAGTTTCTATCACAATCTCGCGGCCATCGGGGAGCTGGATGGTTTTGGTAATTACGTTCATCATAAAAAACGATAAGAGTCTTATTTATATCTGCTTATATCGCAGCAAAGGTAAGGAAAAGTATCGGATTACTATCCTGTTTAGGCGCTTATATGTTTTTTTATTCCATTAACTGCTTGTTATGGACTAAAAATGTGGATATATATACTTACAGGAAAGGGGGAAGGGGCTTATTTCAATGATTTAGAGGCAAGGGCTTCTAATTCAAACAGTCGGTCTCGGTACTGGGCTGCGGTTATAAAATCCATTTCGTCCGAGGCCTTTTTCATAGCTCGTCTTAATGCTTCAATATCGGAATTTAAGTCTTGGGGCATTTTGCCGTAGGAGACTAATGTTTCGGCTACTTTTTGTTGGGTATCGGCTACTTGTGTAGCATATTGGGTTTGTTTATTTCTTTGGGGGGATGAGTTGCCTGTTAGGTTTAGTATGGATGCGCTTTTCTTAACAATAGGCCGAGGAATAATGCCATGCTTTTCATTATACCGGAGCTGTTTTTCCCGTCGCCTATTGGTCTCGTTAATGGTTTGTTGCATGCTATCCGTTACGTTATCGGCATAAAATATCACTAAGCCATTAAGGTTCCGGGCGGCTCTGCCTGCTGTTTGGGTTAAAGAGCGGTGCGAGCGCAAAAAACCTTCTTTGTCGGCGTCTAAAATAGCCACTAACGAAACCTCGGGAAGGTCCAACCCTTCCCTAAGAAGGTTCACACCAATTAGGACATCAAACTCACCCATACGCAACCCCTCTATAATCTGCACCCGCTCTAAGGTGTCTATTTCGCTATGAATGTATTTGCACTTAACGCCTAAGCCACTAAGGTATTCGGACAGCTCTTCGGCCATGCGTTTGGTTAGTGTTGTTACTAATGTACGCTCATTCTTGGCTACGCGTTTATTTATTTCCTCTACCAAATCATCAATCTGGTATCGGGTTGGGCGTACATCTATAATAGGGTCGGGGAGGCCAGTAGGGCGTATTATCTGTTCTACAATAATGCCATTGGATTTCTCCAATTCATACTCTGCCGGAGTCGCGCTTACATAAATAGTCTTATCCGTAATCTCCTCAAACTCTTCTAATTTTAGTGGGCGGTTATCTATTGCCGCCAGAAGCCTAAACCCATAGTCTACCAGGTTTTGTTTTCTAAACCTGTCCCCACTGTACATGGCCTTCAGTTGTGGTACAGTTACGTGGCTTTCATCTATAACCAACAGGAAGTTGGCTGGGAAATAATCCAGCAAACAAAAAGGGCGTTCCCCTTCTTTCCGGCCATCGAAATAGCGGGAGTAGTTTTCTATCCCCGAGCAGTAGCCAACCTCTTTTAGCATGTCCAGGTCGTATTGTACACGTTCTTGCAAGCGGGCTGCTTCTGTTTCTTTACCTATCTCTTCAAAGTAACTCACCTGTTTGGCCAGGTCTATTTTTATTAGTTCAATGGCTCTTTTAAGTTCGCTTTCGGTGGTTACAAAAAGGTTTGCGGGGTAAATATGTACACTATCCAACTCTCCCATGCTTTCTTGGGTTATGGGGTTAAAACTGGAAATCCGTTCCACTTCGTCTCCCCACATCTCTACTCTGTAGGCTATTCCATCGTACCCTTCTACTGCTGGGAAAATATCTATGGTATCACCCTTGGCCCTAAATACACCAGGCTTAAAATCTTCTTTGTTATGCACATAATAAGCATCTACCAAAGCGCGGAGCAACTCATCACGCTCCACCATATCGCCCACGCGAATAATTACTTTTTTAGACGCATACGATGCCGGATTAGCCATACCATAAATGCAGGATACCGAGGATACTACAATAACATCGTTCCTACCAGAAAGCAGCGAGGCGGTTGCCTTTAACCGCAGCTTCTCTATCTCTTCGTTTATAGCCATGTCCTTAGCTATATAAAGGTCGGAGGTGGGAAGGTAGGCTTCGGGCTGATAGTAATCGTAATACGAAACAAAATATTCAACAGCATTATGCGGGAAAAAAGTCTTGAACTCACCGTATAGCTGAGCAGCAAGCGTTTTATTATGGCTGAGCACCAATGTAGGTACATTTAGGTTTTTTATAACATTGGCTACGGTAAATGTTTTCCCGGACCCCGTAACGCCTAACAGGGTTTGGGCAGCCCCGTGTTGGGCCAACCCTTGGGTTAGTTGTTGAATTGCTTCGGGCTGATCGCCAGTAGGACTGTATTGGGAAACAAGCTTGTAGTGCATTAATATTTTCTCCTTTTACCCCAAAGTTACGCATCTTGTAGGACTTGTGCATTTAATCCAGTGTCCCCTTTGGCGTTTAACCCTATTGCTTTTAACCCTAATGTAGCAGGGAAAAGGAGTTAGGGCAGATTTAGGAAAGGAACGGGAGGGGAACCCTACGTCTTAGGAGAAGAGGTAGGGGGGATTGTTGTGGAGCTTTGGTGCGGGTACTGTGATTAGGCGTGAATAGAAAGTCCTCTTTGGGTACTGTTTTTGTCTTTTTGGGGTATAACGGTAATCGTTACCTTTGTAAAGAAGTATTTACGGACAATATAGCATATTGTAGTATGAACCCGAAACCAGATAAAATAACACTTGTCAATCTCCCTAATTGGCGTACAACCTCCTCCCCAAAGCTTTACTATTCTGTAAGCGAGGTGGCAGAAATGTATAATATATCCGAGGTTACTATTAGGTATTGGGAGCAAGAGGGGGCGTTGCAGGTGCCACGCTACAAAAAAGGAGGTGCAAGGTACTATGGAAGGCCGCAGCTGGAGGTTATAGATAAGTTGTATTTCCTTATTTACGCTCAGGGGTTAACACTTAAAGCGGCCAAACGCAACCTAAAGGCTGGCAGTGTGGATGCCCGTTATAGGATGTATAATATGTTGTGCGAGTTGAAAAAAGAGTTGGAAGAAACTAACGACTTATTGGGCGAAATACTTCATACAGCGGAGGGTATGCCTAAATAAACTGGCATGTTAGGAACACAAGAAAATGTGTTATTTGCAGCAACCCTTCCCTCAGTCCTTATTATTGCAGGAATATATCTTATTAGTGGTGTTATAAATCCTTTTGCATAATATAATTTGTAAGCAATACCCCATCTCTTCCCACTTCCTGTTGTTTTACCAGTTTATATCCACGTTTCTCGAAAAAAGGTTTTGCCGTTATTGAGGCATGAACAATAATTGTTTTTGTTCCAACCTCACCTTCAAGGCGGTTACATATTGCCGTTGCAATACCCCTTCCTTGAAAATCCTTGTGAACAAACAGTCTGTTTAAATACCCTGTTTCATCAATATCTCCAAAGCCTGTAACCAAATTACCCTCGGTGGTAATATAGGTTAGGTGGTTTTGTAAAGAAATATCCCAGGCAGCTAAATCCTCATTTCTTGTTGCCCAAACATTTAACTGGTCATTGGTATAATCCTTGGCATTTATGGTATGTACGGTCTCATAAAATAGCCCAAGAATCTCCTCAATATCTGTGGAACGATATTTCCTTATTTCTATATTTCGTCTTGTCATAATCTTGTTTTTTATATTCATATTGCCCAACCTCCTCTTGCCGGTGCTGTTGCCATAACAAAGTTCTCCGGTTGCTTTGGACACCGTGCACAATAATTATAAGAAGTTTAAGGAACAGGCGCTATGGGGAGTTCTCTACATAACAAAGAAGGCTCTGTTGTATATATATTGAGTAAGACATTGAACGGAATAAGTGGAGTAGGGGTATGCTTGTACAGAGGGCTCTTTCCCCCAAGCCAGCAGTGCTACTCTATCAATATCCCATATCAAACTTTTCATCGGCCCGTAATGAGATAGGATTCGGCAGGGAACCACAATCTTCTTCATACAGAAGGGAGGAAAACGATTTTTCGCTTTCCTCCCTTCTGTTTTTCCCGAAAGTATAACAAAGGGTTATTTCCCTTTGCCTTGTGGCTTAATTACTTTTTTAGGCTCATAGGGCATCGTTTCCACGGGGCGTAGGGGAGACTCTTTCCCCTCTTCCTTTGGTAGTGACTCGGTTACTTCGTCCATGTAAGCTATAACCTCGCCTTTTTGTACCAGCCCGCCTTGCGGTATCACAACTTCACGAATGCGACCACTAACCAGCGCTATCACTTTTTCCTGGTAACCCATTGGCGTCATAACAAAACACATTTGTTCACCAGTGCGGTAAGGGGTTCCTTCGCTTGGTGCCACCGAGCGGTCTTGCAAATCCACTTCCCAAAATACTTGGCCGCTGGCAGGTGCCGTTACAGCAACGTACTTGGCTCGTTTAATAGCCTTAAGGTCCTCGGCAGAAACTTTCTGGCGAGCTAACTTCTCGTCGCGTAAGCGGATAAGGTCTTTTTCAAAACGCTCTTTTGCCACACCACTCTTGTAGTCGCGGTACTGGCGTTCATGCATGGCAAACTCAAATAGTTCTTCATCATCGGGGCCAAAATCCCATTCGTTTTCTACCATTTCCTTGCGGAATTTGTCGAGTTCATCGGGGTAGTTGTCTTTGGGATCGGCATCTACAAACTCTTGGTTATTAGCTTTGGCTAAGGCTTCTATTTCGGGGTCGAGTTTACCAGGGAGGCGCCCTGCTTTTCCGCGAATCATATCCCAAGTGTTTTGGTCAATGCTTTGCCACCTTTCACCGCCACGTTCCATGTTGAATACGTTCATTAAGGCAATGTTTTTAACATACTGGCTGTAAGGTGTTACCAGTGGCGGGTAGCCTACCCGTGGCCATACGTATTCAACCTCGGTAAATAGTTTTACTAAAAGGTCGTCCACAGAGAGTTCGGGGTTGCCATTTTGCTTGTGGTACATATTGATGCCACCTAACACCCCTGTGAGGTCGGCCATCATCGAGCCCATCATACCGCCTGGAAGACCGCAACCAACCAATAGGGACGACATCCGGAAGTTGTTCTCGTCCATGAAAAAGCCCAGAAAGTCGTCCATAAACTCTTGGGTCAGGGCGCGTGCATGCATATAGGCATCCATATTTATTTTAGGCACTTCAAACCCTGCATCTTCCAACATAGCGGCAACGGTGATAACATCGGGGTGTATCTTACCCCAAGATATTGGCTCCATGGATACGTCCAAAATATCGGCACCAGCGCGCGCCACTTCCAGCATTGAGGCTACCGAGAATCCTGGACCTGTGTGTCCGTGGTACTCTACTATAATATGAGGGAAGCGGTCCTTAATAGCTTTGGTAATTTGTCCTAATGTTACAGGGCGTCCTACCCCTGCCATATCCTTAAGGCAAATTTCGGGGGCACCAGCTTCTATAAGTTGTGTGGCAATGTTTAGGTAATAGTCTACTGTATGTACTGGCGAATGGGTAATGCACAACGTGGCTTGGGGTATCATGCCAGCCTCTTTTGCCCACTCAATAGAGGGGATGATATTGCGGACATCGTTCAACCCATCGAAGATGCGAGGTATGTCCACACCTTGTGCCTTTTTTACTTTGTACATTAGCCTCCTAACATCAGCAGGCACAGGGTACATACGTAAGCCATTCAGTGCACGGTCCAGCATCTCTGTTTGTATGCCAGCCTCTTTAAAGGGTTTGGTAAAGGTCCTAACGGCATGGTTAGGGTTTTCTCCGTACAACAAGTTTACTTGTTCAAATGCTCCACCGTTGGTTTCTACACGGTCGAAGCAACCCATTTCTACAATTACAGGAGCTATGCGTTCAAGTTGGTCGGCACGTGGTTGGTATTTCCCCGAAGATTGAAACATATCCCGGTATACGAGATTGAATCGGATAGGTCTTTTGCTCATCGTGGTATAAAAGTGTAATAGTTTATGATATTCGGTTATAGTAGTTTTGCTGCTTTGTCGCTTAGTTCCGAGCGTTCCCCCTGTACTAAATTAACGTGAGCAAAGAAGTCTTGCCCTGCCATTCTGCTAATCATGTAAGCTAACCCGTTGCTACGGGCATCTAAGTAGGGGGAGTCTATTTGTTGCACGTCGCCTGTGAAAATCATTTTTGTATGCTCACCAGCACGTGTAATAACGGTTTTTATTTCCTGTGGAGTTAGGTTTTGGGCTTCATCAATGATGCATATAACGTTAGCTAATGAGCGTCCACGAATGTATGCCAAGGCTTCTATTACCAATGTTTCTTGCTTCACCATTTCGTCCAACTCGGCAGCTTTAGGAGAGCTGGCACCTAACTGAGATTTAATAACGTTAAGGTTGTCGAAGAGCGGTTGCATATAAGGCCGCACTTTCTCTTTATAGTCGCCAGGGAGAAATCCTAAGTCCTTGTTGGATAACGACACAATAGGCCGAGCCAAGTATATTTGGTCGTACTCTTTATATTGTGCCAAAGCGGCAGCTAATGCCAGTAGTGTTTTACCTGTTCCGGCAGTACCTGTAAGGGCAACAAGCGAAATGTTAGGGTCGGTAAGTATATCAAAAGCCAAGGATTGCTCGGCATTCCTTGGGGTTATACCCATTAAGGTTTGTTTGTCAACAATACGAGCTGTTTGTGCCTGGTTATCCACCCGTACAAGGGCGGTGTTGCGTTCGCTTTTAAGTATGCAGGTTGTATTAGGGGAGCAAGTTGTAGGGAGGTGAAGCTCTTCCACGGGTATCCCCTCTGTTTTGTGCGCATAAAGGGCATCTATCACTTCTGCGGGTATTCCCTCATATACAACAGTTCCACTGGTAGTTAAGTCGTCGGCCTGTACCTTGTCGCTGGTATAATCCTCGGCTTTAAGGCCTAAGGAAAGGGCTTTCATGCGCAGGTTTACATCCTTTGTAACAAGAATGGTAGGCTGGGTGGGGTGCTCCTCGGATAAGGTTAGGGCTGCCGATAAAATTCGGTGGTCTGGGATATTGTTACTGAATACTTGGGATACTTTGGCGTGGTGCTGCCCCTCGGTGTACACAAAAAGGCGGGCACCTTCATCCCCTATTTTTACGCCATGCGAAAGTATTTCACCACAAGCAATGGAGTCCAATAGGCGGGCAAAAACACGAGCATTATAGTTTATTTGCTCGTAACCGGTTTTGAACTTGTCCAACTCTTCCAATACAGTGATAGGAATATAAAGGTCGTTGTCTTGGAAGCTCTCGATACACTTAGGGTCGTGTAGTATTACATTGGTGTCCAGTACGTAGTTTTTCTTTGCCATAGCACTGTCTGTTTTTAGGTCATGGGTCAACAATTGGCTGACTCTTCTCCTTTCGCATTGCACACAAAAGGTGACGGTACACAAATATATAGAAAAAGCTATTGCATAATACCTTTAGGCCCTATTATTAAAGGTACATTTTGATATGAACTTAAAAAAGAAGGGGGAATATTATTGTTATAACCGACCTGTTATATAGCGGAATATCGCTTTTATAACGGTACTGAACTACCTTTTGTTTGGGGTGTAATGCAAACAATGCTTTTCTCCTGTATTTGTTCCTTCCCCCAAGGCATTGCTGCCAAGGTCTTGTACCAAACTCAATATCCAAAGCATTACAATAAATCTCCTTGTATTTAGGGCTTCGGTTGCCAATCCAAAGCTGGAACGTATTAGGTGCATTTTGTATGTTGAGAGGAAACTTTGTTTGGAGGAAGGAGGAGAAATATCAAAGTGAAATTAGGGTATTCTTTACGCTTTTGGGTGCAATTTAGAACGATAATTGGGAGGACTTTTAGTGAAAAAATTAGGGGTGAAAACTTAGGGTGAATTCGGATCTATTGAGGACCGAATTTCGGACAGAAAGATGACCGACTTTTGGGGGCAAAAATGGAGCAAAAAAATGGGGTGTTTTGGGGTGGATTTGGGCGGCGAAAAATGGGGTAGATTTTGGGTGGAAAATGGATAGATTTTGGAGTCGAAAAATAGGGTGAATTTGGGCGAAAATTTAGGGCGATTGGGAAGGGAAAATGGGGGCGAAAAAGGGGTGTTTAGGAGGATAAAAGGATGACCGCCCGCAATCCCTTTATTGGAGCGGGTTTGCGAGGGGTGTTAAAAACTGTGTAAAAATAACTGCGCTTTCTTTTGCAACAAACTCCGCTTTTCGTTACGACAAACTGCGCTTTCTTTTTTGAAGGACTCCGCAAATACTTTTCTTGTACTCTCCAAAACACCCTAAAAATTTCCCCAAAAATTACCCCAAAATTCTCCCCCTAAAACACTCCAATTTACCCCTCCAAAACATCCCAAATTTGCACTAAAATCTCCTCTCAAAATTAACATCCCAAACCCTCTTTATTTTCCCCCTAAATTGCCTCAATTTTTTTGTTGTATTAGCTCCTAAATACTATCAAGAAAATAGCCTTTATGTTCTTTAATAAGAGTCCATTTTTTCTGTGTTGTTTCTTTTGCGTTCCGAGTGTGTGGGGGAGGGAAGACGGAAGGGATTAAAGGGGCGGGGCTACCTGTTAGGAGCGGTTGGGATAACAAAAAAGGCACCGAAACAATTTGTTTTGCTGCCTTTTTTGTTGGAGTACGTTTTTTGTGGGGGTTAGCCCTTGTTGGACTTCTTTTTGGGTTCCTCTTTTTCTTGGCTACTTTCCAGTACGTGGGAGAGTTCGTTGCCATCGGCATCCACAAACTCATAGTCCACAATACCTATGGACTGGTCCGGGATAATGTTTATGCCTTTGCTGTACGAGTTTTTCCAGCGCGAGTGGATGGAAGAGCCTAAGGATAGGAGGCTTTTTTTCTTGGTGACAAATGCTGCGACATAGGGGTGGATATGCAAGTTGAGCTTTTTGATACCATGTTCTTGCGTCAGGATGCGTACTTTTTCCTCCAATTCGTCCGTAAAGAATATGGAAGGTTGTATTTGGCCTTTTCCGTGGCATGTAGGACACTTTTCCTGCGTGTCTATTTTCATGGCTTGGCGTACACGTTGGCGTGTTATCTGCATGAGTCCGAATTTGGACAGGGGTAGTATTGTATGCTTTGCACGGTCTGCCTTCATGTACTCGCTCATTTGCTCGAAGAGTTTTTGGCGGTTGGCAGCCAACCCCATATCTATAAAGTCGACTACGATAATACCGCCAAGGTCTCGTAAGCGTAACTGGCGTGCTACTTCTTGGGCGGCTACGAGGTTAACCTCGATAGCTGTTTCTTCTTGCTGCGAACTACCTTTGGCTCTGTTACCGCTGTTTACGTCGATAACGTGCATGGCTTCGGTTTGTTCAATAACTAAATAAGCACCATTTTTGTGTGCAACGGTACGCCCAAACAGTTGTTTTATTTGTTTTGTGATATCAAAATGGTCGAAGATGGGCTTGGTATCGTTGTAAAAATGAACGATGCTTCCTTTCCCAGGGTCGATATACTCAACATAGTCGGCTATTTCTTGCACCATAGCTTTGTCGTTGATGTATATGTCCTTGAAGTTGGGGTTGTAGGTATCGCGCAGCAGGCTAAGTGCTCGGCTGGATTCTTCAAAGAGGAGGTTGCCTTTTTTCTTTTTGTTAAGGTTGGCAATGGTGTTGTTCCATTTCTTGGTGAGGGAGCGTATCTCGTGGTCCAGCTCGGCAACTCGTACTCCTTGGGCCGATGTTCGTACAATAACGGTAACGTTCTTGGGCTTGATGCTTAGTATAAGTTGTCGGAGGCGGTTTCTCTCTTCTGCATTGCGTATTTTTTGCGAAATGGAAACTTTGTCCGAAAAGGGGATAAGCACCAGGTAACGCCCTGCAAAGGATAGCTCTCCTGTTAGGCGAGGGCCTTTGGTGGAGATAGGCTCTTTGGTAATTTGCACCATCACTTGGTCGCCTACGCTAAGGCGTTCGGTGATAGGTCCATCTTTGTCCAGCTCTTTTTCTGTTTTTACACGTGTGGGGTCGAAGTTCTTGCCGTATTTGGCATGCGCTGCCAGGAAACTTTTCGAGGTTAGGAAGGCGCTTCCTAAGTCGCGAGAGTGCAAGAAGGCTTCTTTTTCGTGTCCTATGTCTACGAATGCAGCATTGAGTCCTGGCACGACTTTCTTAACCTTGCCAAGGTAAATATCTCCTACCGCGTAAGAGATGTTTTGTTTTTCCCGCTGAAGCTCTACGAGCTTTTTGTCTTCAAGAACCGCTATGGAGACTTCTTTGGGGCGGACGTCAATGATTACTTCGTTATTCACACAAATGATTTTTTATGAGGCGGTTAAACTCAAAAAAAAGACAGACCGCATTGCTTACACCTCTGGGCGTTACAATGGGGGTCTGTCTTGTAAGCTCTGCGATAATCCTCCCTTCGGCTTGTGAAAGAACAGGCTGTTGGTGGGAGGTGGGTATCGACTGAGAGGTTGTGTTATTTCTTTTTCTTATGACGGTTTTTTCTCAGTCTTTTTTTACGCTTGTGGGTTGCCATCTTGTGGCGTTTTCTTTTTTTTCCGCTTGGCATTGCTTTCTTATTTTAATGGGTTAGTAATATTATTTTTTTCCAGCAGGTTTGTCTATGATACCAATAAAAGTTTTGGAGGGTTTAAAGGAAGGTACCCGGCGTGCTGGTATTTGAATGGTTACGTTTTTGGATATGTTTCGTGCTGTTTTGGGAGCTCGTTCCTTAACAAGGAAGCTACCAAACCCGCGCAAGTAAACACTTTCATCGCTTGCAAGAGAACTCTTTACTACGTCCATAAACTGCTCTATGGTTTCGAGTATAAGAATTTTCTCAATACCAGTGCGTCGGGCTATTTCGTTAACTACTTCTGCTTTGGTCATAGGGCAAAGTATGCTTTTATTGTTATAAGTAATAGTTTTGGTGCTCTTTGGGGCTAAGCCAAATGTTGTGGTGCCCTAAAGGATTGAGGCGATTTGCAATGTGCCCTTAGGCAGAAAGCCGGAGGGGGGAGGCTGGAAAGTTATACTTTCGGCCACGCAAATTCGGTGCAAATATACGCTTTTTATTGGTAATGAGAGGAATGCTATGCTCTTTTTTTGCGAGTTATGGCTATTCCCACTCGATAGTGGCGGGTGGTTTGGAGCTGATGTCGTATACTACGCGGTTGATGCCCTTTACTTTATTAATGATTTCGTTGGAAACCTTTGCTAAAAAGTCGTGGGGTAGCTTTGCCCAGTCGGCCGTCATGGCATCTTGTGAGGTAACAGCCCGGAGGGCTACAACACTTTCGTAGGTGCGTTCGTCGCCCATTACGCCTACGGATTGTACGGGTAGGAGGATGGCACCGGCTTGCCAAATTTGGTCGTATAGTCCCCATTCGCGCATTAGCGACATATATATATGGTCTGCCTCTTGTAGGAGTTTTACCCGCTCGGGGGTTATTTCGCCTAAGATACGGATGCCTAACCCTGGCCCAGGGAAGGGGTGGCGGTGTATAAGTTGTGGGCTCATACCAAGCTCTAGCCCTATACGGCGCACTTCGTCCTTAAACAGCAGGCGTAGGGGTTCAACTAATTTAAGTCCCATTTTCTCGGGCAGTCCTCCTACATTATGATGGCTTTTAATAACTGTTCCTGTGATGGATACGGACTCTATTACATCGGGGTATATTGTTCCCTGGCCAAGCCATTTTACGCCAGAGAGTTTTGCTGCCTCTTGGTCGAAGACGTCTATAAATCCTTTCCCTATTATTTTACGTTTCTTTTCGGGGTCGGTAACACCTTTAAGTTGGCTAAAAAAGTATTCCTGTGCATTTACGCCCTTAACGTTTAAGCCCATGTGTTGGTAGCTGGCAAGTACTTCTTCAAACTCGTTTTTGCGGAGCAGTCCGTGGTCCACGAATATGCATATTAGGCGGTCTCCTATGGCTTTATTGAGCAGTGCGGCACATACGGAGGAGTCGACACCTCCAGAAAGTGCGAGCAAAACTGTATCGGAGCCTAATTGCTGTTGTAGTTGGGCAACGGTGGTTTCTACAAAGGAGGCAGGCGTCCAGTTTTGGGGCATATTACATATAGTAAGGAAGTTTTTTAGTAGTTGTTGCCCGCATTCGGAGTGGTATACCTCTGGGTGAAACTGTACGGCCCAAACTTGTTTGTTGGCTATCCGGTAGGCTGCATTTTGTACGTCCGAGGTGCAAGCAATGGTTTCGGCACCTGTGGGGAGTTCAACAATGGTGTCTCCGTGCGACATCCATACTTGCGCCCCTTGGGTAATACCTTGTAGCAGGGGGTCCGTTGTGGTAATGGTATGAAGGTGAGCACGTCCAAACTCGCGTGTTGCAGCGGCTTCTACAGTTCCGCCGTAGTGGTTTGCCAAGTGTTGGGCACCGTAGCAAATACCCAGTATGGGTACGCGGCCAACAAGGTTGGGGAGGTCGGCTTTGAATGCCTCGGGGGAATTAACGGAGAAGGGGCTTCCCGATAGGATTATACCTTTAATGTGATTCCACTCTTGTGGTTCGGGCACTTTGTTGTAGGGAACAATTTCGCAATAAACGTTCATTTCCCTTATTCGGCGTCCGATAAGTTGGGTTGTTTGTGAACCGAAGTCTACGATTAAAATTTTATCCAGCATGGGTTGGGGGTGTATTATGGGGTTATTTGTTTTGCTTGTTAAGCAGGTAAGGGCGAAGGTTGCGGGTACGCTCCAGTGCTTGTTCTAACCGCCACTGTGCTATTTTGGCTTCGTGGCCAGAGAGTAGGATGTCGGGCACTTTCCAGCCTTTGTAGTTGGCTGGGCGGGTGTATACGGGGTGGGATAGTAGTCCGTCCTGGTAGGAGTCGCTTAGGGCGCTTTGTTCGTCGCCAATAACGCCAGGTATAAGCCTAATAACAGCATCGGCAATCATGGCTGCTGGCATTTCGCCGCCGGTTAATACATAGTCGCCAACAGATATCTCTTTGGTTATTAGGTGTTCTCGTATGCGGTGGTCGATGCCTTTATAGTGTCCACATAGGATAATGATGTTGTTGAGCAAGGAAAGCTCGTTGGCCATGGGCTGGTTGAATTGTTCGCCATCGGGCGAAGTAAATATCACTTCGTCGTAGGGGCGTTGGCTTTTTAGCTCTGTAATGGCACGGTCCACAGGCTCTATTTGTATTACCATTCCTGCCTCTCCACCAAAGGGGTAATCGTCTACGCGTTTCCATTTGTCGGTACTGTAGTCCCGTAGGTTGTGTAGGCATATTTGTGCTAATCCTCGGTCCTGAGCACGTTTAAGAATGGAGGTGTGAAGGCAGCCTTCAATCATTTCCGGAAGAACGGTAATAATATCGATACGCATAATAGGGGTTACGGGAGGAGGTGGTGAAATACCTTGATGTTTGTTACAAAATTACAAGTAGCGAAAGAGGCGGTTGTTTATGCGTGCGGAGCAAGGCTTTTATAGGAAGAGCTGGCACCAGGTGTTAAACCGCTCGTAATCATTGGTACTGTAGCGTAATAGCCCTTGTTGGATGTTGTGAATGGATTTTCGTTCCTGGTTTCCGGATTTGGAGTAGAACTTATCCGCAAAGCAGATTATTTGTTCTAAGAGCGTGGTGGGCATCATGTCGCGGTGGGGTAAGGGCCATTTGTTTTTTATAATGGTTTGGCAGGAGAGGCCGGTTCCGGTATGGCGTTCGGCAACCCTTGCATGCAGGGGCAGTTGTAGCTCGCGAAGCAGCTCGGCGCCCCAAAAACCATGGCATATATAGGGGTGTTCGCCAGTGCAGCCTATATCTGGGGCGTAACACTTGAATATTCCTATGTCGTGCAGCATGGCAGCTTGGTAGGCCAGTTGTTGGTCCAGCTTCCACTGGGGGTGTGCAGCAATGATATCCAAGGCCATTCGGGCTACGGATTCGCTATGGCGTATTAGTATGTTATAAGCCTTGGAGGTTGTTGGGTAGTAGCTTTGTATAATGGCAACAGGGTCCAGTGCGGGGGCGTTCATGTTAGCGCAGGGGAAGGTGTTCTACTAAGTTGCACTCGGCATACCCTATTTTTAGTTTGGCCCGGATGCGTACCGGAAGGGCTTGCTCGTTATTGGATATCCATACTTGTGCCGATTTGGAGTGGTTGTGAAAGGCTTCGTCGTGGATGTTTAGGTCCATACGAATACATTCTACGTCCGACTTATTGGGCAATGTTAAAATATCGATTCCAGAGTAAACTAAAATGCAAGGCACTTGGCTTTTTCCCAGGACAACAGTAAATGGCAGTTGGTATCCTGGCTTAAGTAGCGAAAGGTTTAAGTTGCGCACTAAGGTGATGGTGGACAGGAGGTCCACTACCGGTTTGTTGTTGTTTACCATAAAGGTGGTATCGATGCTGGTGGAGGTGCTGTTGTACCGACGCGAATGGATGGCCCACTTGTTAGGAAGTGGTGTGTATGTTATTTCATCAACAAGGTAGTCGCCTCCTTCCGATACTCTTTTTTCCCAACGCATAGGTTGCTGGGACGCGCCATAGAGGGTTTCCAAGGTGTCGCGCATAGGGAATACGCTCTCGAAGATTCCCGTAGTGCGGAATTTAAGTTGTTGAAACCATTGGTCGCGCTGCTTCATTTCACGGGTTAGGATAACGGCTTCGCCAGCTTTCCCTTTGATGAAGCCCCAGGTAAAGTAAACAGAGTAGCGGAGTTGTTCGGGCTGGGCAAAGGTTTTGGAGCCTGCTAACTGTTTCCCTGGTACGTTGGTTTGGCTATGTAGGGGAGTAGCATTAGCTAAGGATAGTAGCATGCACAAAAGGCTGCCCCATAACGTGGGGGAAAAGTTTCTTTTTTTATTCATAGGATAGGCTGAATAAGGACCATAAAAAAGATGTACCGCCTAAGCTCAAACTGTATTAGGGCAGTGAGCTTAGGCGGTACATATGCTATATATAATGCACAATTTAGGCATTGGCAAAGTGGTGGGTTAAGGTAGGGGGATTGTGTCGAATCCAGTGTATGGTACCAACGCTTGGGGAATGCGTATTCCGTTGGGCGTTTGGTTGTTTTCCAGCAGGGCCGCTACAATACGAGGCAGTGCTAAGGCACTCCCGTTAAGGGTGTGGCATAACTCTGTTTTCCGGTCGGGGGTGCGGTACCTACACTTTAATCGGTTGGCCTGAAAGCTTTCGAAGTTGGATACTGAACTAACTTCCAGCCAGCGTTCTTGGGCTGCGGAGTACACTTCAAAGTCGAAGGTGAGCGCACTTGTAAAGCTGATATCTCCGCCACAAAGCCGCACAATGCGGTAGGGGAGTTCCAACTGGGTAACTAAGGACTCAACGTAGGCAACCATTTCGGTAAGTGACTGGTAAGAGTGTTCGGGGGTATCGATGCGTACAATCTCTACTTTATCGAACTGGTGTAAACGGTTCAGTCCCCGTACATCTTTGCCATAGCTCCCTGCTTCCCGGCGGAAGCATGCCGAGTAGGCTGTTAGTTTTTTAGGTAGCTCTTTTTCGTCGAGTATTACATCTCGGAATATGTTTGTTACAGGCACCTCGGCAGTAGGGATAAGGTAAAGGTTATCTGCACCGCAATGGTACATTTGTCCCTCTTTGTCGGGTAGCTGTCCGGTTCCGTAGCCAGAGTCTTCATTTACCACGTAAGGTGGCTGAACTTCCAAGTATCCCGCTTCACGAGCGTTATCCAGGAAGAAGTTAATGAGAGCTCGTTGCAGGCGAGCTCCGTATCCTGTATAGAGTGGGAATCCTGCTCCGGTGATTTTTACCCCCATCTCGAAGTCGATGAGTTCGTACCTTTTTGCCAGTTCCCAGTGCGGACAACGGCAGTTGGCATCCAGTTGTGGTACTGTTCCGCCAGTTTTTTCTATAACGTTGTCCTCGGCACTTTTCCCTTCTGGTACGGTTAATGACGGTGCGTTGGGAAGGGTAACTATGGTAGAGTGAAGTTCTTGTTCGTAGTTTTTCTTTTGGGCTTCAAGCTCCTTGGTTAGCTCTTTGAGCTTGGCTACTTGGGCTTTTGCCTCTTCTGCTTCCTGTTTTTTGCCTTCGCGCATTAAAGCTCCAATATTTTTGGCTAATTTGTTTTGTTCGGCCAAGGAGTTGTCGAGCTGGCTTTGAGCGCTTCTCTTCTTTTCGTCGAGCTCACGAATTTTAGCTATGGTTTCGGTGGCATCTACATGTTTGATAGCAAGCCGTTTTATAGCTTCTTCGCTATTATCGAGTAGGTATTTGATGGTAAGCATAGGTATTGAGGTGATGACTTCGGATAGTGGCAAATCGACGGTTTGTCGGTTTGTCGGGAGCAAAGTTACTATAAAAGCCTTAAACACTCGGTGTTAGCCTTGGTATAGGGTTGGGAATTCCCGAAAAAGCCCGTTCTTTTGGCGGGAGGCTTCAAGAGAACGGGCTTATAAGTGGTTGGTCCTATTGGCTGTTTATAGCTGGAGCCGAACAGAATCCCCTGGAGTACATAAGGGAACAAGAGAGGTATCGCTTTGCTGTGCCAGCTCTTGTAGGGGGAATAGGTTGTTAAGTACTCCGTTTATATGCATTGGGAACAGGTATTCCACCCCTTTTATGTTTTGCAGGAAATCGCGAAGCCCTCGTAAGAACCCTTTCCCCAGCCTTAAGTCGGTAGGGAAAAATAGTATTTGTGGCTGGGGTGCATCGTTAACAATGCGTTGGAGTTCCTGCTTCCAATGGTCGTGGTACAGCCGTTGGTGGAACTCATCGGCCTCTTCCTGCCAATGCCAGTGGTTAAGGTCGCCTGCAAAAAATAGTGTAGTAGGGGGCATACCTTCGCGCGGTAGCTGTATGTAGAAAGAGCCACCTAAGTCGGTAGAGCCGTAAGCCTTAACCTGAATGTTACCGTTGTAGGTTTCTCCGGTAGCTATGAACGAGGTTTTAGTGCGTTGTGTTGGCGGAACATGCTCTGCCAGTTCCTGGTGAAAAATGTAGTGCACCTCTCTGTTTGGGAATAGCTCGAAAACCGTTGGATTGTAATGGTCGGGATGCGAATGGGTGCAAAGAATGTAAATAGGGACGTTGGGCCGAGCTGCCATTTGTTGCAGGTTAAGGCCTTCGGGTGTTTGGTACCAGTCCATAAGCAAATAGGCGTTGGGTGTGCTTACCCAAAATGTGCTATGGCAAATAAAAGTAACTTCCATGGGTGATAGTTTTTTACCATCCGGGGTTTTGTGTCCACATTTTCTCGGTCTGGTTTATTATGGTTTCGGGAATAGGTTGTAGGTAGTCCCTGTTCAGTTGGAATCCCCATCCGTTAGGGTAGGTTTGAGGGTTTAGGGGAAGGATGTACCTGTTGGCATCGGTAGGTGTCCCTGTTAGGTAAAGGTTATTCCCCTTTTCTTGGTCGTATACAAGAGGTGTTTTGGGGTCCTGATACGCTTTGTTGTTAGGGAGGTCGCTACCAATAAAGAGGGCACCTTGGGGTGTTTTCCCCTGGATAAGAACGTCGGCAGCCGCCCAGCGTAAAATATCGTAGAGTCGTTTGCCTTCTATGGCGGTTTCTACTCTTCTTTCGCGCCGAACAGCTTGTATATATTTGTCCAGTTGATGGAAAGGATAGTTGGGGTTAGTATTGTACTCTTTATCAAAATCAACGTTGGGCATACCTACACGCTCCCTTAGGGGACGGAGTGCCTCTATTATTTTAGTCGCATTGGCTGGCCCATCCAGTTCGGCTAAGGCTTCGGCGTAGTTTAGCAGTACATCGGCATACCGTATTTGTATTGCTGGGGACTGACTTTTCCCTTCGCCATCGATAGCTGGGAGGTAATCTGTATCATATTCTACATGTTTGAGTATAGCGTAGCCCGTGGTGTTGTGCTTGTACCCTTGTACATGGAGGGGTGGGATGGTAAACGTGTAAGCTCCTCCAGGTTTTAATTCTTGCCCTGGAGTGCAAATGGTTTGTGAAAGCCGAGGGTCTCTATGCTCGGGGGAGAGTTCTTTGCCATAGGTTCTTTTTAGTTGTAGTAATTCGTGAGGTTGCAGGGCATGCCCGTCTCGGGCTAAGTAATCATCTACTAAAGAGGCTGTGGCACCACACATACCCCCACCTTCGTTTAGGTAACGGGTAACAGAGTGCCCAATGCCGTTGGCTGCATCGTATTTTTTCCACCAGAGCACTTCGGGGTTCCCGCTAAGGTCTTTAGCCCGGAATAGCTCTCCGTAAGCCTTTAAGGGGTTGCCGGTATAAATACTCCACCTGCCACTTTCTATTACTTGTTGTGCGCTTTGATCTGCAATATGGAGGTATTCGGTTATTTTTTCTGGCGTTGCATTGGGGTCGTGGAAAGGGGTTTTCTTTTGGCTGTGGTAGCGTTCCCAGGTGGCTTCAAAAAGGGCTACTTCGCTTGTTAAAGCTAATGCAACGTCTTTATGAACACGCATGGTTGCATTGCTGTTTTGAGGAGATAGCAGTTCTGTTGCGCTTTTAAGGTCGGCTAATATATGGTCGGTGAGTACAACTCGGCTGTCTCTGGCCTTTCTCATTTCCTCTTGTTGGGGCGGGAGTGGAGCATCCAGCCAAGTGGCAGGCCCATATTTTTGAAGTAGCCTATAATGGTAAAAGGCGCGGAAAAAGAGGGCTTCTCCTTTGCAGTTATCGAGTGCTTTGCCTGGCTCTTTACAGTTTTCAATATTGTTCAGTAGGTAGTTTACGCTACGTATAAGGCGATACTCGGTAACCATTCCGGCATTGCTAAGGGCTGTTTGACCAGCTAATCGTGTGTTGACCACTTCTCCAGCCATGTTGTCGCTACCTAAGTCGCCAAAGGCAATGCCTTGGGCGCTACCTACACCCACTGGTTGGAATACCAATGCGGTGTTGGTTACGGTTTTGGTGCCTATACGTACTCCGGATTGGTAGAATTGGTTAAGGTACTTTTGTATCTCGTTAACGGAAGTGAAGGGGAGGTCCGATGATAGTTGGCCCTGAGGACGCTGGTTAAGGTTAAAGCAAGAGGATAATAAAAAGCATACCAGTGTGCATGTACCCAGTAGCAAAGACCATGTATTTAGCTTCATAATTAGTGTTTAAAGGTTAAGGATGAGACCTGCAGAATAAACTTTATTCATGGGGTAGTTTTTACCGTCTTGGCCAGAATAGTTGTTGCTTGTGAATATAGCTTCGGGATCGAACATAGGGGCTAACCGAGTCCACGTCCAAAGGTTTTCACCGGAGAAGAATACCTGCATGCGGGACAGTCCAATTTTTTTTGTCCACGCTGTTGGTAAGGTATAGTTTAATGTGATGTTTTTAAGGCGACAGTAAGCGGCACTTTGAAGGTAGCGGTCCGACACTTGGGAGGTTTTAGCCCGGAACTTTCCAATAGCACCAGCTCCTGCTGTGTAAGGGTTAGGATAGTAGGCATTGGGGTTGTTGGGTGTCCAATAATCCAGGTGTTCTTTAAATACCGTTACTTGAGCAAAAGGGCCAGCGCCCCAGAAGTAAACAGTACCACTGCCTGGTGCCCAGTGACGTTTCCCTACACCTTGTAACATAACGCTAACAGATACCCCTTTCCAGTCCATACTACCGTTAATAGTGTATTGGTAGCGTGGGGTGGAGTTTCCAATAATAGTAAGGTCTCCCATATCTTCTAACATCCTACTTCCTTGGTTTACTTTTTTGTCGCCATTAAGGTCGCGGTACTTTACGTCGCCCGGCTTCCATGGTTGCCCTGTAAGGTAGGAGAGGTCGTATGTTTTGTTGTATTCATCGGCTTCTGCCTGGGTTTGAATAAGGCCATCGGCCCGATACCCCCATATTTCTCCTACTGTTTTCCCGGGGTACCAGTCGTTAGCAGGGTTGGGAGCAGAAGGGTTTTGGTAGGCCGTTACAACGGATATTGCATCCGATATTGAACCACCAATGGTGTAATGGATATCGTGAGGTAAGTCTCCTCGGTAAAGGATGCTCCACTCCCAACCAGTATTACGCATTTGGGCATTATTGGTTTGTGGGGCATCGGTTCCAAAAAGGTCTGCGTACACTGTGGCTGGTCCTAACATGTCTCGAGTGTCGCGTCGGAAAATATCGAACGTTCCTGTGAGGCGGTTCTGGAAGAATCCATAATCCAATCCTATGTTGGCGTTTGAAACTTTTTCCCAAGTGGTTGCCGGGTTAATAACATTGGGCATTAGAATGTACATGTCTCGTTCCTTCCCGAAGTAGTAATTACCCTGGGGAACTACTTCCATTTCCGAGGCAAAAGTGTACAGCCCTGCACCAGCTTGGTTCCCCAATAGCCCGTAGGACAACCGGAGCTTGAGGTTTGAAATATGTTTTTGTAAAGGCTCCATAAAAGTTTCCCGGTGTATGTTCCACCCTACAGAAACAGAAGGGAAGAACCCCCACCGGTGTTCGGGCGCAAAACGCGATGAAGCATCGTACCTGCCATTTACTTCCAGCAGATACTTCCCATCGTAGTCGTAATTTAGCCGGCCAAAGAAGCCTCGGGTAGCCCAACTGTAACGGTTGTCCTTAGCAAGTTTTTCGCCAGTGGCGATGTTAATACCTGGATTGGTGGCAGAAATAAGGTCCTTGGCGGTAGTAGAGAGTTCTCCTCGTTGGAATAGCTCTTCCTGGTAACCAGCCATAACCCCTATGTTGTGTTGTTGGGCAAATGTGGTATTGTAATTGGTGTAGAGGCTTATTTTTTGGAATAGCCCTTGCGTTTGCCTACGTGTATAGCTGCCGTTATCGGTAACGCCAAGCTCGCTACGAGTCCCTTTGTAGAAGGTCTTATTATCGGCCCCTGGTATTAGCGGAGGTGTATTTAGCGCTTCGTAGTTGGCCAAGAAAATACGGTAGGTGTAATCTCCTTTTAGAGTCCACCCTTTCAGTAAGTTTATGTTGATGTCACCTGTTAGGTTTACATTTTTCCTTTTGTTTAATGTGAAAGTACCGCTTTGTAAGTAGGGTATCATGGTTAGCTCCGTGTAATGCCCGTTGGGGTCAATATGGTTCACTGTGGGGCGGAACCGAGCTAAAGAGTGGTAAAAACCGTCGCTTAACCCGCCTGTACCAAAAGGTGTTTTGTTTTGAGAAGAGGCAAGTTTAGCCATGAATTTTAGTTTTATTCGTTCCGTTAACTGTGTTGTAATGTTACTGCTAAAATTGGCTCGTTTGTACGAGATATCTGCAAAACGCAGAATGCCATCTTCCGTATACAGCCCTCCTGAAAGGAAGAATTGAGTTCTTTTCCCGCCTCCATTAATACTTATATTGTGGTTTTGTTTTAGGGCTGCCTCTTTGTAGTGGAGGCTGAAGTAGTTTACATTGCCAACGCCTTTCGGGGTGTTCTCAAAAGCTGCAACAAGGTTATTGGTGTTGCCTAATTCGGCCCAAGGGTCGATGCCCGATGGGTCTTTGATGTATTGTTGTAGTAAGGATAGTTTGTCATCGCTATACTGCCGGGCTACTCCTGCGTTATCGGTAGCCTGGTTAAAATAGGTCGCGAACTCGTAAGAGTTAGCCATGCGGGGGAGTACTGTGGGGGAACTCCAACCCATTGTGCCTTGGTAGCTGATGTGCGTTTTCCCCTCTTTCCCACTCTTGGTGGTTACCAATATTACCCCATAGGCAGCTCGAGCACCGTAAATAGAGGAGGCGGCAGCATCTTTTAGTACAGAGATGCTTTCTATATCATTAGGATTAACGTCTTCCAAACTCATTTCAACACCATCTACCAACACATACGGGGTGCCAGTGCCCGAAAGGTTGCCAGTACCGCGTAACGATAACGACGCTGCAGCACCCGGGCGCCCCGATGAACTGTTGGAAACAGTAAGCCCAGGTACTAAGCCTTGTAAACTTTGGGTGGCGTTGGCCACAGGGCGTTGCGAGAGTTCTTTTCCCTGAACGGTGGATACAGAGCCTGTTAGGTTTACTTTCTTTTGTACGCCAAAGCCTACAACTACAACTTCGTCCAGGGTTTTGGTATCTTCTGTGAGTATAATTTGGAGCGGTTGTGTTGCTGAAGTTACTTTTATTTCTTGTGTTACATAGCCAATGCATGAAATAACCAAGGTCGCCTGAACTGGAACGGTAATGGTAAATTGACCGTTTATATTGGTTATTGTTCCGTTTTTAGGATTCCCTTTTTGTAGTATGGTGGCTCCAATCACGGTTTCTCCAGCGGCGTCTTTTACTACCCCTTGGATGCGAACTTGCTGCGAAACTACAGCGTGCAACGGGGTGTTGGCAGTATGCGCTACGCCCGAGAAAGGTATTAAAACCGTTGCAAAAAAACATGAGGCAAGAATTTTGTGGTTGTTTTTCATATTAAGGAATGATAATAGCTATAATCCCTTTGGCATCTTTTCTCCAAAGGGATTATAGTGTGTAAAATTATTGTATTAGCGCAGACCTATTTCGTCTATAAACACAAAGGCTTTTTTGCCAGCCATAGCGTGCCACTGGGGCAAACTGTTTTGTACCTTGGCTACGATGCGGACATAACGTGTTTTTTGATTGGGAAAGGTTACACTATCCGTACGGATAACTTGCGGCTTCTCACGAACTGAAGGCTCGAGTTCCTGGGTGGCTACCAGCGTGAAGTCTTTGCCGTTAACAGATGTGTATACTTGTAGTTGCGTAGGCGAAAATATAGCATCTCCCACATTGGATAGGCTATGCACATAGGCCGAGGAGAATGACTTTGGATAGCCTAAGTCCAACAAAACATCGGCATCGGTTCCATAGAAGCCAATCCATTTGCCCGAGCGGTAATTACTATCTCCATATATACCATCGACCAAAATGCTTGGAGAGTCTCCAGTGTAGCTTTTGTGCGGGGCGTTTAGTAGGCTTATCTTCGATGCTGTTGCCACCGAAAAGTCCAGCTTAATCTCGTTAGGTGAGTACTTAATAGTTGTTTCTTTGGGGTTGCGTACGGCTTTAATGGTTGTGGTGTGGGTTACACCTATGGGGGCGTCGCCAGGAGTCCACAGTTTTGCTGTTGCTGAGGTTTCGGGGTTGGTGCCGTCGGTAGTGTACAGTATAGGCGCTTTGTCGAAGCTGTTAAAAGTTACGTTCAGCTGCTGTTGTTCCGAGTTGGTTCGGGCTACTATATCAATATCATAAACGTCCTTCCTGTATTTATATCCGCGGCGGTCATAGATTTGTAACATTTTTGGAAGGCGGGTAAGGTAGTGGTCAAAACTTTTCCGTTCGGGAACAGACCACTGCACTTCGCTCAGGGCCGAAAGGCGTGGTAGTATTTGCCACTCTACTTTATCCTCGGTACGGGTCCATTCCGTCCATAAACAGCCTTCAGCGCCTATGATGTGTTGCCGTTCTTTATTGGATAAGCTATTGGGCACTGGCTCATAGTCATACACTCTCTTCAGGCTGTTAATACCTTTTACCTTATTAAAGGTGGGGTTGCTGAAATAGAAGTGCTGAATGGGGCTGACAATTACGTTATGCCCTTGTTGTGCTGCTAAGGTGGCTCCCTTAACCCCATTGCCGCGCCAGGACATTACCGTGACGTCGTTGGTGGGTAGCCCTCCTTCCAATATTTCGTCCCAGCCTATAACTTTTCTGCCTCGCTCTTGTATGAGTTGACTAATTTGAGCCATAACATAGGTTTGTAGTTGGTCCTCTTTGCTTTTGTTAGGCAAACTCTTTAGTCCCAGCTCTTTTATTTTAGCTTGGCATTTGGGGCACTCTTTCCACCGTGTTTTAGGGCATTCATCTCCTCCTATATGAATGTATTTGGAAGGGAAGATGTCCATAACTTCGGAAAGAATGTCCTTTAGCATTTGCAGCGCTTGGGGGTTGCCGCCACATACAACATCGGCAAACACGCCAAAGCCTGCCGGTTTTTTATAAGGCCCTCCGGTGCATCCCATCTCGGGGTAGGCTTCAAGGGCTGCCAGCATATGCCCGGGGAGGTCTACCTCGGGTATTACATTAATATAACGCTCGGCTGCATACTTAACAATTTCTTTGGCTTCGGCTTGGGTGTAGAAGCCTACATGAGGTATGGTATCATAAACCGCTGGGTTATTTGCAATAAGAGTGCGCTCTCTAAATCCGCCTATTTGGGTGAGTTTAGGGTACTTTTTTATTTCTATTCGCCAGCCTTGGTCTTCTGTAAGGTGCCAGTGGAAGTTGTTGATGTTGTGCAAGGCACACATATCTATCAGCTTCTTGATGTAGCTTATGGGAAAGAAATGGCGTCCAACATCCATCATATAACCTCTGTACCCAAATCGCGGAGCGTCTTCTATTACACCAGTAGGGAACAGTACCTGTGCCTGCTCTCCTCCTTGAGGTAACGACTTAAACAGAGTTTGAATTCCGTAGAAAACCCCTGCTGGCGAACCTCCTTGTAACAAGATGCGCTGGGGGCTTACATCTATTTTATACCCTTCGGCTGGTAGGCTCTGTACAACCGATAGCTCTATGGTGTTTGTTGTCCCTTTTTTTACTTGGACCTTTAACCCAGTAGCTTCCTGGATATGAGATTGTAAAAAGGTGAGGTTCCTTAGCATTGCCTCATCTTTACCGCGATAGGAAAGATGGGTAGAGGCGTTAAGCAGGAAATGTTCTTTTTGCTCGGATAACGTGATTTTTCGAGGCCGAGGGAGTACTTCATAGTTGGCCTGTTGAGCATAGCTTCCTATATTCCAGGGTAATCCACACAATAAAA
>JAEWGA010000016.1 GCA_023388555.1 Bacteroidota bacterium | reverse complement strand
TATATTTGTAGTGTGGTTTTTTCATAATAGTATTAGATTTAAGGTTAACAATAGGTCCTGCTTTTATCGTGAGATATAGGTGGACAAAGGATGGGAGAAAACTTAGCTAACATGTTGAATAGTATTTCGCTTTCATGGTTAGCGTCGTTTTTCTCCCGTTAATATTAATATGACAAGCATATTGCCAATGAAGTGCCTATATGCCTATTACGGGGTAGGTAACAGTAATTCCAATAAAAATAAAAGCGAGAAAGGGAGACACATGCAATCCCTTTCTCGCTTTTCTTTTATCTGTTGCCTAATGGAGCATTAGGGCTTATGGTTCAACATCGGGGAAGTGTTGTTTCCAAATGTCCTGACGCAGATCGTAGAACTCCAGACCATTAACTTTATGTTTACGAGCAGCCTTAGGGCTCTTTATTGATGGATCTGCAACAACTGGGTGATGAATGTACATAACCTGTATTGTTTTATTATAGTCGGGTGCTTCAAACACCACCTGATAACGCTTCAAACTCTGTTTGTGATACGTGTTGCTATTATTGTTATTATCCACAAAATAAACAGCACTTATACAACCCTCATCATCAAAGTCAAATCCCCATACAGTCATCACGTGAGGACCAGGCTCTTTAGCCCACTCAGCAACAATAAAATTGATTGCTTTACCTTCCTCCAAAGCCTTTTTAACCTTTGCATTTAGAGGCTCTTTTCTCATACTATAGAAGCTCTCTGCAAAAGTTGTATTTTTCGAGAACACCTTGCTAAAGAAGCCTGTAAAACCTTCATTTTTTGGGGCCGCGGGTAAATCGTTTCTTCTTGCCGATATAAAATACTCTACTGCTCCGGTACTTTTTCCGCCTTTGTTCAAGAAATACCTTTTGAAGAACTCCTCCATTATAGGATAGGTTTTCATAGGGTACTCGAAATGGTTTGACGGACGAGTATACCTCTTGCTTCCATCCGTGTTGCCATACTTCTTGTCGTAAGCCTCAATATATTTACGGTTATGATAAAGCCACCAATACACTATATTGGAAGCTGATGCAGCCCAACACATATACGCATCATCTGAAGCTCCTGGTACTTTATTATATGTCTTCTTAACATCGAAATAACCATACTCGGGCTGCCATGCAAGAAATTGATAATCTATTCGAGACCCGTCAGACGCTTTAGATTCATATTCGTGGATCCAAACCTTCTCTTTTGGTTTATCGAACATATCTTTTACTTCATAGGCTGTGTTCTTGTCCCAAGCTGGAGCATTCACACCACGTACCCATACTGTTTTGTTCCGGTACTTCTCATCTATAGGATTTACCTTGGCAGGTTGTTCTGTGGGAGGTGTAGAGGTGCCACCTACTCCTTGTTGTGTCCCTGTGCCAACGCTAACAGGGGTTGTGGCTGGAGGGGGTGTTGGAGCCGTTGTTGTTGGCTCTGTTGGCTTAGGCACCGAAGGTGTAGTTGTGGTTGCCGGTTTCTCCGTTGGTTTTGTTTCTGGTTCTGGTTGCTTCGGAGTGGTTTGAGGCTTCTCTGCTGGTTTGCTTGGTTCCTCTTTTAAGGAAGGGGGAGGGGTTTCCTTTTCCTTCTGCTCTGGTTGCTTTGGAGCTGTAGGAGCTGGTTGTTGTTCTGTTTTCGGTTGCTCTTTCTGTGTAGCCGCGGGGGGAGTAGGCTGTTGCTTTGGTTCCTCCTGCTTAGGCGTTACAGGTTGTTTCTCTTCTGGCTTCTCTTGTTTGGGAAGTGTAGGTTGTTTAGGCTCCTCTTTGGGAGAAGAAGGTGTAGCGGGTTGCTTCTCCTTTGTTTCTTCCTTTTTAGTATTCTCTTTTTGTGTGGGGGGAGTAGTTGGCTGCTCTTTCCTTGCCTCCTCTTTTGGTTTGGGCGAGGTTGCAGGCTGTTCTTCCTCCAGTCTGAGTGAAGTAGTAGGCTCCTGCTTTGGCTTAGTTGGTGCCGGATTTTCTTGCTTAGGCTTCTCCTGTGTTACTGGTGGAGTAGGGAGCGTGGACTCCTCTTTGGGAGAAGAAGGTGTAGCGAGTTGTTTCTCTTTTGTTTCTTCCTTTTTAGTATTCTCCTTTTGTGCGGGAGGAGTAGTTGGCTGCTCTTTCCTTGCCTCCTCTTTAGGTTTGGGCGAGGTTGCAGGCTGTTCTTCCTCCAGTCTGAGCGAAGTAGTAGGCTCTTGCTTTGGTGTAGTAATAGGCTTCTGCTTAGGCTCAGTTGGTGCCGGATTTCCTTGCTTAGGCTTCTCTTTTGTTTCTTCCTTTTTAGCATTCTCTTTTTGTGCGGGGGGAGTAGTTGGCTGCTCTTTCCTTGCCTCCTCTTTTGGTTTGGGCGAGGTTACAGGCTGTTCTTCCTCCAGTCTGAGTGTAGTAGTAGGCTCTTGCTTAGGCTTAGTTGGTGCCGGATTTTCTTGCTTAGACTCCTTTTTCTCCTCCCCAGAAGCTGGCAAAAGCGGATTCTCTTTTGCTGGAGTCTCCACGGGAGGTGCTATCTGTTCGCTGTTCTCCTTATTTGCAGGGGCATCGGGAGTGGTAGTTGAAGGTTGTAGCTCTTTTTCTGCTGCCTCTTTATCCTTCCCCTCTTCCTCATTTTCTGGAGCTGGTGGGGTATCTGGTCGCTTCTCTCCCTCGCCTTCGGTAGGAGGAGTATCCTTGCCTCCCGAGTTTTCGGTTGCGCCTTGCGCTTTAGGTGTTTCGGCAGAGAGTTTTTCGGGTTTCGCTATACTTTCTTTTTCTTTATTGCTATTATCCAATACATCGGCATTCTTAGGAACGCAATAAGTTAAAAGCATCGCAACAATAACGATACAGGATATAAGCGATTTCTTCATAAGTGTTTTAAGGAATTAAAAATATGTGGGTGGGAATGTTTCAAAAAAATCTTTTGGGCGTTTTAGTGATGTCGTTAAGAAGCATCTTAGCGGTATCACATAATAACACTATACTACTTACCTGATATTGGAATCATTTATTGTGTAAATTGAAAAATAGCTGCTTAGCCATTGCCTAAAGTAAGAACAACAAGGAGGTTTTCTTTGTTCAAAGGTACAAAAAGCCTTACACTCAGGAGGGTTGCGTTTCCTTCCCAACGTGTCGGATGGTAATAAAACATCCTAACAGCTCCGTTAAACCTATGTGTGCGTGCTGTTATTTTATTATGTTTGTAGTAAACCTCATAGTTAGTGTTCAACGTATACGATGATTCCTATGAAGAGCCCATACTACTGTGTAATTCTTGCTGGTGGGCAAGGTAGCCGCTTTTGGCCGTATAGCCGCAAGTCCTGCCCTAAGCAATTCCTGGATTTTAATAAGTCGGGAGAGAGCCTCCTTCAGCGTACATATAACAGATTTTTGCAAGACTTCCAGCCCAGCCATATATTTATTTCCACCAACGAAATGTATACGGACCTGGTGTTAGAGCAACTGCCTGGCATATCCCTTTCCCAGGTTCTCCCCGAGCCCAGTATGCGCAATACCGCTTGTGCAATTGCGTACGCCACCATGCATATACATGCACTAAATCCTAAAGCAACAATAGTATATGCCCCCAGCGACCACTTGGTGCAAAAACCAACGGTATTTAACGAGGCTATCCAGAAGGCGTTGGCAGAGGCCGAACGTACCGGGCAAATGGTAACCTTAGGTATTCGGCCTACCCACCCCGAAACCGGTTACGGTTATATTCAGGTTGGAGGGGGAATAGATGAGGAGAAAGAACTCCCAATACCGGACCGCAGGTTTTATCCCGTAAAAACATTTACGGAAAAACCGAATAAAGAAATGGCGAAGGTGCTGGTGGAAAGTGGCGAGTTCTTTTGGAACTCGGGGCTATTCTTTGCCACGGCCCAGTGTATGATTCAAGCATTTGAAAAATATTTGCCCGAGGTTGCCGAACGCTTATGCCATGCACCCGATAAATATGCTACCCCACAAGAGCGAGCCTACCTGCAGGAGCAGTATCCTTATTGCCCCAATATCTCCTTCGACTATGGCGTAATGGAAAAAGTGCAGCCCGTAAGTATGCTATTATGCGATGTGGGGTGGGCCGACTTAGGTACCTGGAGTGCCGTGTACAACTTGGCCGAGAAAGATGACAACAACAACGTTACAATAGGTGTAAAGTCCGCCTTTAACGACGCTACTGCAAACATGTTAGTCTCCGACGACCCATCCTTATTAGTAGCAGTGCAAGGCGTTAACGATGTTATTGTTGTAAAAAAAGGTAATGTGCTGATGATATGCCGAAAAGGCGACGAGCAAAAGCTGAAGCAACTGTTATTAGCCGCCTCTACAATAGGCGACGAGTATACGAACTAACCGCCCATTCCTCCTCCCACTGCAATGCCATCCGACACCGCCCCTAAATCGGCAATAAAGTCCACCTTCCGGGTAAAGGAAATGCACAATGAGGCTCGCCCTCGTGAACGTTTAATAAGAAATGGAATAAAGAACCTTTCCAATGTCGACTTGCTGGCTATCCTATTGCGTTCCGGAACAAAAGAGCTTAATGTTATAGACTTATCTCATTCCTTATTAAATGAGTCCAACGACTCCCTGGATACCTTGTACAGGAAACTCGAAAGCTCTAACTACAAACCTAAGGCCGTTGGTATGGGCCCTGTGAAAGCCATGACCCTAATGGCAGCATTCGAATTAGGCGTCCGGCTACACTCGGAACGCAGTAGGAATGGCAGCAATATAAAAAGCATCACATGCCCCAAAGATGTGTATAACCTAATGCTGCCTATCATGCAAGGCCTCACAAAAGAAGAAGTGTGGCTGATAAGTTTAAGCACCCGGAACAACGTAATACAATGTAATAAAATTGCAGAGGGGGGCTTGCAGGAGTCGGTAGTAGATATTCGGGTTATTCTCCGCACGGCTCTCTCCTTATCGGCAGTATCGGTTATTTTGGTTCATAACCACCCGGCTGGCTCATTATCTCCTAGCCGCCCCGACGACAACCTGACTGCAAAACTTCGGGATGCCTGCAAATGTATAGATATAACACTGGCCGACCACCTCATATTCACCAACACCGGCTACTACAGTTACATGGAAGAAGGCCGCCTAACTTCCGTAACTGCCTTTTAATGCTCGTTATATAGTTAAATAAACGGAAAAATGGCGCACACAACCTTGGGCTTCTTGGAAAACCCATATAAGCTCTATAACTTTGTGGCGTGTTTTTCATGGTATTAGATTTAAGGTTAACAATGGAAGATTGGTTGTCGTGAGACAACCTTTTTTTTTGCTATAACATGTACTAACTATTAGTTCCCATAAATATAACCCCAATGTTTTTTTGCTATGAAACTAAAAATCACATGGCTCTTCTTCTTGCTTTACCTCTTTGCTTTTGCCGTGGCCGAAGCAAAGGAAAAGCCCGTGTACGAGTTGTACTCTCCTAACCGGCAACTTAAAATGCTTTTCCGGTTGGACCAACAAGGACGCCCCCAGTACGAACTATGGTACAAAGGGCAACAGGTTATCCGCCCAAGCCGCTTAGGCTTCCAGCTTACCTACTTAGCCCCTATGCGTACATCTTACCTATGGAACGAGGCCGAGAAAAACCGCCATACGGATGAACAATACGCCAACTACGCCACGGGCTTTAACATCCTCTCGGTAAAAAGGGATAGCGTAAACACCACATGGCAACCTGTGTGGGGCGAAGAAAGCAACATCCAAGACCACCACAATGAACTTTCCGTTTTACTTCAACAGCAACAACAAAAACGCACCTTACGCCTAAGGTTCAGGCTCTTTAACTCGGGCTTAGGGTTTAGGTATGAGTTCCCCCAGCAAAACGCCTTGGCTCGCTTTTATATAAAAGAAGAACTATCGGAGTTTGCTCTCCCTGGCGACTTACTGGCTTTTTGGATTCCGGGCGACTATGATACCCAAGAGTACGACTATACAACCTCCTTGCTAAGCGAAGTACAAGAGCTAATGCCCAAGGCCATAACCCCAAACTCCTCCCAAACACCAATATCGGACCACACACTGCAAACGCCCCTGTTACTAAAAAGCCCACAAGGAGTGTATTACCACATACACGAAGCCGCCTTAGTAAACTACTCCTGTATGCACCTGGACTTAGATGCCAAAACATGGGTACTACACTCGCATTTAACCCCAGATGCCCGCGGATACAAAGGCTACATGCAAAGCGGAAGTGTTACTCCCTGGCGTACTATACTGGTAAGCAACGATGCCCGAGACATATTAGCATCCCGCGTAACACTTAACCTTAACGAACCCTGCAAAATACAAGATACATCTTGGATACGACCCATGAAATACTGTGGCGTATGGTGGGAAATGATTACTGGGAAAAAGTCCTGGAGCTATACTAACGACATTGTAAATGTGAAAATTGGCGAAACCAACTACGCCAAACTAACCCCGCATGGCAACCACGCCGCCACAACAGAAAATGTAAAAAAATATATAGACTTCGCGGCAAACAACGGCCTACAAGCTGTTTTAGCAGAGGGCTGGAATATAGGATGGGAAGAAACACAACCTTACAAGGATTATAACTACGACTACCTAACCCCGTATCCCGACTTTAACGTAGAGGAACTTCACCAATATGCTGCCAGCAAAGGCATTGCCCTAATTATGCACCATGAAACCAGCTCCTCCGTGTTAAACTACGAACGACACCTCCCGCAAGCTTACGACTTTATGGTGCGCCATGGGTATCCGGCAGTAAAGAGCGGATATGTAGGAGATATTATCCCCCGTGGTGAACACCACTCTGGTCAGTGGATGGTTGGTCATTACTTGTATGCTGTACAAGAAGCCGCAAAACGCAAACTCTGTGTGTTTGCCCACGAAGCCGTTCGCCCTACGGGCTTGTGCCGAACCTACCCTAACCTTATGGCTAACGAGTCGGCCCGAGGAACAGAGTTCGAAGCCTTTGGCGGAAACAATGTCAACCACACTACAATACTGCCCTTCACCCGCCTTGTGGGTGGGCCTATGGACTATACTCCTGGCATCTTCGAAACCGATATAAGTAAAGTAAACCCCTCCAACACTTCCCGGGCTCGTACTACAATTGCGCGCCAGTTAGCTTTGTACGTTACCATGTACAGCCCCGTACAAATGGCTGCCGACCTGCCCGAAAACTACGCAAAACACCCCGACGCCTTCCAGTTTATCCGAGAGGTGCCAGTGGAATGGGACGAAACTCGCTATTTGGAAGCCGAACCAGGAGAATATATAACCATAGCACGCCGACAAAAAGGAACCCAAAACTGGTTTGTAGGTTGTACCGCAGGCTACGACGGACACAACTCTCGGCTCCCCCTGGACTTCCTGCCCAACGGACAAAAGTATGTAGCCACCTTATATGCCGACGGCCCCAACGCCCATTGGAACTTAGCCCCCCAAGATTATAAGATTACCCAAGGCATTGTCACCAACAAAACAGTGCTGAACATTAAAGCTGCCGTAGGGGGTGGGTACGCTATGGTCCTGCGCCCTTTAAACGCCACCCAAACACATAAAGGACTAAAAAACTGGTAAACAAATAGCCCTATTTATACTTAACCGAGTAGGAGGAACACAGCCCGTTGCCCTCCTGCTCGGTTTTTTATTTCAACCCACGTTAAGCATAACTGTCGGTCTTGCACCTTATCCCCTAATTAGGGCAAACTTTGGGTACAAACTTTGGGGAAGAAAACAAGGGAATTTTGGGGGTAAAATTAGAGTGCGTTTTGGGTGAAAAATGGGGCGGATTTTCGGGGCATTTTTTTTGACTTTTGGGAGGGGGGCAAAAAAACATCTGCGGAGTCCTTCAAAAAAGAAAGCGCAGTTTGTCGTAACGAAAAGCGCAGTTTGTTGAAAAAGAAAGCGCAGTTATTTTTACACGACTTTTAACACTCTTCGCAAACCCGCTCCAATAAAGGGATTGCGGGCGGTCGGCATTTCATCCCCCCAAAACGCCTTTTTTTGCCCCTTTTTTGCTCCATTTTTTTTGCCCCAAAAACGGTTGTTTTTTCACCCCGATTTTGGGGTGTTTTTTTACCCCAATTTTCATTCTATTTTCAGGGGCAATTTCAGCTCCCAAAATTCCCTCCCAATCACCCCTCCATTTTTTCCAGAAAATAGGGAGAAGGGGGAAAGCTCTTACCCCTTAAAAGTCTGCAAGGGCACGAGGCCTACTCCTGTCTGCCACAATAATATTAGTCCAGGCAGCAAGCCTTTAAGCGTAAGGTTTTGTAGCAAAGCCTGCTGAAAATGGTAACGGGGAGGTGTAGTAACCGAATCTTTCATTACATTTGCCCTAAGTATAGTTCGCCTATATGGCATAGCTGAATAAACCAAAAAAGAAATAAGACATGGCTTATAACTATTTAACTGCAGAGCAAGCTGCTGAATTAATTCAGGATGGCGACAACCTCGGTTTCAGTGGTTTTACCCACGCCGGGTGTCCTAAGGTAGTCTCCAAAGCAATAGCCGCTAAGGCTGTAAAGGAGCATGAGGCGGGCCGCCCTTTTAAGGTGGGCGTGTTTACAGGTGCCTCAACAGGCGACCGTATAGACGGTGAACTAACACGTGCTAAAGCTATAAAAGTGCGTTACCCCTACCAAACAAACAAGGATATGCGTAACGCTATTAACGCTAACGACCTTTCGTATGCCGACCTCCATTTGTCCATAGAAGCACAGGAAATACGCTATGGCTTCTTTGCCAAACTTAATTACGCTATTGTAGAAGCTGCCGATGTTACCGACGATGGACATATAGTGCCAACCACAGCCGTGGGTATTCTGCCTACTATATGCTCGCAAGCAGAAAAAATAATTGTAGAGCTAAACGACCGTCACCCGAAAGAAATAAGGGGTATCCATGATATATGTGAACCAGAAGATCCTCCTTGCCGTAAACCTATTGCCATAACTAACGTTAGGGACCGCGTGGGAAAACCTTACGTGGAGGTGGACCCCGCTAAAATTGTAGCAGTAGTTAAAACCTCCGAGCCTAACGACGATGGCGGCTTTGCACCCTTGGACGACGTTACTTTGGCTATTGGTGCCAATGTGGCTAAGTTTTTGGTAGGCGAAATGAAGGCTGGGCGTATACCTGGCTCATTCTTACCCATACAAAGCGGTGTTGGAAATGTGGCCAATGCTGTACTGGGCGCTATGGGGGATAACCCCGACATCCCCGCCTTTGAAGTTTATACAGAGGTGATTCAGGATGCCGTGATTGGGCTGATGCGAAAGGGTAAAATTAAATTTGCCAGCGGTTGCTCCTTAACTGTATCGCGGGAAATGATACTGGAAATATATAAGGACCTGGACTTCTTTAAGGATAAATTAGTGCTTCGTCCGCAAGAATACTCCAACAACCCCGAGGTGGTTCGTAGGTTGGGTATAATTAGCATTAACACGGCTATAGAAGCCGACATCTTTGGTAACATCAACTCTACCCACGTGATGGGTACCAAGATGATGAACGGTATTGGAGGCTCTGGCGACTTTACCCGGGCTGCCTACATCTCTATCTTCACTACCCCCTCCACTGCAAAAGACGGTGCTATTAGTGCTTTTGTACCTTTCGTTTCTCACGTGGACCATAATGAACACTCGGTGAAAATCATTATATCGGAGTATGGTATTGCCGACCTCCGTGGTAAATCGCCGCGGGAACGCGCCGAGTGTATAATAGAAAATTGTGTGCACCCCGACTATAAGGCGTCCTTGAGAGAATATTTAAACTTAGGCGTTAAGGGGCACACCCCACACCACTTAGGTGCTTGCTATGCCTTCCACAGGCAATTCCTGGAAACCGGCTCAATGAAAGGCGTGGACTTCTCCGAGTACAAAAAGTAACCCCCCGCCCAAATATCGCATAATTAAGGTATGAAAGGTATTGTGCTGGCAGGAGGAACCGGGAGCAGGCTGTACCCCGTAACCAAAGCTTTTACCAAGCAACTGCTACCCGTGTACGATAAGCCGATGATTTATTATCCGCTTTCGGTTCTTATGCTTGCCGGAATTCGTGAGGTCTTGGTTATAACTACGCAAGAAGATGCCCCCCTGTTTCAGTCCCTCCTCGAGGATGGTAGCCAGTGGGGAATTAGCATCGCCTATGCGGTACAAGAAAAACCCCAAGGTATAGCACAAGCATTGCTTATAGGGCGCGATTTCGTGGGGGAGGATACCGTATGCCTTGTGCTTGGCGATAATATCTTTTACGGCCAGTCCTTTACTGCCATGCTTGCCAAAGCCCGGAACAACGTGGAAACAAATGGGGTTGCCGTGGTGTTTTCTGCTTATGTGAAAGACCCCGAAAGGTATGGCGTGGTGGAGTTCGATGCTCAGCACCAAGCCATCTCCATCGAGGAAAAACCCCAGAACCCCAAAAGTAATTACGCTGTGGTAGGCCTTTATTTTTACCCGCCCCATGCTGCCGATGTGGCTGCCCAAGTGCAGCCCTCTGCGCGTGGCGAACTGGAAATAACCTCGGTAAACGAACAATACCTTAAACAAGGCTCCCTGCGTGTTCAGCCTTTTGGCCGCGGTTTTGCCTGGTTGGATACCGGCACCTTCCGCTCCCTTTACGAAGCTGGCGACTTCGTTAGGGTAATAGAGGAACGGCAAGGCCTAAAAATAGCCTGCCTGGAAGAAATTGCTTGGCGACAAGGGTGGATAAATCAAACCACCCTGGAAAAAGCTATTATCCGCATGGGGAAAAGCCTCTACTCGGACTACTTAAAGCAGCTTCTCCAGGGCTGAAAAACCACTTTTAAGCAAAACATCCCCCAAAAAAGTGGCTAAAAACCCCAAGAAAAGCCTTTGATTACAAGTTTATGTCTATATTTGTTGCGTATTTCGCTTTTGCGAAACAGAATCGGATCGCGAAAACTATATATTGTTGAATCAAAATTGACTGTATTATGAATCTAAGATTTCTAGCTCTATCACTTGCCAGCGTAGTAGCAGTTTCTGCTACCGCTCAGGAAGTAACGTCTAGCGATTACGCACAGACAGAGCCTGCAAAAAATGTCAGCTTTAAGAAAAACAGTGCCTCGGACAACTGGTTTATCCAGCTACAAGGTGGTACTAACATCCTGCAGGGCTTTTCCTCTGCTAAAATGTTGGGCAACCCTTCTTTTGTAGACCGTTTGGGTTACTCTGCCGGTTTAGGTATTGGTAAGTGGCACAACCCTTACTTCGGTACCCGTTTGATGATCGACTGGAACTGGATGACCAACAACTACTACGACAAACAAAACGGTAAGTACCTACGTGCTCACAACCTGAACCCTCACTTCGACTTTATCTTTGACATGATGAACTACTTTGGCGTATACAACGCTCAACGTGTGTTCTCTATCAAACCTTTCTTAGGTGTGGGTTATGGCGCAAGCCAAATGTTGTTTGCCGACAAGGCTGCTACCGACGCTTACCTGAAGAAAGCTAACTTCCTTCACACTGTTACCGGTAACCTTGGTGCTTCTGTGGACTTCCGTTTGGGTAAAAGAGTTTCCTTAAACATTGCTCCTTCTGTAGTGTTTGGTAAATTCCTGAACAACGTAGAGGCTTTGGAACACAAACCCATTGAACTTATGGGTCAGCTGAAAGCTGGTCTTACCTTCGATGCTGGTCGTACCGACTGGGAAGTTATCGAACCTATGGACTACGCTCTGTTGAACGACCTGAACAGCCAAATCAACACGCTACGTGCTGAAAACGCTGAACTCAGCAAGCGTCCTGTTAGCTGCCCCGACTGCCCTGAAGTAGCTCAAACTGTTGTTAACTCTATCCTGGATAACGTTGTTTACTTCCGTTTGAACAGCGCTGTAGTTGACAAGAACCAACTAATTAACGTATTCAACACTGCCGAATTCGTTAAAACCAACAAAACTCCTATCAAGGTGGTAGGTTACGCCGATGAAAAGACTGGTAGCTCTGCTTACAACATGTCTCTTTCTGAAAAACGTGCTAAGGAAGTTGCTCGTATCCTTGTTGACAAGTACGGTGTGCCTTCTGAACTAATCACTATCGACTGGAAAGGTTCCGACGAACAACCTTACGCTGAAAACGCTTGGAACCGTGTTGTTATCATGAAAGCTAACAACTAATAACTTAGCTGGAAAAGATTAACTCCGAATAAAAGAAAAGGGACCACTCCAGAAATGGACAGTGGTCCCTTTTTTTTTAGATACAAGAAGGAAAATAGGTAATTAACCGATATTTATTACCTTTACCACAAAAAAATGGGAACCGTATCGTTATTAATGAACCTTATTTGGTGGCTATGTGGTGGGTTTGTTATTGCCCTTACCTATGCCTTTTTTGGTGTTCTTTGGTGTATTACCATTATAGGAATACCCTTTGGTTTGCAGGCATTTAAGTTGGCTAAGCTGGCCCTATTCCCCTTTGGTGCTAAGATTACAAATAACCCTTCGTCCAACGCCGCATTAGGTTTTGTTGCCAACATCCTGTGGATAATTTTCACTGGCTTTTGGACGGCAGTTGAGCATCTTCTTGTGGGGCTGTTTTTATGTGTTACCATTATAGGAATCCCATGGGGAACACGCCACTTTAAGTTGGCAAAGCTGGCTTTTGTACCATTTGGGAAAACTATAATAATAGGCTAACCACTTGGAGGCTATGGGGGCAATAGGTGTTTTTGACTCTGGGTTAGGCGGCTTTACCGTACTCAAAGCTTTGCGTGAACAACTGCCAGAATACAGTTACGTATATTTAGGCGATAATGCCCGGGCTCCCTATGGCTCGCACTCTTTTGAAACAATATACCAATACACCCGGGAGTGTGTGCATTACCTTTTTGAACAAGGGTGCCCTTTGGTAATATTGGCTTGTAACACTGCCTCGGCAAGGGCATTGCGCACCTTACAACAGGTGGACCTGCCAAAGAGTAAGGACTCCACAAGGCGTATTTTAGGCGTTATTAGGCCAACAGTAGAGGCGCTATCGGGTTACACTGTTACAGGAAAGGTGGGTATTGTTGGTACAAATGGTACGGTGCAGTCGGGCTCCTATCCCATGGAAATAGCCCACCTACACCCCCATATCCAAGTTTTTCAGCAGGCTTGCCCCATGTGGGTGCCGTTAGTGGAAAACCACGAAGTTGAGCCGCACGCAGGTACAATGTATTTCCTAAAACGAGATATGGATAGGTTGCTGTCCCAATGCCAGGATATAGATACCCTTTTGCTGGGCTGTACACACTATCCTATCCTTTTACCCCTGTTAAAGCAGGTGGTGCCAGCCGGTATTAGGTTGCTATCCCAAGGGGATATCGTGGCAACGTCGTTAACCAATTATTTGGAACGGCATCCCGAAATGGAGCGCCGTTTGAATAAAGATGCCTCCTTGGTGTTACTCACCACAGGCACACCTTCGGAGCTAAAAACTAAGGGGAAGGCTTTTGCTGCCTACCTGCCTTCGCATGCAACCGTTCAGCAAGTAGTGGTTTCTGCAACCCATACACTTTAGCCTGTTTGGTAAGAAGTGGCTGTTTTTTTGTGGGGTTGTTAGTTAATTAAACGTAACATTCTTGTTGCCCGCGTGTTGCCATACTCCTCCTTTTATTTGCCTGGAATAGGGATGTATAGTGCATTTCCCTCTTCTTTGAAAAGATGGCACGGCAAAGGGGGAAAAGTGCAAAAATGTAAACACAGTTTTGGTTGGAGTGTGCTGTTTCTGTATATTCGTAACCATAAAAAATTCGCGTTGGTGCAACCTTCTTACCTATAATACACCGTACAAAAGTTTTTGTGCTGCCTTTTGGGGCCCGAGAAACAGAAGGGGAACTAAGGCAAAATATAAGTTTCAGAATGCTATTAAACCGCTCTTTATTTATAGGAGGACTGCTTTCGCTGTTTTCGTGGACGCTACCTGCACAAGTTGCAAAAGTACCCTCGGAACCCGTTCGGCAATCCCAAAACGTAGTGCTTAAGTCCATATTTTCGCAAAAGGCCGATACCACTTTGCTGGCCGATAATGTGAAATTAAAAGATAAGAAACGTGCAGATGAACTAAACAAGGAGATAGCACGTAATATATCGGAGGAGCTTAGCAAAGAGGAGCTTATGTACCCCGCAATAGAGGTATATGGGCGGGATTCTTGGCATACTTCATCGGTAAACCCATTTGTTGGTGGAAGCTCGGTAGCTGTGCCGGACACCTTTCATATAGACTGTACCCAGTTTTCGTATCCCTTAGGCGATATTCGTAGGGTAAATTCTCATTATGGGTATAGGCGCAGGTTTGGCAGGATGCACTATGGTGTGGACCTTAAATTGGCTATTGGCGATACTGTAAGAGCCGCTTTTGACGGGCGTATTAGAATGGTCGCCTTTGAACGCCGGGGCTACGGCCATTATGTGGTGATGCGACACCCTAACGGGTTGGAAACTATTTACGGACATTTGTCGCGCTCCTTGGTTAAGCCCGACCAAATTGTAAAGGCTGGCGACCCCATTGCGTTGGGTGGTAATACGGGGCGTTCAACAGGGCCTCACTTGCATTTCGAAACCCGATTCCTGGGTATCGCTATTAACCCAGAAACTATCATAGACTTTAATAAAGGTATCCCTTTAAGCGACCAGTATGTGTTTTTACGCCACAAAATGGGGGTTAAGGCTACCACCGCTACCACTGGTAACCATGGGGGTAGGGTAGTAGCTAAAGGAAAAGCCGGAGCTGCCCTTAAAACACACAAGATACGCAAGGGCGAAAGCCTATCCACCATTGCCTCCAAGTACGGTGTTAGCGTGGCCACTATTTGTAAACTCAATGGTATAAGTACCCGCACAACCTTGCGTGTTGGGCGTACTTTACGCATAAGCTAACGCTTTTAGAGTATAAGATATAGTTAAAGTCATCTCAATAATTTAAGTATTGAGATGACTTTTATGCATAAAAGAGAGCTAATGGTACAACATAGGCCTTTGTTTTTAGTAGGGCTTTCGGGGGTTGGCAAAACAACCATAGGAAAAGTATTGGCGGGTATGTTAGGGTATAGCTTTGTGGATACCGATGCCCAAATAGAGCAGGAACAGGACAATAGTATTGCCGCTATTTTTACCTCCCTTGGCCAGGATACCTTCCGACGCCTTGAGACCGAGCTTTTGGAAAAACTCCTGCCCTTAACCAGTGTTGTAGTAGCTACGGGCGGAGGCCTGCCTTGCTATGGTTGCAATATGATGCTTATGTTGCAACATGGCCAAGTTGTTTACTTGGATTCTCCGTTAGAGGTATTGGCCCAACGCCTTTTTATAGTTAAGGATACCCGTCCATTGGTTGCCAAAATGAGCAAGCTGCAAATTAAGACATATTTGGAGGAGGCCCGCCAGCAAAGGCATTCCTATTATAGCCAAGCCCACCACCGCGTTATAGTTGGTGAACTGATTACCGAGGAACAAGTACAAGCTGTTGCTCGTGAAATATATGGGATTGTTACGTCCGCCCTATAAACACAATATATACTATGCCTTTTCACCCTGTTCTTCAAAATGAATGTATGTACGTGCGTGTCCTGGGATGCGCCTCTGCTAAGCCCACCTTAAGGTTTGCGCCTACTTGCCAAACGATACACCTGCGGGGAAAAACCTTTATGGTAGACTGCGGTGAGGGAGCGCAACGCCAAATGATTAAGTACGGGGTGTCGTACGCTAATTTGCATAGGATATTTTTAAGTCACCTGCACGGAGACCACTGTTTGGGGCTACCAGGATTATTAAGTACTATGAGTTTGCACGGCTTTACTCACCCTGTACATATTTATGGCCCCATAGGAACTGCCAAGTTGGTAAGAATGATTGTAGAGCTATTTTGTACCGATGATACCGACAGGATTATTGTCCACGAGGTAAGCCACACCAGCTCCGAGCTTATATACGAAGACAAGTCGGTCCAAATTAATACAGTGCCACTGCATCACCGTGTTCCTACTGTAGGTTATATATTTAGGGAACGTGCCTTGCTGCCTCATTTGGACCGGGCCTCGGCCGATTTTCACGGTGTGCCAGTTTCCTACTTTAATAGGATTAAGCAAGGAGAGGATTTTGTTAAGCCCGACGGCACTGTTGTTCCCCATAAGGACTTAACGCACCCCGCCCGAGAGCCTTATAGCTATGCTTTTTGTTCGGATACAGCCTATACCCCTTCGATAGTTCCTTACATAGAGGGAGTGGACCTGTTGTATCACGAAACCACTTTTGCCCAGGATATGCAAGAGCGGGCAAAGCAAACCTACCACTCCACAACCTTACAAGCAGCACAAATAGCCGTTTTGGCAAAAGTAAAGCACTTGCTCATAGGCCACTATTCGGCTCGGTATATGACTCACGATGCGGTGAAAATGCTCCAAGCCGAGTGCCAGTTGGTTTTCCCTAATACCCTTGCCGCTTCCGATGGCTTACTGGTTGATTTTAGTGAGCTGCGTTGCTAACCCCGAATATTTTTAGCCAGAGGTGTTACAGTGAGGGCAAAATACTTATCTTTACTCCCAAATATAAATGCTGTAAACGCATTGGCTACTGTAAGCGTGCTACTTTAGGACGCACATGCCGAGCAAAGGTTCGTAATATTAGTTATATGGAAACTATCCTGATAACAGGTGCCGAGGGAATGATAGCCCGCCTTTTCGAGTACCGATATAAAGACAAATACAATATACGGTTTTACAGCCGACGCCCCGAGGAGGCCAATGAGTATTATTGGGACCCTCAGCAAGGAGGTATAGACCCCGATGCTCTGCAGGATGTAGACCATATTATCCACCTTTCTGGTGCCCGATTAGCCGACCACCGCTGGACTCCTCGTTACCGCGACGAGATTATTACCAGCAGGGCGGGAGCTACAGCCCTACTGGGCCGGACCTTAATGAATTATAACTTGCGGGTGCGTACCTTTATCTCGGCTTCGGCAACGGGCATCTATGGCTCGCAAAGCCTCCCAGGAGTGCTGCATGAAGGCTCGCCTTCCGGTACCGACTTTTTAGCCGAGGTGTGCAAAGCATGGGAGGAGGAGGCTTACCTACTCCATGCCGAACATTTAGCCGATAGGGTGTGTATTGCCCGCTTCGGAATGGTATTTGCCCACCATGCCGGAATCCTCCCCAAAATGGCCATAGGCACCAAGTGGGGGATTGCTCCTATATTTGGCTCGGGAAAGCAGTTTTTACCATGGATTCATATAAGCGACTTGTGTAGGATGTTGGAGTTTATGGTTGCGCACCCTCATGTGGTGGGGGTATATAACGCTGTTGCTCCGGATTACGCTACGTACGAACGCATAGTTTCTACGTTAGCCTACCTGAGAAGTGGCGTGGTAAATAAGGTGAAAGTGCCAGGGCTGCTTATCCGCAGGTATCTTCAGGAAGCTGCAGATATGGTTTTGAAAGGCTATAAGGTTTCTTCGGACCGGATTGTAAAAGCAGGATTCCAATTTTGTTATCCCGATTTAACCTCCGCACTTCGCCACTTGTATAATTTATGACCACCAACTGTTTAGGCTCGTTGTTCCTGTTACCTGTTATGTTAGGGGATACAGAAGTGGAGCGTTACTTACCCCCCTATAACATAGCGGTGATGCGTAGGCTCTCTTGCTTTGTGGTGGAGAATATAAAAACGGCACGGCGTTGTATAAAAAAAATATGCCCCGAGGCTGTTATTGCCAACCTTGAGTTTTTTGAAATAGATAAACACGACAACTACGCATTCCCCGCAGAAGCCTTGGAGCGTTTACGATTGGGAGTGGATGTTGGGTTAATGTCCGAAGCAGGGTGCCCCGCTGTGGCCGACCCCGGTAGTAACCTTGTTAGGAGTGTGCATGAAATAGACGTGCCCGTTGTGCCCCTGGTAGGCCCTTCCTCTATACTTCTGGCTCTAATGGCTTCGGGCTTAAATGGGCAACGTTTTTGTTTTCAAGGCTATTTGCCATTGGAGGCAGGTAACAGGCGAAAACTCTTAGACCAACTGCTTTTGAGAGCACGCCAAGGCGAAACTCAAATTTTTATAGAAACCCCTTACCGTAACGATAAGTTGCTGCAGGAACTAATAGATACCTTGCCCCCAACATTAAGGATAGGGGTGGCAACCAACTTAACTTGTGCTAACGAACAAATATTGGTACATACAGTTAAAACCTGGAAACAATTACCTAAGCCCCTGTTACACAAACAGCCAACGGTATTTTTAATAGGAGCGTAAATACCTAAAGAATATGATTGTAAAAGCTTTTGAAGGAACACTGTCGGCCCAAGGACTAAAATTGGTGGAAGAGGTGTTAAGAGATGGAGGAATAATCATATATCCTACCGACACCGTGTATAGCATAGGCTGCGATGCCCTTAATATTAAAGCATTGGAGCGGTTAGCTAACCTTAAGGGAATAGACCCCAATAAGAGCCGATTCTCTGTTGTGTGTGCCAACATTGCACAGGCAAGTACTTATGCTAAAATAGACGACAAGGCCTTCCAACTCCTTAAAGAAAACACGCCTGGTCCCTTTACTTTTATTTTGCCAGTAGGGTCGGCTCTTCCACGCATCTATAAAGGTCGTAAGGAGGTTGGTATACGCATCCCCCAGCACCCGCTTCCAATATCGCTAATTGAGTATTACGGTTCCCCTCTTACAGGCTTTTCCCTACCACGTAAGGATGAGCCTTTAGATGAAGCTTATGAATACCACCCCGAACTTATCCACGAGTTGTGGGATAAGCATGTGGATTTGGTGATAGATAGTGGTATGGGCGGCTCCGTTCCTTCTGCCATTATAGATTGCACACAACACCCTTACCAAATTTTGCGCGAGGGAATAAAACACCCTAATATGTAAATGTATTACAGCCCCAGCGACCGAACCAAGTAAGCACTGGAGCTTTATTGTTGTTTTTTTAACCTAACAATTTATATCCCCTTTATGAAGAATATTCTAATCATTGGCTCTACGGGTCAGATTGGTTCGGAGCTTACCATGTACCTTCGGTCCTTGTACCCAGGGAATGTAGTGGCAGGGTATATCCCTTCGGCTGCTCCTACGGGCGACTTGTTGGAAAGCGGCCCGGCCGAAGTAGTAGACATCACCAATGCACAACAAATAGCAGATGTGGTGGCTAAGTATGATATAGACACCATATATAACCTTGCAGCATTACTCTCGGCAGTAGCCGAGGCCAAACCGCAGTTGGCTTGGCATATAGGCCTTGGGGGCTTGTTCAACACCTTAGAGGTGGCACGCGAACGCAGCTGCGCTGTTTTTACCCCCAGCTCCATTGGTGCCTTTGGCGAAAATACCCCTAAGGATAAAACACCACAGGATACCATTCAGCGCCCTAAAACTATGTACGGGGTTACAAAGGTTGCTGGTGAGTTGTTAAGTGATTATTACTATAAGCGTTTTGGGGTAGATACCCGCTCGGTACGCTTCCCAGGTTTGATATCCAACGTTGCTTTGCCCGGAGGCGGAACAACGGACTATGCTGTGGATATTTACTACAAGGCTGTACAAGAAGGCCGTTTTGTATGCCCTATAAAGGCCGGGACCTACATGGATATGATGTATATGCCCGATGCTTTGCGAGCAATGGTACAGTTAATGGAAGCCAACCCGGATAGGCTGGTGCACCGTAATTCGTTTAACATAACAGCTATGTCCTTCGACCCCGAAGAGATAGCCGCAAGTGTACGTAACTACATACCTTCGTTTACAATGACTTATGAGGTGGACGAGCTACGCCAAGGGATAGCGGAGTCGTGGCCAAACTCTTTGGACGATACCTGTGCCCGACAAGAGTGGGATTGGAACCCAGAGTATGACCTGAATACTATGAGTAAGGACATGATAGAAACCTTACAAGAACGCTATAAAAAGTAAATACGAGTTATGAATAAAGCATATTACCTTTTAGGACTCTTTACGCTTACCACCAGCGTATTTACCGCTTGCGACCAAAAACAAACAAACCAAGCAGACCACACTGTTGTCCCTGCCATAGATACTACCGCTATGGCAACAGATATTAGGCCACAGGACGACTTCTACAGGTATTGTAATGGTGGGTGGATGACCGCAAACCCATTAAAGGATGAGTATAGCCGGTATGGCTCTTTCGACATTCTGCGCGACTCCTCCTTAAGCATCACCAAGCATATCCTGCAATATGAACTCGCCGACGCTCCTGCTGGAAGCGATAAGGAAAAGGCCCGACTATTGTACGAAATGGCTATGGATAGTGCTACCTTAAATGCACAAGGTGCCGCACCCGTATTGCCGCTGCTTGCCAGGATAGATGCTATACAGGATAAGAACCAATTAGTGCAGTATTTGGCAGAAAGCGCAAACGAGGGCGATGACCATTTGGTTATCACCTATGTAGGTGCCGACGAAAAAAAGAGCGATACCAACATCCTTTCAATTGTACAACCCTCGCTTATCATGGGCGACCAAGATTATTATGCCGATGGGGCGGACTTTGCTCGGCAACAAGAGGCTTACCGCCTGTATATTGCTAACTTGTTTGTGCTGGCTGGTGTGCCTGACGAAGAGGCAAAAAACTTAGCCCAACAGACTTATGATGTGGAGGAAAGTTTGTCCAAAATCCTCTATACAAAGGAGGAAATGAGGGACTCGGAGTATAACTACAATAAAGTAGATACTACCCATTTATACAGTAACTTCTCCTTCCCCTATAAGGCCTATTTTGCAAGCCGAAAAGGGTTAGAGCCAGGTGCTTTCTCGGAGGTGAATATTAGTCAGTACAATTTTACAAAACGGTTCGACTCTTGGTTCCAAACAACAAACCTGGATGCTATTAAAACCCTCCTGAAGGCTTACGCTCTTGAAGATGCCGCTCCTTACTTGAGCGATGATTTCCGACAAGAATCCTTTAACTTCCACGGTAAGGTAATGAGTGGTGCCAAAGAAATGAAACCCCGTTGGAAAAGTGCCGTTTCGTTAGTGGATAACCTGTTGGGAGAAGTGGTAGGGCGTACCTATGTGGAAAAACACTTCCCGCCAGCAGCTAAGGAACGCATGATTACGATGATAGATAACTTGAAGGAAACATTATCGGAGCGCATACAATCTTTAGCCTGGATGACGGAAGCAACCAAGCAGAAAGCATTGGAAAAACTATCTACCTTCACCGTGAAGATTGGTTACCCCGATAAGTGGGAAGATTTCTCGGCTGTAGAAGTGTCGAAAGAGTCGTTATATGCATACATTCGTAATATAAGTAGGTTCGGGACCAATAAGAACGTGGCGGACCTGCATAAGCCTGTTGATAAAGCGCGCTGGCTGATGAACCCGCAAACCGTAAATGCATACTACAATCCTACCACCAATGAAATTTGTTTCCCCGCGGCTATCTTGCAACCTCCATTCTTTAATATGGATGCCGATGATGCTGTGAATTACGGAGCAATAGGGGTGGTTATTGGGCACGAAATAACCCACGGGTTTGATGACCAAGGGCGCCAATACGACAAGGACGGAAATATGACAAACTGGTGGACCAATGAAGATGCTGAACAGTTTAAAGCCTCTTCCGATAAGTTGGCCGACCAATACAGTAACATCTTGGTTGCCCCAGGGCTGAAAGCTAACGGCCGATTAACTTTGGGCGAAAATATTGCCGACCAAGGAGGGTTACTAATCTCCTACCAAGCGTTAATGAATACCTTAAAGGATAAGGAGGTTGAACCTATTAACGGCTGGACGCCTGCACAACGATTCTTTATTGCATATGGGCGTATATGGGGGCAAAATATTAGGCCCGAGGAGATTGTACGCTTAACAAAAATAGACCCTCATAGCCTTGGCGAATACCGCGTAAACCAAGCATTAAAGAATATAGCACCTTTCTATGAAGCATTTAATGTGAAACCTGGAGACCCAATGTATTTAGCTCCCGAGGATAGGGCAGTAGTTTGGTAAGCCACCAGCACCTTTAGTAAAAAAAGGGGGGCCAAAACTTAGCAAGAGTTTTGGCCCCCCTCTGATTTTCAAAGGTCTCATATCAGGAGCTTTGTGAGGTGCTGATGCGAGAAATGGAAATCAAAGACCGCACAGCGAATATCCTACCTCAAAGCCAATGGGCGCCTGCTCTTCCTCCGTTATGAGATAGATGAGATGCTGTGCAGGAGAGAAGAGTGGTAGCAAATTTTATTATAGTTATATTTGCAGATATTAAAAATCTAGTGTTTCATATGAAATTAGCTACTACCATTGATGAGCAAATTAAGATTCTCGAAAGTAGGGGGGTAAATATCAGCTCTAGAGATAAGGCGAGAGAACTCTTGTTAGATATTGGATACTTTAGACTGGGTTTTTATAGCTTTCCCTTTGAGGAAAGCTATCCAGCAAAGACTAATAGAAATCACATGTACAAGAGAGGAACTGAATTAAAACACATTGTTGAGCTGTATTACTTTGACAATGATTTAAGACACATTCTTCTCAAATACTTGTATCGCATTGAGGTAAACTTTAGGACAAAGGTTGTGTATATTAGTTCTAATCACTTTAAGAAATCACCTACCTGGTTTGTGGATCCAGCAATTGTGACGACATCTTATGCTCAGAGTTTTGAAGAGAAGGTCTACAAGCAATTAAGAGATGGGCAGGAGGTTATAAAAAGGCATCATAAAAACAGACTCCATATTAATGATAAGTATGCACCTGCTTGGAAAACTCTTGAATTCATGACTTTCGGCTCTGTGATCAAATTATTTGAGGCAATCCGCAACCAAGCTGTGCAAGAGGAAATTGCAATGGCATTTAATGTCAGAAATGTAAAAGTATTCAGAAGTTATCTGTGGGTAATTCAATCTGCGAGGAACATTTGCTCACATGGCGGAGTACTATTTGACATGTCACTCAGCCGATCTATTGCAAAAGGACCCGCAGGGAAACTTACGATAGGTGAGCGACACAATCTTTATGGGGTAGTTAATGTAATCCTATACCTTATTGGTCAAATATCAAAGAATAGGCAAAAAGACCTTAGTGATGAATTGAGTTTTTTGTTTGAAACATTCAAAGGCAATCCTATTGTAGCCAGCCTTATCACTCAGTTTGGGAAAATCATTGAGATTAAAGTTTGATATTTCAGGGGAAATGGCTACCTTTGCAGTACCAAAGTGCCAGCACCAGATAATTAGCTTCGGCTGTTAGCCTGCGTCTTGCACTATAAAAGGGACAAGGGACTATATTCAACGAAAGTTGCCGATATAGTCCCGTTTTATTTTTTTTCTTATTTCTTGAGGCCCCCTATGAGGGTGTGTCAAAATCGAGATATTTGATACACCCCCCCTTTTTCTGTTCCCCTTCCTTTGTTTTTCGTTTTCTCCATTGTATTACTTTTGTTACCCCCCCCCAGCAGGTGATAAAACCGCTCCATTGGGGGATAGTTTGTGCCCCGTTTTTTTGGGAGGGGGAGGAGGGGATTAGTGGCGTTTTTTGCGTTGGGCAGCACGATGGGTGGGGGGAGAGGTGTTATTTGTGGGGGGGGGAGGAATATTAGGAGCAATTGTGGAACCCTCTTTGGGGCCGAAAAATGTTTTGGATCGGGTGGCGGTTGCTTCCGATATTGAATAAAAAAAGGTGTGCCAAAAAACGGGTTTCGGCACACCTTGGGATTAGGTTCGTGTTGTAATTAATATACCGCAATCCATTTCATGTATGCAAAGTCCATGTGATGTGGTAGCAATTCATGGTTTGGCATTATTCGGATAGCAATTTTTTGTATTCCGGGGGTGTCTGCCACTCGGGTTAGGGTATAGGTTCTACGAGAACCTTCTGTAGCATTAAGTTCAAAGCTATCTGCATGAACCAAGCTCAGTTCTTTGGTTTCTTCGTTTTCTGTAGCTTCAAGTAGCTGAACGCATAGGTCGCTGTTTAGGTTATGGGCATCAACTACAAGCTTTAAGGTTATTTCCTCGCCTACAACAAAGGTGTGGTTTTGTTCTTTTAAGTTATCCGAAAGGGATAGCTCTACCACCTCTAAATTGTTCCAATGTTGGGCTACATTGTTTTTCCATTGAACAATTTCATGTATACGAGCTGCGTTGTTTTCTGTAAGTTTTTTTGCGCGTTCTGCGAGAGGGGTGTAGAATTTCTCTATGTAATCATCTATCATTCGCTTCATGGTGTAATGAGGCAGAATTAAGTTCATAGAGTTTTTAATTATTTGTACCCATTTCTCGGAGAAGTCGGGGTTTTCTGTTCTGTCGAAATAGAGGGGTACTATTTCGTCCTCTAAAGTTTTGTATATGGTAGCTGCATCCAGTTTGTCTTGGAACGATTGGTTTTGGTAGGTGCGTTTTTCGGTTAATGCCCACCCTGCATTTTCCCGATACCCTTCGTACCACCAACCGTCCAGAACAGAGAAGTTTAGCACTCCGTTCATAAGAGCTTTTTCGCCCGACGTTCCCGATGCTTCTAAAGGCCGGGTAGGGGTGTTAAGCCAAATGTCTACTCCAGCAATTAGGTGTTGGGCAACGCGGATATCGTAATTCTCCAAGAAGATTATTTTCCCGTGGAACTCGGGGCGTTTGCTAATTTCCACGATGTGTTTAATTAGCCCTTGTCCGCCTCCATCGGCAGGGTGCGCTTTCCCTGTGAAAATGAATTGTACCGGATATTTGGGGTTGTTTACTATTTGGGAAAGCCTGTCCAAGTCCGTAAACAAAAGGTGTGCACGTTTGTAGGTTGCGAACCTTCGTCCAAACCCAATGAGCAACGAGTTGGGGTTTATTTGGTCAATTAAGTCCATGATGCTGGAGGGGTCTCCTTTTCGCAACCAGTTGCTTTGGTAGCTTTCTTTAATGAAGCGCACAAAGCGTTCTTTCATTTGCTTCCGGATTTCCCAGATATGGGCATTGGGGATGGTTTGGATTTTATCCCATACTTTTTCGTCCGATTGGTGCTCCAGTATGTTGCTATTTATATGTTGTGTTACAAACTGCTTCCATTCTGGCGCCATCCATGTTGGTAAATGAACACCGTTGGTAACGTACCCTACATGCAACTCTTCGGGGAAGAACCCTTTCCAAACGGGCGCAAACATTTTTTGAGATACGAGGCCGTGCAATAAACTAACTCCATTTGCGCATTGGCAGGTGTTTAGGGCGAAAACGCTCATGGAAAATTTATCTTGGCTTCCAGGGTTTTCCCGTCCTAAGTCAACAAACTCTTCCCACGATAAGCCTAAGCGGGGGGCGAGGTGCGACATGTAGCGCCCTAAGAGTTGTTCGTCGAAGTAGTCGTGCCCTGCGGGGACTGGTGTATGAACTGTGTATAGCCCTGTTGCCCGAACAATTTCTATAGCTTCGTCGAAATTCATTCCTTGTTGTTCTATGCAATCCAGTAATCGCTGAACGTTAAGGAATGCCGCATGCCCTTCGTTGCAGTGGTATAGGTCTTGCTGTATGCCCAGTTTGTTTAGCATCATTACCCCGCCAATACCAAGCATGTACTCTTGTTTCATGCGGTTTTCCCAGTCACCACCATAAAGCTGGTGTGTTATAGAGCGGTCCCACTCGTTGTTTTGGGGGAGGTCCGTATCCATTAAATAGAGGCTTACACGGCCAACCGATACCTTCCAAATGTTACAGTAAATGGTTCGGTCGGGGAATGGAACCTCTAATATCATAGGTATTCCGTCCGCGTTCTTTATTTGCTCTATAGGGAGTTTGTTAAATTCTTGGGGCTTGTACTCTGCAATTTGTTGGCCATCGGCAGTGATGGATTGGTCGAAGTATCCATAACGGTATAAAAAGCCGACACCAACCATGTTTATACGGCTGTCGCTTGCCTCTTTAAGGTAGTCGCCAGCTAAAACACCTAAGCCACCCGAGTATATTTTAAGTACATTGGTTAAGCCGTATTCCATGCTGAAATAGGCTACCGAGGGTACATCGTTCCGGAACTTTTGGCTAATGTAAGCCTGAAACTCTTGGTAAATTTCTTCTGTTCGGCGGAGTAGCTCTTTATCGTTTTCAATTTCGGTAATTCTCCTCTTCGACAAAGATGTGAGTACCGCTACAGGATTCCCCTGCGAGGCGCTCCAAGCTTTGGGGTTAAGCTCTTCGAATAGGCTTGTGGCCTTGGGGTTCCATACCCACCATAAATTATGGGCTAACTCGTAGAGCTTAAAAAGAGATTCTGGAAGTTTGGAACTGGTGGAAATATCTCTCCACTCGGGGTGACTAAAGTTTTTGGTTCGTATCATGATTCTACTTCACTAATGCGCATGCAATTTTTGCCTCCAATTGTTATTGATGGAAGAAAAGTTTTCAAAGATACCTAATATCGGCGGAATAATCGAGAAAAAATATGGGATAACACAATAGAATTTAGGATGTAAGGGGATTTGTGGTTAAGGTGGTATAGGAGCGACTGGTTAAAAGGGAGTGGGAGTGGAGCCTAATATGGATAGCATGGCGTTTTAGTAGGTAAACTTGGTAGCTGTATATTTTTACAATGTTGTGTGCTTGGTGTCCCTTTAAGGTGTACTAAGGCGGGGTGTGCCCCGTGTAAATGGGCTCCGAAAGGGGGAGAGGCTATTGGGTAGGGGTTTTAAGCAGTTTAATATGCCAGAAAAACATTACCTTTGAATACAATACGCGCGTTGTGCTTTGCGCAACCGCTGCCTAATTATGTTGATATCATACATATTATAAAATAGATGGAAGAGTTTGAAAGTCACGACAGGATAATTAAGGTCAATATTGAAGACCAAATGAAATCTGCCTATATCGACTATGCTATGTCGGTTATTGTTAGCCGTGCATTACCCGATGTTCGAGATGGGTTTAAGCCTGTACACCGACGTATATTATATGGTATGAATGAGCTTGGGAATACTCCCGATAAGCCATTTAAGAAGTGCGCTCGTACGGTAGGGGATGTTATGGGTAAGTATCACCCCCATGGCGACAGCTCCATATATATGGCCTTGGTGCGTTTGGCACAAGATTGGTCCATGCGTTATATGTTGGTAGAGCCGCATGGTAATTTTGGCTCTATCGATGGGGATAGCCCTGCGGCTATGCGTTACACCGAGTCCAGGTTGGACCCTTTGGCCATGGAGATGCTTGCCGATATAAACAAGGATACTGTGGACTTTCAGCCTAACTATGACGACTCCACCAAAGAGCCAACGGTATTGCCTACACGAATACCAAACCTGTTGGTAAACGGGGCATCGGGTATTGCTGTGGGTATGGCCACCAATATAGCCCCTCATAACCTAAAAGAAGTGCTTAAAGGTACTATCGCCTACATTGAAAAAAGGGGCGATATAAGCGTTGAAGAGTTAATGCAGCATGTGTTGGCTCCCGACTTCCCAACTGGCGGTATCATATATGGTTATACCGGGGTTAAGGAAGCCTTTGAAACAGGAAGGGGGCGTATTGTTATCCGTGGGAAAGCCGAAATTGAGTCCACAGCCCAGCACGAACAAATCATTATATACGAACTGCCGTACTTGGTAAATAAGGCAGAGTTAGTGAAAACTATAGCCGAGTTGGCTACAACAAAGCGGATAGATGGTATTACCAATATTGCAGACGAAACAAGTAGCAAAACAGGCATCCGTATTGTGATAGATGTACGCCGAGACGCCCATGCTGGGGTTATCCTGAACCAACTATATAAAATGACTCCCTTGCAGTCCTCTTTTAGTGTTAATAACATTGCGTTGGTTAATGGCAAGCCTCAGTTGCTAAACCTTAAGGACCTGATAGGCGAGTTTGTAAAGCACCGGCACGAGGTTGTAATACGCCGTACTAAATATGATTTAGGCAAAGCCGAAGAGCGTTTACATATCCTTGAGGGGCGTATTATCGCTACGGATAATATCGACGAGGTTATACAAATCATCAAAGCCTCCTCCCGCCAAAGCGAGGCCGTAGAGCACCTGATGGCTCGTTTCGGTTTATCGCAAATACAAGCCCGCTCAATAGTGGAGATGCGTTTAGGCCAGCTGACCGCAATGGAAATGGATAAACTGCACGAAGAGTACAACGGCCTTCAAAAACAAATAGCTTTTTACAATGAGGTGCTCAGCAACGATGATACCTGCTACGGTATTATTACAGATGAGTTGCAAGAAGTTATTAGGAAATATGGCGATGACCGTAGGTCCGAGATTGTTTATGCTTCGGAGGAGCTAAACCCCGAGGACTTCTATGCCGATGAAGATATGATTATCACCATATCGCACTTAGGCTATATAAAAAGGACTCCCCTAACCGCCTTTAAGGCACAGTCCCGAGGCGGGGTTGGCTCCAAGGGGTCGGATACCCGCGAGGAGGATTTTGTGGAGTATATTTATTCGGCCTCTATGCACGCAACACTGCTTTTCTTTACGGAGAAAGGGCGTTGCCACTGGCTACGGGTGTTTGAGATCCCCGAAGGGTCGAGAACCTCGAAAGGGCGTGCTGTGCAGAACATTTTGAATATAGATAAGGACGATAAAATTACGGCATGTATAAGGGTTAAAAAGCTAACAACGGACGAAGAGTATGTGAACTCACACTACCTCACCTTTGTAACTAAAAACGGAACTATTCGTAAAACGTTACTGGAACAATTCTCGCGTCCCCGCTCCAATGGTATTATAGCTATAGACTTGCGTGATAACGACAAGGTGGTAGCCGTACTGCTCTCCAATGGTAAGAGCGAATATATATTGGCAAGCCGGAATGGGAAAGCCATCCGTTTCCACGAGTCGATACTCCGCACGCAAGGCCGCCAAACGATAGGTGTACGAGGTATGCGCTTAGAAGATGATGGCAAGGACGAGGTTATAGGTGCTATTTGTGTTAAAGAACCTGCTACGGAAACAGTGCTTGTTGTTTCGGAAAACGGCTACGGGAAACGTTCGCTAATAGACGATTACAGGATTACAAACCGTGGTGCAAAGGGGGTTATAACCTTAAAAGTAACTCCTAAAACCGGAGAGCTGATACAAATCCTTAATGTGACGGACGAGCATGATATCATGATTATCAATAAGTCCGGCATCACTATCCGTACACACGTTGAGGATATTAGCACGCAAAGCAGGAATACGCAGGGTGTTAAGCTGATAAACCTGGAGAAACGAGACGATGAAATAGCATCGGTATGCCGAGTTCTGCGCGAAGACGAAGATGTTTTTGAGCCAGAGGAAACACCCCAAGACCCCCATGGCGATAACGCCTCTTCTGCTCTGCCAGAACAACCAGATGCCCCCCAACCCGAGGCCTAATAGTGTAGTGGTTGTAAGAACGCCTCCTCTTTTAAAATGAAAACAAATAGGAGACTAAGGCAACTATTCTTGCAATTAATACTTGTAAAATCCATATATTTGGGTGTCTGATGACACGTAAATGTATTCTTAAACAAAGAGTAATATGAAAAAAGGACTGATTTTAATGGCGCTTAGCCTTGCTGTGGCCGTTCCTTCAATGGCTCAAATGAAGAGTGTCAAGCAAGCAGAGCGGATAGCTAAAGATGATAAGCCCGACTACAAAATGGCGCGCAGTATTATAGAGCCGACATTAACTAACGAGGAAACAAAAAACGAAACTCGTGCATGGTATGTGGCAGGACTTATAGAGCAAAAACAGGTAGAAGAGTCGAAAACCGCAATGGCATTAGGAAAACAGTATGATGAGCCAACCTTCTATACTGCACTAAATGCCATGGTCAAATACTACTTAGTAGCCGACTCCCTGGATTGCGTACCCAATGAAAAGGGTAAAGTGAAAAGAAAATATGCCGATGAACTGAACAAGGCATTAAGCGAAAACTCGGGCTTCTTGGTGAACGCTGGTTCCTACTATTTGGACCGTAAGGAATTCGATAAAGCTCACGCTTCATTCCAACGTTATTTGGCATTAAAGAAATTACCTATGTTCGAAGGTACTCCTATGGCTGCCCAGGACTCTATGTCCATGCAAATAGGTTTCTTCTCGGCATACACCGCCTCGCAAATGGAAAACAACCATGCAGAGGCTATTAAGGAATATGAAGCTATTAAGGAGGTTCCCTACCGTCAGAGCGACGTATACCAACTGTTAGCACAAGAGTACCTTAGCATTCAGGACTCTGTAAACTACATGGCAACATTAGAAAGTGGTGCCAAAGTTTTCCCCGAGGATAAGTTTTTTGTATTCAACCTAATTAACATCTACATCCGCAAAGGAGAAAGCGAAAAAGCCAAGAACTTCCTGGACCAAGCTATTGCTAACGACCCCAAGAACGTACAACTATACAACGTGCTGGGTACCGTTTACGAGCAAAGCTTTAAGGATCCTGCTAAGGCCGAAGAACAATTCCGCAAGGCTTTGGAAATAGACCCCACCTACGCCGATGCTGTAATAGGATTAGGACGCATCTACTACAACCAAGCTGTTGAAATTCAAAGTGAAGCCAATGCACTAAACGACCAAAAGAAGTTCGATGAGCTGAACAAAAAAGCCAAAGAACTATTTACCAAAGCACTACCTTACTTTGAAAAAGCTGTGGAGCTACAACCCGATAACTCGGAATATCTGATGGCACTAAGGGGCATCTATTACAATTTAGGTATGGATGCCAAGGTGGCCGAGATAGAAAAGAAAATGAATATGTAATAAATAACAACCTACAAACAAGGTACATAACCCTAAAAATGGAGGCCTTTCTTGCTAAAGAAGGTCTCCATTTTTTGTTTCTATCCTCCCAATGTTTGCCCCAGATTCAGTAAATTTGTAGGCAATAGATTAATAACCTTATTGCACTGTTTTTTGTCATGGCTCTATTTTTGGACCAGGTGTCTCGCACTTTTGGGGAATATCTTCTCATTCCCGGCCTTACAACCAAAGATTGTACTCCCAACAACATTTGCCTTAAAACGCCGTTGGTAAAGTATGCCAATGGGGAAGAGGCTAAAATTTCACTGAACATACCTTTTGTGTCGGCTATCATGCAGTCCGTCTCGAACGACACCCTGGCTATAGAATTGGCCAGGAATGGGGGGCTTTCTTTTATCTTTGGCTCTCAGTCCATAGAGGCACAGGCCGAAATGGTGAAAAAGGTGAAGAAGTTTAAAGCCGGGTTTGTTACTAGCGATTCTAATCTTAAACCCGACCAAACATTGCAAGATGTTTTGGATTTGGTTGCCCAAACAGGCCACTCAACCATTGGTATTACCCATGACGGAACGCCCAATGGACGCCTTTTAGGTATTGTTACCAGCCGAGATTATAGGCTGAGTGTGGACCCCCGGAACCGCAAAATATCCACCTTTATGACTCCTTACGACAGGCTCACCTTAGGTCACTTAGGCATTACCTTAAAGGAGGCCAACGACATTATATGGGAGCATAAACTGAATACCCTCCCCATTGTGGATGAACAACAGAAACTCTGCTACTTTGTCTTCCGTAAGGATTATGATAGTCACCGCGAAAATCCGTACGAGTTATCCGACAAACAAAATAAAACCTTATTGGTAGGTGCCGGAATAAATACCCGCGACTATAAAGAAAGGGTTCCTGCCCTAATTGATGCTGGGGCCGATGTGTTGTGCATCGACTCCTCGGACGGCTATAGCGAATGGCAGTACGACTGCTTACAATGGATTAAGAGCAAATACGACATACCCGTTGGAGCCGGTAATGTGGTGGACCCCGAAGGCTTCCACTATTTGGTAGGTGCTGGCGCCGACTTTATAAAAGTGGGTATTGGAGGTGGCTCCATTTGTATTACTCGCGAACAAAAGGGTATTGGCCGTGGGCAAGCTACCGCTATAATTGATATTGCCCAGGCAAGAGATGCCTACTACCAAGAAACAGGTATATATATACCCATTTGCAGCGATGGAGGCATTGTTCACGACTACCATATGGTATTGGCATTGGCAATGGGGGCCGACTTCCTGATGATGGGGCGTTATTTTGCCCGCTTCGATGAAAGTCCAACCAAAGTGCTAAAGCTCGGAAACAATTACGTTAAAGAGTATTGGGGAGAAGGCTCTAACAGGGCTAAAAACTGGCAACGCTACGATAGCGGAGGACAAGAAGCCCTGAAGTTTGAAGAAGGGGTGGATAGTTATGTGCCCTATGCCGGTAAAATGAAAGATAATTTGGCGGTGACCTTAGGGAAAATAAAGGCTACTATGTGCAGTTGCGGCTCCACAACCCTCGAACACCTACGGAAAAATGCAAAAGTAACATTGGTTTCAAGTACCTCCATTGTTGAAGGGGGGGCTCACGATGTTATACTAAAAGAATAATAACCCACAAAAAATGGAAATGCAGGATACGGACCAGTACAAAACGGTCCTATCCTGCATTTTTTTTGCCTTATAAGGTTGTATTTATTGTGATTGACTGAAATCTTGGGTATATTTGGGAAAAAGCTGTTGCAGGCTTATCTCCGGCAGCAACTATGGAGGGATTGTTAAATATTAAACCTGGGTATCCTGGAAGAAATACCCCTAAAGCCTAATACTAATGAGTTACCTCAAGTTTGATCGTAACAGTATGAGTAACTTGGAGGTTTCTCTCGACAGAGAAATACTCCGAACAAATAGGCGTGGAGCTTACCACTGCTCTACTATACTGGGTTGTAATACCCGAAAATACCACGGGTTACTGGTCGTTCCTATTCACAAGCTAAGCCCCTATGGGCATGTGTTGCTATCCTCTTTTAACGAAACTGTTATACAGCACGGCGCAGAGTTTAACTTAGCACTCCATAAGTATCAGGGCGACACTTTTGCCCCTAACGGACATAAATATATACGGGAGTATGAAATAGACACTATCCCGCGAATTGTGTATAGGGTAGGGGGCGTTGTCCTATCCAAGGAGTTACTTTTTTCATTCAACGAAAATAGGCTTATTATACGGTATACATTATTGCAAGCCCACTCCAAAACCATATTGCGCTTTTCTCCCTTCCTGGCCTTTAGGAGTGTAAAGGAGCTTACCCACGAAAATTCTTCTATTAACTGGAACTATAACCTTATCGATAATGGGGTAAGTATGTGTTTGTACCCCGGGTACCCAAACCTTAATATGCAGTTTTCAAAACCGGTAGAGTGGCACTACGAGCCACACTGGTATAAAAACTTTATGTATGATAAGGAAAAGGAACGAGGCCACGCTTACGTAGAAGATTTACCTGTACCAGGCTTCTTCGAGTGTGAAATACAGCCAGGGGAACAACTCTATTTCTCGGCAGGGGATATGCCCATAAAACCAGACCAAATAAACACGGCTTTTGAAGAGGCGCTAAACAGGCGTGTGCCACGTACAAGCTTTACTAACTCCTTGGTGAACGCTGCCGACCAGTTTTTTTACAAACCCGATGCCGAGCACGCCTACCTTATTGCCGGATACCCATGGTACGGCGTAAGAGCGCGGGACCAATTTATAGCCCTCACTGGCTGCACCTTTGGCATACAAAAACCCGAAAGGTACGACGCCATAATGAATACAGCATGGCCCGCTATTCTGCGCTTCATGAAGGAAGGCCTGCCAGACCCTATAATAGAGGGAATAGAGCTGCCCGACACCTTACTGTGGGTAATTAATGCAATACAAGACTACTCACGCTGGCGCTCCATGGCGGAAACCAAAGAAAAGTACGGTGCCTATGTAGCACAAATGATAGATTATTTGTTGGAGGACCGCCACCCATCGTTAAAGCTCGCACCTAATGGACTACTGTATGCCGTTGCACCCGAAGGCAAACCTATCACGTGGATGGACTCTACAATCGATGGCTATCCAGTAGTCGACCGCCAAGGGTACATCGTAGAGTATAACGCCTTATGGTACAATGCGCTATGTTTCTATCGGGATTTATTCAACTCGGAAGATGTTACTTTAACCGACCTTATCGATAGGGTGGCAGAGTCCTTTATAAGGGTATTTGTTAATGACAAAGACTACTTGTTCGACTACGTGTGCGAAGGCCGCCCCCAGGACTGGAGTGTGCGCCCAAATATGATTTTTGCCGTGGGCCTTAAATATTCGCCACTCTCCCGGAAACTTCAACGCTCCGTATTGGATATTGTTACCAAAGAGCTATTAACACCTAAAGGACTTCGCACGTTAACCCCTAAAAGTCCCTACTACCGTGGCTACTGTAACGGTGTATTACGGGACAGAGCCTATGCTGCATTTCAAGGCGCAGTATGGTCGTGGCTAATGTACCCCTATTTAAGTGCTTACTTCAAGCTATTTAAGAAAAGCGGTATATCGTTTGTAGAGAAGGTGCTCATCCCTTTCGAGAGCGAACTTTCCCTACACGGTATAGGCACAATATCGGAAATGTACGACCCCACACCACCCTTCCGGGGGCGTGGAGCTATCTCCTTCGCCACAAGTGTAAGTGCCATATTAAGAATTCAAAATAGGCTATTTGATGTGTACAACGACGAAAACGAATTGCTAATATTGCATTAAATAGCGTGGTGAACTATGCAACTTCAGGAACTACATATATGAAAGCACTAATGTTTGGCTGGGAGTTCCCGCCTCATATATTAGGGGGGTTGGGAACAGCAAGCTACGGTTTAACAAAAGGTATGAGCTTGCAAAACGACTTGGATATCACCTTCGTGATACCTAAGCCTTGGGGCGATGAGGATAAATCCTTTTTACGCATCATAGGAGCCTCGCAAGTGCCTATCGTGTGGAAGAATCCCCCCCACGACCTGGTGCTGCAGAAACTTAAAAACCTAATGGACCCTAATTTGTATTACAGGTTAAGAGAGCATATATATGCCGACTTCTCCTATATGCATACCAATGAATTAGGGTGCTTGGAGTTCTCGGGGCGTTACCCCGAGAACTTGCAGGAGGAAATAAACAACTACTCCATTATGGCTGGTGTTTTAGCCCGGGCCGAACACTACGATATTATACACTCTCACGACTGGTTAACCTACCCCGCAGGCATTCACGCTAAAATGATTTTAGGTAAACCATTAGTTATACATGTGCACGCTACGGATTTCGACAGAAGCCGCGGGAACGTAAATCCGCAGGTTTATGCCATAGAGAAAAACGGAATGGATTATGCCGACCATATCATCACCGTTAGCGAGCTTACGCGCCGAACTGTAATAGAAAAATACCACCAGTCCCCCGAAAAAGTTACTACCGTACATAACGCCGTTACCCCCTTGGATCCAGCTATACTTTCTATACCCGACAACCGAGGTGTGAACGATAAAATAGTAACCTTCTTAGGCCGAATAACAATGCAAAAAGGGCCCGAATACTTTGTAGAGGCCGCCTCTAAGGTTTTAGCTAAAACAAAGAACGTACGCTTTATCATGGCTGGGAGTGGCGACATGATGGACCAAATGATTCGCCTCGTTGCCGAAAAAAACATATCCGATAGGTTCCACTTTACCGGTTTCATGAAAGGGAAACAGGTGTACGAAGTATTTAAAGCAAGCGATGTATATGTGATGCCCTCGGTTTCCGAACCTTTTGGAATCTCTCCTTTGGAAGCTATGCAGTGCGGTGTACCCTCTATTATTTCAAAACAGTCTGGCTGTGCCGAAATATTAAGGTATGCAATTAAGCTCGACTACTGGGACGTAGATGCCTTGGCCGATGCTATGTACTCGTTAGTAACCTACCCAGCATTACATACTTTCCTAAAAGAAGAAGGCCTTAAAGAGGTGGGAAATATTAAGTGGGAAGACGCCGGGCATAAAGTCCGGAATATATATAACAAGGTATTAGGGTATTAGCCCCCAAACCTACACTTACGATAAAACAGAGTTGCATAACATATAAACCATAGTAGTGCGATATGAAAAAACTTTGCTTGAACTTTCAAGTGCACCAACCCTTTAGGTTAAAACGGTATCGTTTTTTTGATATCGGGAATGACCATTACTATTTCGACGACTTCCAGAACGAAGAAATCTTCAGGAGCCACGCCCGGGAAAGCTATGGCCCTGCCAACAGAATGCTCCTGGAACTTATTAAGGAAACAAAAGGTGCTCTTAAAGTCTCTTTTGCTATATCGGGTACGGCTCTTAGCCAAATGGAATATTACGCCCCAGAGTTATTGGACAGCTTCTCGGACCTGGCAAAAACCGGCTGCGTGGAATTCCTTACCGAGCCTTTTTCCCACGGGCTATCCTCGTTAGGGGACTTCTCCGAATTCAAAAGGCAGGTAGAGCTACATGCTCAAAAAATAGAAATGTTATTTGGCCAAAAGCCCAAAGTACTACGGAATACAGAGCTTATATACTCCGATGAAATAGCCGAGCAAATACACCGCCTGGGGTATAATTATACCATCACCGAAGGTGCAAAACATATATTGGGCTGGAAAAGTCCAAACTTCGTATACGCTTCCGCCACAACCCCTGCTGTACACCTATTATTACGCAACGGTAGGTTCAGCGAGGATATAATGAAAAATTTTAGCCGATACGATTGGAGCGAGTACCCCTTAACGGCCGATAAATACGCCCACTGGTTAGCTAACACTCCCCCCGAAGAAGAGGTTATTTACCTGGATATGGCTTACGACGTATTAGGACAAATACAACCAGCCCATACGGGGATATTCGAGTTCTTTAAAGCACTGCCTAAATACATCCTGCAGGAAGGTATGGCATTTGCTACTCCTACCGAGGTGTTTGAAAGTCTTTCCCCCAAAGGTGAAATATCGGTAAGTTCCCCCATCTCCTGGTCCGAAGAAGAAAAAAACATTAGCACCTGGAAAGGAAACGTACTGCAACAAGAAGCCTTCTCAAAATTGGTGCAGTGGGGAGAACGTACACGCCTAAGCGGAAACCGCCAGTTGTTACAGGACTGGTTATACCTGCAAAGTAGCGACCACTTCTTCTACATGTCCACAACCAACGCTCACGTCCGCTCCTTTAGCCCCTACGATAACGAGTACGACGCCTTTAATAATTACATGAATATACTCAGCGACTTTCATTTAAGGGTAGAAGCTCAGTACCCAAGCACCATCGAAAACGAGGAACTGAACGCCCTGTTGGTTACAATCCACAACCAAGAAGCAGAGTTAGCCAAACTTAGGGCAGAATTGGACGCCCAGCAAAAAAACAACCCACAACCCTCCTCGAAAAAAGAAAAAACAAACGGTATCAACCCTAAAAAATAACTGCGATGAAAGATATAAACTGGAGCTCATTAGGCTTTGGATATTATCCAACAGCCGTTAACATTAGGTCGGTTTACAAAAATGGAGAGTGGGGGCCTTTGGAACTCACAAGCGAAACTCACATATCCATTCATATGGCTGCCACATGCTTGCACTATGGGCAAGAAGCTTTTGAAGGTATGAAAGCCTTCAGAGGCAAGGATGGTAAAATCCGACTTTTCCGAATAGATGAAAATGCAAAAAGAATGGCGCGCTCATGCGAAGGTATCATGATGCCCCCAATCCCGCAGCAACTTTTTATCGAGGCCGTTAAAAAGGTAGTTAAAGCTAATATCGACTATGTGCCACCTTACGAGTCGGGAGCGTCCCTATACATCCGTCCCTTGGTTATTGGTACGGGAGCACAGGTGGGAGTGCGCCCCGCAGAAGAGTATATGTTTGTAATTTTTGTTAGCCCCGTTGGTCCCTACTTTAAGGATGGCTTTAAGCCAACTCCCATGGCTATTTTACGCGGATTCGACAGGGCGGCACCCCTTGGCACCGGTACTATTAAAGTAGGAGGAAACTACGCCGCAGGTATTAAAGCTGGCTGTTTAGCCCATGAAAAGGGGTACTCCGCAGTACTTTTCTTGGATGCCAAAGAAAAGAAATACTTGGATGAATGCGGGCCAGCCAACTTCTTCGGTATCCGAAACGGAAAATACATCACCCCAGACTCTACCTCAATCCTCCCATCCATTACCAATATGTCCTTAATGCAAATAGCAACGGACTTGGGGCTCGTGGTGGAAAAAAGGCACGTGCCTGTGGAGGAATTAGCAGAGTTCGAGGAGGCTGGAGCATGTGGTACGGCTGCCGTTATTAGTCCTATCCTTAGGGTAGATGACCTGGATAAAGGAATCTCCTACCAAATAGCCAAGAACGGTGAAGCGGGGCCAATTTCCACCCAGCTATACCAAACACTCCGAGCCATACAATACGGAGAAAAGGAAGATATCTATAATTGGAACATCATACTAAACGAGGAATAACAACAGCTTATGAGATTATTTAGCGCAATAACAACTCTCCTCTCCCTCTTTTTATTTTTATCGTGCAGTAAAAAATACCAAGAGTCCGATTTCCTGCCTAATCCCACTCCCGATACCGAAGATGTCCCCTTGGTTTTAACTGGGAAAATAGCCGACAGAGGACTTATCCTACGCTCCAATAAGGACCGAGAAGTACCGCCAGGATTTGTCTACCCCAACAAACTCACGCAAGAACAGATACTCGAAGACAAAAGCTACCTTACTTTTAATGGGATAAGAGTGGTACTGTACAGCGTTACTACCAATGGCGACCCAGAACAAGTAAAGTACGCCTTCGACTTAGATGTTTCTGCAAAAGCAGGTGTATTTTCGGGAAACGACCTCCAGGAAACAACCTCCACCCCCGAGTCCTTTTCAATTAAAACTCCTCCCATAAAAAGAGGGCAGGACTACAAAGTATTGGTAATAGCAAACCCCAATACCACCCAAAAGGAACGTACGGCTATTGGAAAAACCTTTAAGGAATTAGAGGCTCCTATCTCCCTAAACCACCAAGACGGAGACAGCATTTATTACAAGGACTACTCCTTTTTTAATACCAACCTTGTGCCTATAAAAAAAGAAACCCTAAAAAACGGTAGCGCACAAGTGGAGGTCTCGTTAGTGCCGGACCACGCTTGGGTGGTAATACAGTGGGAAGATAAGAATACAATTAATCCCAACTTCTCATTCTCTACTACCGATATAGCGATATATCAGGACTTAATGCCAACAAAAACGGTAATGTTCCCCAAGCAGGCCGAAATACAATTAACATCGGGAAAAGGGGCTTTGCCAATTACCCCCCAACAGGAGTTGCGCAAACTCTATGGGCCTGAGGTCCTGAAAAGTATGAAGGTTTTTGCGGGAGGAAAAAAAGGGAAAAGAACATACTTGTTCCGCCTCCCGGAATACGTGCCTACCAACCCAATTAATGGTAGCACAATACCTCGGGTAATATGCCGTATAGATGTGCGTCCCGATAATACTTTCAGATGGATGGAAAGCTGGGTTTACTTCAAGAATAAAGTGTACAAGGTAGATGCAATTAAAGCATTAGCCAAGGACCCTAAAACCTCCGAAGCAGATAAAAAAATTATAGCTCGTATCATTACACCCAATGGAGATATTGTAGAGTCGGCAAAAAA
>JAEWGA010000085.1 GCA_023388555.1 Bacteroidota bacterium | reverse complement strand
TCCAGGGTACACACCACCATTAGTTGCTCCTCGTGCTGGCTTAAATGCAATAAGGCATGGTTGGTATTAACAGTGTCGCGGACATCGGGGTAGTGGTTTACCAAATGGACAAAAGCGTGATCCGAGTAATAATCTTGATACAGTTCGTACAACGTATCCAGCTTTACGCTACAAGGCAGGTATAAGGTAGTGTAAATGCCTCGGTTAAAGTTACCGCGCATAGGTACAAAATAGAGTTTATTCTTAAAGCTTTTTTGCACATCGGTAAGCACCTGTGTTACCTCCTCTACCTGGGGGTGCCCAAACGGTTTGTACACCGAGAAGTTATCGAAAAACAAGTCGTACGTTACATGGCTTATTTGCTTGGGACGAGCCACGGTTTCTGTACGCCCCGACACCGAGCAGATATGGATGTCGTGATTCAGTAACAAGTGTTTGGCCAAGGGTAAAAGCGCCAACTCTATGGAGACGGCGAAGCATCCTGGCACCGACACCCGTTGGGCATGGCATATTTTCCGCCTATAACATTCCGATAGCCCGTAAACAAAGTCCATATCGGAGTTCTGGTCCCATTGGCGGTGGTCGCCAGTAAAGTCAATAATCTTTAAGGTTTCAGGCAACTTATGGGTTTGCAGGAACTTGCGTGCTTCACCACTCGGAACGCATAAAAACAGGACGTCCAGGTCATCAAAACGTTCTTCGGCGGTGAAGTCTATAGGGCGTTCGCCAAAAAGCCCGGGATGTAGGTCGGACACCTTTAAGCCAGTTCTTTCTGGGGCATATACTCGTTCCAGGACGGCATCGGGGTGGTTAATAAGCAAGCTAACCAGTTCTCCTACGGCATATCCCTCGCTGCCTATAATACCTACGTGGATCATTGTAGCAATGTTTGTATTGGGGTTATTAGTTATTTGTCTCCGTATATTTTGGTTCTCAGCTGTGCCACTGTTTCGTCCGTAATATAGTCGTCGTAATCCATAAGTTTATCAATGGTACCGTATGGGCCAATTTCTATGATTCTGTTGGCTACAGTTTGAATAAACTCGTGGTCGTGACTGGAGAATAGCACATTGCCAGGGAAGTTAACCAAAGTGTTGTTAAAGGCCTGTATACTCTCCAAGTCCAAATGGTTTGTTGGGGTGTCCAAAATAAGTACGTTGGCATCTTTCAGCATCATACGCGATATCATACAGCGCATTTTTTCTCCCCCCGAAAGCACCGAGGCTTTTTTTAATATCTCTTCGCCCGAGAAGAGCATACGCCCCAAATACCCTTTTAGGTAAACCTCGTTTGTGTCCTTTGCAAACTGGGATATCCACTCTATCAGGTTGGCATCGGTCTCGAAGTATTCGCTGTTATCCAAAGGCAAGTAGGCGGTGGTTACCGTTTGTCCCCACTCGTACGACCCTGTTTCGGGTGTAAGCCTGCCGTTAATTATCTCGAACAAGGAGGTCATCACTCTGGGGTCTCGGCTCAGGAATACAATTTTCTGTCCTTTTTCCACATTAAATTCCAGGTTCTGGAAAAGTCGTTCTTCACCTATGGAATAGGAGAGGTTATGCACTTCCAGTATTTTGTTTCCCACCTCACGTTCGGGAGTGAAGATGATGCCTGGGTAACGACGCGAAGAAGGTTTTATTTCGTCGACATTCAGTTTCTCAAGCATTTTTTTACGGCTGGTGGTTTGTTTACTCTTGGCTACGTTAGCACTAAAGCGGCGTATAAACTCCTCCAGTTCCTTACGTTTTTCTTCGGCCTTCTTGTTTTGTTGTTGTTGCTGCCTTAATGCTAACTGACTGCTTTCGTACCAGAAGCTATAGTTACCAGCAAAAAGCTGTACTTTACCGTAGTCGATATCTACCGTATGGGTGCATACGGTATCCAGGAAGTGGCGGTCGTGGCTTACAACGAGGACGGTATTTTCAAAGTCGGCCAAGTAGTTTTCCAGCCATGTAACTGTTTCCAAGTCCAAGTCGTTCGTAGGCTCATCGAGTAGCAAGTTATCTGGTTTCCCGTACAGGGCACGAGCCAACAATACTCTTACTTTTTGTTTACCGCTAAGGTCCTTCATTAGGGTGTAATGTAAATCCTCTTTTATCCCTAATCCGCTAAGGAGTATGGCAGCATCGCTCTCGGCATTCCAGCCTTCCATTTCGGCAAACTTCTCTTCTAATTCGGCAGCACGCAAGCCATCTTCGTCCGAAAAATCGGGCTTTGCATACAGTTCCTCTTTTTCTTTCATGATGCCCCACAATATTTCGTGGCCCATCAGTACGGTATCCATTACCGTGTATTCGTCAAAGGCGAAGTGGTCCTGACTAAGTACGGAGAGCCGTTCTCCCGTCCCGAGGGTAACAGAGCCATGCGTAGGGTCCAGTTGCCCACTAATAGCCCTTAAAAGGGTGGACTTGCCTGCGCCGTTTGCGCCAATAATACCATAACAATTACCAGGAACAAACTTTAGGTTAACCTCCTGGAACAGCACTCTGCTGCCAAACTGTATACCAAGGTCGCTTAATATTATCATGTTGTTTTGTTAGTTTTCTATTAGTTTTTGGGGAGCATTATTTACGTTTTAGGAATACCCGCTAACCAAGCTTCGGCACTCATGTCGCTGGGCATTCGCCAAGAGCCACGTGGCGATAACGATATAGCGCCTACTTTAGGGCCATCGGGCATACAATTACGTTTAAATTGCTGTGCAAAGAAACGTTTAATGAAGGTAGTCATCCATTTGCGCAGGTTATTGCGGGTATATTTATGTTGAAATGCCTGGCACAGTAGGAAAAAGAGTTTTTCGGGCGAGTAAGCGTTATACAGGAAGTGGTACAAAATAAAGTCGTGCACCTCGTAGGGTCCTAATATGTCTTCGGTATTCTGCGCAGCCCCTTCGCTGGTAGATGTTAGTTCGGGGCTTACAGGGGTATCTACAATGTCCAGCAGTATACGCTTCAGTTCGGCACCGTACTCCCCATGTTCGGCTATATGAGTAACCAATATTCTCACTGCCGTTTTAGGAATAGAGGCATTAACGCTGTACATGGACATATGGTCTCCATTATAGGTACACCACCCTAAAGCCAACTCGGACAAGTCGCCCGTACCAATTACAAGCCCCCCTTCCATATTAGCTATATCCATAAGCACTTGGGTGCGCTCCCGAGCTTGGGCATTTTCATAGGTTACATCCTTGGTAACGCCATCGTGCCCTATTGCTTTTAAGTGGTCCAGTGCAGCCTCAGCTATGGATACTTCCCGAGCTGTAACCCCCAAACATTGCATTAATGCCCGAGCGTTGGAATGTGTGCGGGAGCCTGTGCCTAAACCAGGCATAGTTACAGCTATTATACCTTTACGGTCCAGTCCCAACATATCAAAGGTTCTAACTGCAACCATCAGGGCTAAGGCAGAGTCCAATCCGCCACTAATACCAATAACTACTTTTGGAGTTTGCAGATAGGTTAGGCGTTGCAATAACCCCGTAACCTGAATATCCCACATCTCCTGAGCACGTTCCTGCAAGTTGGTATGCGACGGCATAAAGGGGTTTGGCTCCACTTTACGAGTAAGGTTATGGGTATCCATATTTTCCTTCAAATAAAAAGGGATCTCTGTCATAGGCTCATTGGCGTACTCGGAGGCAGAGGACTTAAAGGTAGTATTTATAAGACGTTCGGTGCGAATATGGCTAACGTCGATATCGGTAACCAAAAGCCGCTCGCTATATTCAAACCGAGGCATCTCCTCTAAAATCTCTCCATCTTCGGCAATAAATGCTTTGCCAGTATACACCAAATCCGTAGAACTTTCGCCATAGCCACACGATGCATATACATATCCCATAATGCCTTGTGCTGTAAGGGAGGCTATTAGGGAGCGTAAATGAGCATGCTTACCAGCATTTTCATTACTTGCCGAAAGGTTGAATATAATATGTGCGCCATACAACGAAAGGCGCGTACCAGGTGTTACAGGCGACCACATATCTTCGCATATTTCTACCCCCACACCCAACTCCTTGTACTTAAACAGCAAATTATGCCCAATAGGCACATCGTAGTCGCCAATACGGATACGTGAAAAAATAAGCTCTACCGAGGAAGAGAACCAGCGTTTTTCCTGAAACTCACGGTAATTGGGCAAAAACGTTTTAGGTATTGCGCCCAAAATACTACCATGCTGAAACGCTACGGCAGCATTATACAAACGCTCTTCTACCCTAATAGGCATACCTACAAATACCAACACATCGGTATCGGAGGTGCGTTGCACAAGGTCGCACAGGGCGCGCTCGGCTTCACGTAAAAAATAGGGTTGCATAAACAGGTCGCCACAAGAGTAACCTGTAATGCTAAGCTCTGGGAAAGTCATCATTTCCACCCCCTGCTGTGCGGCATTGCGCACCATTTGCTCGATACGGGTGATGTTATAGGCACAATCGCCTAACCGAACAAAGGGCACAGCAGCGGCTACTTTAACATATCCGTATTTCATAATCCTGCGTATCTGCTGTTGCTTGACAAGAATTTGAATTAAGCCTCTGGAGGATTAATACCACCCGAAAGCTATTGCCTTGCAAAGTTCGCTAAAAAAAAAGTTCTACCGATATTTCTTTACTATGATTTGGAAGAATTGCCTCTGTTGCTCTGCTATTACCAATTGTTGCATTAATTATGAAGTCGGGGAGAACCAACCAGATGGG
>JAEWGA010000074.1 GCA_023388555.1 Bacteroidota bacterium | reverse complement strand
GTTGTTGCAGGTCGCGGTTGAGTAGCGTTACAATGAGTCGATCCCTGCTGCCACTATAGTAATCCGACAGATAAGGACTTTGCGGTGATGGGCACTGGACTGTGGCATGAACAGGATAGTATTGGGCGTAGAGTTGCTCGCCTCCCACCAAGGAAAATAGGATGGAGACTAACAGTATTTTGACTAGTTTGCAACAGTTCGTTGATTCTGTGCTCATACTTCCTGCTTATATACAATTATTTCTTTTCCATTGTAACCTTAAGTGTTGATTTCTCATTGCCTACGGAAAGTTCCACTCCAAATATTCCGTTTATATCTCCACGCAGTTCATATTCAAATGTCTGCTTTTGGGTATGCTGTATCATTTTCCTGTCCATTTCTGTCCCAGTTGGAGATAGAAGACGGAGGGTAAAGTCATGTGGCTCTTTCAACTCGACATATACCTTGAAATCACCGGTTGTTGGATTGGGTGTAACCAAAAACTGTCTGATTGTTCCGTCCTTGCCGTCCGGTAGCGCAACACTGCCATCTGCCAGTACCTCAAGCCGTTGGGTCACAACTGTAGAACAGTCGCCCAAATAACCTATGAGCGTTATTTCGTAAACACCAGCTTCGGGGATTGTAAAGATAGCCCTTTCGTTGGATTTACTTGTAACAATAGCATTTGCTGGCAATTGCCACTCCAATTTATCCGAACGGATTCTACTGATGTTCACAGCATGGATAGGCGTTCCGGCCGTAACAGATGTAGGTGCCGTTATATCCAAAGGAAGCTCTGTATTACTAACTTTAGCTTCAATTTCAGCCATAGCAGTACATCCATTTTTATTGGTGATGACAACACGGTATTTTCCCGCTTTTGATACAATTAGTTCCTTACTTGTTTCTTGTAATTGTTGTCCATTGTGAAACCATTGATAAGTTACATTTTCCACATTAGGCAGAGCCGTTATCTTACGAGACTGCTTATGGCAGAGTGTAAAGCCCTCGTCAAGTTTCACGGTTAGGGCCTCCGGTTGTTCAAGGACGACTCTATAGTGCAATGAACAACCAGCCTTGTCTGTGATGACGGCAACATACTCACCAGCTTTCAGATTTTCTCGATTAGCCGTTGTAATGTTATTGTCGTCTTCCCAACGTATGGTATATGGTGCTGTCCCACCTGACAGTTTTAGAGATATGACCCCATTATTGGCATTATAACATGTAGGATTTGTAATGGTTGGTTTGATGGATATTGCATCTGGTGCTGTAACTTCTACATTTCCAGTAATGGAGCAACCACGGCTGTCCACGACCCTGACAAAAAAGCTTCCCACTTCCTCAATAGCCAGATTAGCCTCAGTTGCTCCTTCCTTATTCCATTCATAAGTATAAGGTGGTGTTCCACCTGTTACAGTTGTGGAGATAAGCCCTTTTCCACCACTACAAGATGGTGAACGTGTAGTAAATGATATATCAAGTAAATCAGGCTGTTTGAGTTCAAAAACAGCGGATTCTGCAGAAATGCCATTCGCATCAGTAACCTTGACTTGATATTGGCCTGCCACAAGGTTGCGGGCTATACTATCCACCTGCAGGGAAAGTTCTTCTTTGACACCATCTGATACTTTGTACCAAGTGTAGGTGTATGGAAGGCGGGCAGAAACGATAGGTTTTCCTCCTTTCCCATGAGCAGCCAGTTCTCCGTCACTATCATCATGACAGCTGATAAAGTGAGTCTCTTCAACCTCTACAGTCAACAAGGGAGGAGCTGATAGAGTTATCGCTAATTCGGCATGGCAACCGCAAGGTTCTTGCTTGTCTTCGTTCCCGAGGGAGGAGTATCGCATATCTTCTGCAATAACCGTATAATCCCCCCTGGGAATATTGCGAAGCGTATAGATGTATTGGTTTCCGTCAGGGCGTGAGTCCGTCGGTGCAAATGATTGTCCATCACCTTTACGAATAAAGCGAACGGTATATCCAGATGCAGACGGAGAGCCACCAGAAACTGCAATCTGTATGGAACCGTCTGATGATTGATAAGCCAATGGGCTTGTTTTTGCCATTTCTTTTATACTGACTGCCTCGTCAGGCTCTGTCAATGTTATTTGGTGGACAAGTTCTTCGCCAGAAGCTGTTTTGGCAACACAACCGTTACTGTCCTGTACACGAAGAGTATACCTGCCTGCCGGCAATCGTTTAAACGAAGTACTTCCCGTATTGAAAGACTGTCTTTGAACGACAGTCCCTCCTGCATCCATCAACTCTGCAGTAAAATTCCCGGTTCCTCCGGATGCCGTCAGTGTAATCTCTCCATCATGACCAGAGAAGCAACTAACATTCTTTTGGGTAAAAGAGTGGATTATGGCTGGACGATTACTGATTGTAGTATTTAAAATGTGATTGGGTGTTTCAGTGTATGTGGCTAAGCCGTTGTTGTGTGTTCCTCGTAGTCGGTATGTATATGTACCTGCGACCAGATTGTTGATCCTAAAACTGTTTTCAGCATCAAGAGCATTCACATTAAAACCTGCACCTCCTACTTGAAAGAATGCCAAAACCTCACTTGGCCAAAGGGGTCTGTCCAGAAAAATGCGTATGGAGGCATCTCCCGATTGATGGCACTGTTCCAATGTTATATCATGGGATAGAATATGAGGAGCCGAGTAGGTCGGTGTCAATATAATCTTTTTATAGTCTGCCTCATTTCTTGTCTCATCGGTTATGGCATTGATACGGAAAAGAATATTCTTACCTTGCTGTATCAGGCTGTTAAATGTATTCTGGTCATATAGGTCTGTTCCCTTGAATGTAACAACAGATTTTCCTTCACTGTAAGATACTGTATTAGGCATGTCATGCCAAGTACTTTCCCCCGATACTTGGTATTGCCACTTATAAGTTGCTTCGACAAATCCTTTAGTTGACTTCAATGTAATTACATCATTGTCTGGCAGTAAGTTCAGGGAACTTTCCGTCCCTTGTCCTCTATCTGAAAAATAGTGGAGGTTGATGGAAATAGGAATGATTTCCAGATGAACCATAAGAGTCATTTTATCTACAAAGGAATTTCCGGCATCTCCTTTGTTAAAATCCATTTTAATATAAGGCAGATTATTATTCCATCTTTTTATATCCTCTGCATAATATTTTCCAGGGTTTATCCAAGCTATTGTTTGTTTTTTGCTCCATATCCTAATTTGACTAGGTATATTTTTTGCTGTTGTCAAATAGTCCCTTGTGAATGTAGGAGGGGCATCTCCTATACTATGCTTATCTATGCCACCATGTCGCCAACGAAATAACTCCTCTTCATGCCCATAGCTACTTCCATAAAATTCAAGTTCAACAAATTTCATAGAGTTACCATGATTTACGATTCGGTCAAAAGACAAACTAAGCCTATATTTTCCATCTGTTTGTCCGTATACCCACAGTGGTAATAAAGCCAAAAATATAGTGTATAAAATTTTGCGGATATATGTCATATTCATAATGCAACCTCTTTTTTGATGGTTATCGGTTTGTGTCCTTTTGCTTTAATAACTATTATATATTCATTTGTTTCCCCCTGCAGTATATCCGAATCTACGAATTCTCCTGATACAGGCAGATTTTCTCTATAAAGAACTTGAGTATTTGTGGCGTCTAGCTTATATAAAGAAACAGAGATAACATCCTTGTAGGGTATACCCCATTTTATAGCAATGCCTTCCGACAAGATTTCCAAATCAAATTTGACAGCATCATTTTCATTATTTGCTTGTTGCGATTTTATTTTGATGGGTGAAGATAAGGGAGAGTGTAACTGGTTGATGGTATAGGCCATCACTTGATATTGATAACTTTTTCCCGATTCAACATCATTATCTTCATATTGAGTTGTCTTTGGATTATTAACACGTTGAATCTTTTGTATAGTTTTACTATCCTCATCTGTACGTACCACTATAAATCCTGCAAGCTGAGATTCTTGTCCGCTTATCCACTCTATAATATTCTTACCTGCCTCAGCGGTTCCTTCAGTAATGACCGGTGCAGTAGGTGGAATAGTCCGAGGTTTGGACACTTCGATAGTTTCGCATAGCCTGGACTGGTTGTATCTCTCATCAAGGGATGTCAAAGCATAGTAAACCTTATCATTAAGATTGTCAATATTTACACTATCAGTATAGTATGTTTCACGGATAGCCACATCTGTAATGGGTATCAGTTCTTCTCCTTTGGTCAAACCTCTATACAAACGGTAACCGTATATGTCAACATCTTGATTTGGATCCCATGACAAATGGACAGCCCCAAGGCTGTCTATCTGTGCTTTCAGTCCTTTGGGTACGGCAGGTGGCACACTGTCAATAGGTTGGATAAGAACGGGAAGTGATAGGGTTGATGTACCGTGACAAGCTTTTGCTTCCACCTTATAATATATGTGTTTCCCAAGTTTTTCTATATGATAACTCCTGACATTCGCTCCAACACTGTCAGCAAGGAGCTCATAGACCTTATCATCCATAGAGTGGAGAATACCAAAGCCCTTGATATTCTCTTGTTGTGCAGGATCAAATTGCCAGGTAATATCGGCTCCTCCCGATGAGTCAAATTTGGAACTTGTAATTCTCGGAACCTCTTTCAAGGCTGGATATGCGGTTCCCGATACAATAGCACTATATGCTCCTTTACTGCCAAAAGGTGTCACCCCATATACCCGATAATAAATTTTCTTTCCTAATGGTACACTATCCAGATAGGTAATGGGTGCATGAGGATTTTTATCGGTATCGGATATCCGCGTAACTGGCAAATCCGAAATCTGCTTAAATGTTTTGCCATCCTCGCTGCGCTCAATGAAATAGGCAGAGTAAAGGTAGGACAAAGTATTATAATCCCAAGAAAGATGTGCACCGATTTCATTGAATTGTGCAGACAGGCCTATGGGACTAACCAGTTTAACCGTATCTTCTGCTATTGCGAAGACTGCCCCTTGTTTGATTTTATGTTTGTTTTGAGGAACAAGGGAAGTGACCCGATAGAGGTAACGCTCGTTAGACTTTATGTCTCTATCTTCCCATCCCCAGCCAACTTCCTTGGCCACTGGGAAACATAAATCTGCTGCATACAGAGAAAACAAATACCGCTGCTGGCGCATCTCGTCCATAGAAATGGCCTTGGCCATCGAACTTTCACCCAGACTGACCTCAAAATCTTCTCCGAATATAGCCTGTGCAATGACCGCACCCATGGGATACTCGGCAACCAGTCGTTTAAGTGTCTCTGTTTCTCTTGGTTTGAGACTCTCGGCAAGTACTTTGGTTTCCGGTTCTTTCAACACGATCCCTGCACGAGCTACCGTCAGACGTTCTAATCTCACACCATATTTGTTAAGCAAATTCCAGCTTTCAGCATCAGTTGGAATCCAACGTAAAAAGATATGATCCGTATGAACTTCGGCACGCATCCTGATCGCGGAAGTTTGAGCCAACTGTGCCATGCTTATAAGAGGGAGCATGCAAAGCAAGGCAATAATGCTGATGGTTCTTATAAGGCGCATACTTATTTGTTTAAATTGAGATTGTTTGTATAGATGAACTCATAATCACTTGTCACAGTCCCATCCGGCAGGGTATAACTTATAATTGACTTGTATTTTCCCTTCTTTAATATGGGTAACGAGCCGATGACAAATCTATTGTAAACCTGTGAGGTAACAGAGCCTCTATTGTTGATGACGGAACCCTGCAAGTCACGATAGTCGTTAAACGACACCAAAGATGCATCAAAGGTGAACGGGAAACGGAAAAGAGACCGGTTTACTAATCCACACTGCAACGAGGAAAGATAATTTTGACTTGGCGAGAATGCTTTATATGGAGGGATACCTATTGGCTGTTCTGCCCTTCTTAGAAGGTGTATATTACCATACGGATATCCTTCATAAACGAGTGGTATAACCGTATTTTTAAAATACTCCTCATTGAGGTTGGAGCGAAGAGAGAGCAATGGTATGTATTGTGTCTTCTCAACACCTATAACTTCTGCTTCGTCAAAAGGTTCCTTGCTTTGTACTTCTGCTCCCAATGTTATGGTAACACCGGCATCCAAAGCTATATCGTTACGAACTTTTACACCTTTCATTTTATCCTTGAACGTTTCGTGCATACTAGTTGCAAAGGTGTAAGCAAGTATGGACTGCTTAAGGTCATTGGAAATCATTGTATTGGCCTTATTCCCACCAATATGTCCGGAAAAGTCTTCGTTGTCATTTGTGTCTAAGTTTTTGGGAGATTTTCCAGTTGGGTCTACTTTGTCTTTAGGTATGGCAGAATATGACAATTCCAATGTATATTCAGTTTGCTTTTTTAGGGCAGGAAGAGTAAACTCCAAACGGCTTTCTGCTTCATTATAGTTAAAGTCGGTAACGATGCGTTCATTCTGTTTTGTCACGAAAGCTAGTTTGTAGTCAAATCCTTTTTCAAACAGATATCTCTGTCCAAACTGTAATTGTACATATCCCTTGTCATACTCCTTGGTCAGAAAATATTTCTGACCAAGCACAGGGTAAGAATATACAATGTTTTGTATAGGTATATCTGAAGGAGCACCTCCTGTTGTAAAATGGCACACTTTCTCTTCATAGGCAGGCTTACCAGAAGTCAGCACTTGTTTCCATTCGCCATTCTTAAGTTCCTCAAAAACAATACGAACTTCAGCGGTCAACTCTGTGTTAGGAGGCAGAATCTCTTTAGATTGGAAACGAATATCGGTCTTGTCCTTTCCCCAAATAAGCTTTCCTGCAATGTTCTGATTATTTTTGTCTTTAACGATAAAATCCTTGAGACTAATCCGGTAGTAAACTGTTTTTCCATCTTCACTGGTTGCTTCGAAGCTCTTCCCCATAGCAACATTAAATGTGGCTTGGGGTACAGAGAATACGTTTACCTCCTGTTCTCCCTCGGCAGGAGAAAGATCATTAATCATCGGCTCTTCTATGGGAGAACTTCCTGGAATGATGACATCACATTCTTCGCCGATGGTAAGTTTGAATCGAGCCTTACCTTTAATAAGTCCAAGAACGTTTAGATTAACGCCCAAATACCCCTTGAAGAATGTCGGGTTAGGAAGCCCTGCCTGAAGAAGTGCAGCAGTCCCTCCTTTTATAACAGGTACGCGAGTGCGAATAAACCACAATTTTACTTTCACACCTAATTCTCCTTGAAGATGAGCGTAAGTTTGTCCCTGTGCATACCAACCATCCATGCCTATGCTGCCAGAACGTCCCTTGCACTGAGCCTGAGCATAATCTTTGAGCATGACATCAAATCCTAGTCCAGCATTGAAATTGGCATACATCATGAGGAACTGCAAATCACCTGTTCTTACTGCAAGTTCAGAACCAAAAGCAAAACCTTTTCCTGTGCTTAATGCTTCCAGGTTCCTTCCTAAACTAAGTCTCCCAATATCCTGTCCCAAAAGATCTGCCACGGCTCGTGGTGGAGTGGGCATCTCGGGAATACGATTGCCAGCCATAAAATAAGACCCTGTCCTTACAGCCAAAAGATTTCCAACGGCAAGCTGCACTCCCAATCTGTTTGTCGGTGTGCCAAGATGCAGATACCATTCATTGGGGTTGATATGCAGAACTCCCCATCCTGCCTGTCCGCGTTCACCGACTCCACGGATGAATTGTGCAGGGGTATTGAGATATACATCTGAACTTGCATGCAAAACATGATTCTGAAAATCCATTTGTATGCATAAGGTGCCGGAAAGTCCCATATCCTTAATGGCATCCGGTATAGACTTTATAGACTCTGTTAAACGAGGCCAGTCATTTTGTTTGAACTGCTCTGATAACTCGGAGGGGAAAGTTCGTTGCTGTCTTTCTAACTTTTCACTTATGGGAACATTACCACCCCCTCTGTTAGGGAATTCTCCATAGCCATAAAAACCTGCTGATGCCAATCCTCCCGCTTTTGAGAAAATCATTTCAAAGGCGGCCTCTCCATAAGCGGCCTTGTTGATTTCGAAAACGGTAGATGCCTTGAAGCCAAAGCCCATGGAGGAGTCTGGAATGTAATTGGCATTCGCAAATTGACCGCCTGTGGAATTCTGACCTTCCGCACGTACACCCGAGGTTAATGCACCTCCAATACCATTCAATGTCATTGCGCCAACAATGGGCACACCGGGCTGGAAAGTCGCCATTCCATCTGCATACCAATAACGGAAATCGTCTTTACGGCCAAAAGCAGCACGTGCTTTGATAGAGACATCATGTTTGGCTTCCCCTTTTGCTTTTTCGTCTATCTTTCCGTTAAAAGAGAAGCCAAGTGTTACATCTCCGGCAAATCCATAACCATATATAGCATCTTCTTGATGCCAATTCAGGTTCCCTTTCATCTGTATGACACCTGCTATGACGGAATTCACAGCAATAGCCCCAACTTCCAACTTATCAAACGTCCAAGTGTTTTGTTCATATTTGGAGAGTAGGGCTATTTCCGTAGCCCCAGAGAATAAGTTTTGCCCAAGATTTATTCCGGCATCAATGGTCAATTTGATATGTTGGGTATCGGAATTACTAAGGGCAATCTTATTTATAGACAACGGGAAATTTCCTAATTTTGCTTCACCCTCATAGCCAAAATATTCTGCAGAAATATAAGGTGCTGAGGTTGTTAGTTTAAGGTTGCGGAAAATAATCTTGTCAAATTTTGCTTGCAATGTAGAGTCACCCTCGGTGTCCCCAAGAGTCATATACCCATGAAGCACAGCTTCTGGAGCAAAATGGTCTTTCACCAAACGAAGAGTTATATTCGAATTCTTCTCAAGATATGCCTTCGCATTAAAAAGAGAAAAATCAAGAGACTCTTCATTTTTAACCCGCAATGTATACTCATTGTTGGGTTGCAGATAGCCTTCATAGCCTACAGTTGTGTTTTCTCCTTTAAATGGCAAGCCCAGCTTGCCGGAGAACTCTGCGGAAACAAGTTCATTGGCGATAAGGTTTAAGCCGAAGTGATCAACAGAGAAGCGCCATCCATCAGCATTACCTTTATCAAGGGGAAGAATACTGTCGGCAGCGAATAAACCTGTAATACCATAGTCGTCTATGAGTAATCCCTTGGCAGAAAAACTTGCCCTTGAAAAGGCTTTCGGTAAGGTTATCGACACGTTTTCTGCATACACGCCCCTCCACAAGGCTTGTTCATCAGGAAGATAGCCTTGCTGGTATTCCATAGGGAATTGCATCGTATTGGAGTTCCTCCTGCTGCTGAAGTCCAATATCACATTATCAAGCGAAAATATATAGTCCTTGAGCCCCGTGATTTCAAAACTTGGCAAGTTTAAAGAAACAAGGAGGTCGTCCCAACTGTCTATTACTGTACGGAAATGTCCGATAACCTGATTTGAGAGATTATCCTTATTATTGTAATCTCCTTCTTGTTGCTTGTAGTTTGTTTTGTCTCCGCCTACATCCTGTCCTCCTACTTTTACCATTAGTGATGTTGGGAAGTGGACTTCCGCATCTAATGCAAGATTATGAAACCCGTCACACCCAATGGTCATATAGGTATCACTTTCAGAAATCCCTCTGTTTTTACTCAGTCCGTTCCCTTTGAGAATAATTGTGGTTTTCCCTCCATTAAAGGGTATTTCGACATCATGCAGAAGTGAAAGTTTCAACTCCCCTACCAATCCTCCAGTATGTGAGCCTTTGACTCCCTCTATACCAAATAAAAGGACTTTTCGTTTGCCCTCTGTTCCCTGTGGAATAACAGCCTTTGCATAAATGCCAAGTTCTGAGGATGAAGCCTGCAACGCAAAACGACTGATGGCAATAGTTATCTCCATGCCACCAATCGTTCTTTTCATACCAAGAGGAAGATTGACTGCTTCGCTTTCGTTAATATTCAGATCCTCCACATAGGCATTCCTCTCGGCAATACGGGCAAACATATTGTTCAGTTCTTCTATCTGCTGTGTGGAATTTCCTTTTGTCTGAGAATAAGATACATTTATACCCAATAACAAAATACAGGACAATATACTTATCCGCTTAGAAGCAAAATATTTCTGGAACTGAGTCATCATGATAGTCTGTATTCCCATATAATGATAAATAAGGCGACGTCTATTTATATTGATTTCGTTGGAACTAGTAGCTCCCTAATCTCTATATCAAGTATCCTTGCTATTTCAACAAGGCTTTCCAAAGATGGCTGCACTTTATTGGAACACCACCTTGACACCGTATTCTCTGATTTTCCAAGTTGTTCTGCCAACCACTTACTAGTACGTTGTTTTTCTACAAGTACAATTTTTATTCTATTTATTGTCATTGTATGATGATGATATAACATTGCTATTTAATTTGTACACATACAAAGATATGGTTTTTACAAAAAAACAATAAACACCCCCCCCGTAAAATCTTTTCTCTTTACTTCTCGCCTTTTCCTATCTTATCCCTGAGTTTATACTCGCTCAGTTTCTCCTGTGATTTTGGTGATGTTTAGTTATTTAATCATCAAAATGTTAGTGTTTTATGGAATCGAACAGCAATGACAACTATGTATTGGTCTTGGAAGACCGCACAGAAGTGAAGAAAGAACAGGAGGCAGGTAAGCTCTCTGTGGTTTCGAGTATTGACGAGAAGGAAAACCTCAAGACGACTGAAGCGATAGCTGCCAATCAAGCCTCATTTCTAAAGTTCAGTTGCCAAGATGGCTTATTAAAGAACTTTATAAATAACTTCATCAGGCAATTCAACAAACCTTCTTGTTTTGGATTGTACAAAGTTCTTGCAAACAATATTGAGCAAGGCGCAGACAATCTTCGCACGATGCTCCAACGCCGAAAGAAGCCCGAAAGCAAGCAACAACTGGCAGAAATTGGGGTCTCCTTTGAAGACTTTCTCCCCGACAGAAGAATGCCACCTTCATTGACCCTGAAAAGGTGGAACGGATGATGGGGGAGGTAGGGTTGCCAAATTTTCTGAAGAACTGCTCCATCTGTACGGTAAGCTCCTCGCTCCCCTCGATAATGCTTTGCTCCCTTTGTCGTAGTTTGAAGAACCGCACAACTATTGCTTGAAGAGTTGGAGAAATTGTCAGCTTAAATCATCGCATTACAACAGAGAGCGATCCAACTAACCGAACAGATTGATGACGTAATAGCTCAGGATAAATCTGAGGCAACGGAAGCTGTGAGCTTTTACCCCTGAGGCTCTGGGCGAACTTTGCCTTCTTCTCTATGGCCTTTAATCTCAAAAAATAATGTGCCATACTAAGCCATAAGTGCCTGAGATAAATACTTTTGGATCTGAATTCCCTTATTCTGCCTAAATACAACGCGCTTTCGTGCTTTTATAACGATACAAAACGAAAATTATCCCATTTGCAGCTCAGAATGCTCTGCTGTATAAAACAACCTTTACATAAAAAAGAGGGCGTGCCTATTTTGACACACCCTCTGCTTGGTAAAAGATTCATTACTGTGGTATAATCCTCAAACAGCTTACTCTTTTTGTAGGCGAACCACCTCTTTCCCATCTGCCGAAAAAAGCTGAGCCTCGGTAGCGTTACCCGATAGGGTGAAGTGGTGTACTTGTGGGAGCGCAACAGATAGGGCCTGCTCTGTTTCTATATTTTGGCACATCCTTCGGGTGGCTGCTACTTGTGGAATGGATAGTGTGCCTTGCTGAATATCTATTTCCATGCCACCATGAAACAGGTTACAAGAAAGGCTCCCATTAACGCTTTTCTCGGTTAAGTTGAATTGTATGAAAGGGCGTTCTTCCACTTCGCCAATAGGGTTACCATGAATGTGTGTTATCCACCATTTCCCCTCTATATCCTGTGGGGTAATGGTATTGCTTTGTTTTTTAGTGCTTGCGCAGGCAGTAATCATAGTTGCAATAATAAGAGTCAGGAGGTAATGAATTGTATTCGGTTTCATAGGGAGTGAAATTTATTTTTGTGTGGGAGTGTTCTTTTTGAGTTGGGTCACAATTTTAACGGCTTCCGAAGCTGCCCATACATCGTGTACCCTAAGAATATGGGCGCCTTGTAGCAGGCTGTAGGTATTGAGTACTGTTGTGCCATTGAGGGCGTCGGCCGGGGTGGCATCAAGTAGCTTGTATATCATACTTTTGCGAGAAACGCCAACGAGTAAAGGCAGTTTCAGGGCAGTAAACTTTTTCAGTTCGGCCATAAGCTCGTAGTTCTGTTCCATATTTTTGCTAAAGCCAAATCCTGGGTCCAGTATGATGTCCGTAACCCCTTTTTCCTGAAGTGTATTCAGGGGGGGGAGTAGCTCCTGAATCACTTGGTCCGTTACGTTCCCATCATATTGGGTAAGTTGTTGCATGGTTTGGGGGGTACCTCGCATGTGCATTAGGATGTAAGGAACTTGTAGTTGGGCTATGGTGTCGTACATGGCATTGTCCAAGAGCCCGCCCGAAACATCGTTTATTATATCTGCTTCAAACTCGGTTACAGCACGTCGCGCCACTTCGGCACGGAACGTATCTACCGACACCACAGCGTTGGGGGCTTCTGTGCGTATGATTTTAAGGACTTCGGCAACACGCTGCCATTCTTGCTCTGCCGACACTTCTGGGGCATCGGGGCGTGTAGAGTATCCTCCTACGTCTATAATGTTAGCTCCTTCTGTTAGGATATCCTGAATTCGCTGGCGTATGGCTGTTTCTCCTTGTATTCGGCTTCCAGCATAAAAGGAGTCGGGCGTATGGTTTAAAATCCCCATTACAAGCGGGGTTTCGTTCAGGTCGTATGCTTTGCCACGCAGGTTTATTACCATTGGTATTGTCATTATGCTTATGTTTTTGGGTATAGTTCCTTATAATGGAGTCTTCTGTTTAGAGCAAATTTATACATTAATTTTGTTGCAGGGGGGAGAGTGCCGAAAGTCCGAAGAGCCAACTTTTTTTCTTCTCCTTTGAGTTTTTGTTTGCAAAAAAAGAAAATAAGTGTACCTTTGTAGTACAAACCGTTCAACAACTTCTTTTATAACTCCTTAGTCCCCTTTCTGCGTGAGCAGGGCGGGGACTTTCTTTTTTTTTTCCTTTCCTATGCTTTCTCCCAGGTGTCCCCAAGGAAATAGGTACTTCTCCAAAGGAAGGTTGCTTCCTATTAGGGAAATTATAACGCACAAGAAAGGTTATACCAGCATATGCTTATGAGAAGATGCTTGCAGTTTTATAATATAATAGCCGGGGGTGAGAAATGGACAATATCTGTTGCTAAGGCTATGATTTAATGGACGAGTAGCTTAATTCTGTTAAAAATGCCTTGTTGTAGTTATGCACACTTGTTGGGTTATTGTGTATATGGAGATATATTATTAGTTTTGTATCATTAGTTGATTACACAAAAACTTGAAACGAAACGAATTAGTGGACGCCTCTCTATGTGAATAGGGGGGCGTTTTTTTTGCCTGAAAAATGGAAAAAAGTAAGGGGCAGAGCAAATGGAGAAATTCCTTGCTCTGCCCCTTAGTTCTATAAGGGTTGTTTGCTTTAGTAGTTATGTTGGGTTTGGTCCGTAACCGTATTGCGTGAAATCTTGTGGTTATCTATTTGGCGCCACGCGTAATAAATGTATGCCAATACAAATGGTATAAGCAAAGACACCCACGACATTGCTGTTAAGGTGAATTTGGAGGATGAACTGTTAGCTATGGTAAGAGAACTTTGTACGCTGTTGGGAGAAAAGTAGTAGGCTGTATTACCCCATCCAGCTAAGAGCAATAGCGTTAGCACAGTAAGTACTACTCCTATACCATGGAACCATATACCCTTGTACCAAGAGGCTTTAAGTAGGGTTTTACCAATACCAAACAATACTAAAACAACGCCTACAAGCAGTACTACTAACAGGTAAGGCATGTTAAGGAGGTTGTGTAGGTAAATCCCTTGTTCGGCACTAATGATGCCTGTATTGGGGTCCTCGCGGTAGCCTGTAGCAAACAGCAGGTATCCTAAGAACGCCAAAAACAGTACTAAGAACAAAAGCGTATTAATAATAAGCCTACGGCGTGCGTTACGCGATATTGTTTCGTCCTTAATGTTATTGATGAAATATAAAAGTCCGCTTATACGTGCCAAAAAGAGCACCGCTAAGCCCAGTACAAGGTTCCAAGGGTTAAGTACAGCCTCCAAGCCATGCAGTTGTACACCTTTGTAGGGGAGCCATTGCGAAATAACAATATTATTGGGGTCCAGTATGGCGTCCTTATTCACCACAAAGTTGGCACCTGTAAAAAGGGTTGCTACAGCAGCCCCTAATAGTACGGGGGCAAGAACACCATTAAGGAACAAGAATACTTGATAGGTTTTAGAGCCCCAAACATTCCCTTTTTTATTTTGGTATTCGTACGATACCGCTTGCAGTACAAAAGGTATTAGTATGAGCATCCACACCCAGTAGGCGCCTCCAAAGCTTGTAGAGTAGAATAGGGGGAAGGAGGCAAAAAATGCCCCACCAAAAGTTACCAGAGTGGTAAAGGTGAACTCCCATTTGCGTCCTGTGGAGTTTACCAGCATACGGCGGTCTATGCTATCTTTTCCTAAGGAGAAGATGAAGGACTGTCCGCCCTGAACAAATAGTAAGAAAACCAGCAACGCGCCTAACAGCGATACCAAAAACCACCAATAGTGTTGCAGAAACATGTATGTAGTATCCATATTCATTTTGTATCAAAAGTGTTTAGGTATTAGGCTTATTTCCCTATTTCACCAGCAGTAGGTTGGTCCACCTCGGGCGATGGCCCTTTCTTAATAGCCTTGAACATAATGCTGAGCTCGGCTATTAGGAGTACAGTGAATAAAACAAGGAATACAAAGAAAGTAACCTGAACCGCGGTAGAGGGGAGTTTCGATATTGCTACGTGTACGGGCAGGATGTCCTGGATAGCCCAAGGCTGACGCCCAACTTCGGCCACTACCCAACCTGCCTGCGAGCAAAGATAAACAAGTGGTACACAAATAATACTAAGTATGTGGAACCAGCGTTGGCGAGCATAGGACTCAATAGCCACAGTGCCTTTTTTGCGGAGCGACCATAGCGACCACGCAAATACCAGTACAAATAGCATGGAAAGCCCTACCATTACACGGAAACTGTAGTACAGTAACGACACGTTGGGTATAAGGTCGGTAGGCTGTTTAATGTATCCGTAACCAAAGTACTTGAAGTTTTCTTCCAGTGTTTTCAGGTGCGCTTGGGCTTCGGGGCTTTGTTTATCCTTGGCCTGGCGGTACAAGGTAAGTGCTTGAATAGCCTGTTGGCCGCGGTTAATTTTCTCTTGTGCCGATAGTGCTATTTGGCCGTCACGGTCCGTATAACCTCCATCTATGAGGTCTTTAATGCCTGGAACAAAGGTGTTAAAGTCCCTTTCGGACAAGAAAGAAAGCATTCCTGGCACACTAATATTAAAGATGTAAGCGGGAGTGGGGTCGGCATAGTTCTCCTTGTCGGGGTTAACCATCCCAAATACGCTTAACGATGCCCCGTTGCTTCCTTCGTAATGGTTTTCCATAGCGGCCAGCTTCATAGGCTGGTATTTGGCTACGAGGTTACCGGAAAGGTCGCCTGTTGCAATAGCTAACAGTATAGCTATTAGTCCTAAGCCCGAGCTTATGCGTGCGCTTTCGGCTGCGAAACGTTTGTGGCGGCCGCGCAGTAGGTACCATCCACAAATAGCCAATGCAACAACCGACCCTAACACCCAAGAGGATATTACGGTGTGGGAAAATTTCACTACCGCCATTGGAGAGAATGCTACGGCAAAAAAGTCGGCCATCTCGGTTCGCAATGTGTCGGGGTTAAATTCCATCCCTACAGGGTATTGCATCCAAGCGTTAGCCACCAATATCCACCAAGCCGATATGGTTGCCCCTACAATGGTTAGCCATGTTGAGGCCAAGTGGAACCCTTTGGATACTTTTCCCCAGCCAAAAAACATTACAGCAATGAAGGTGGCCTCCATAAAAAACGCCAAAATGCCTTCGATAGCCAAGGGGGCACCAAAGATATCCCCTACAATCCAGCTGTAGTTGGACCAGTTGGTACCAAACTCAAATTCCAAAATAATACCAGTAGCTACTCCAATGGCAAAGTTGATACCAAAGATTTTTTGCCAAAACTTGGCTGTTTCTTTCCAAAAGGTTTCACCACTCTTGTAGTACTTTGTCTCGGCTAATGCCATAATTACACCTAACCCAAGGGTGAGCGGGACAAAGATCCAGTGGTAAATGGCCGTAAGAGCAAACTGTGCCCTCGACCAATCGATCAAAGTGTTGTCTATTGCAAACATAGTGTTGTAGTTTATAAAATAATAATGCCAGTGTTGTTGTTACTTGCTACGTTCGTGAAGTTGCTCGGCTACATAGTTGGCTTTTGAGGCTTCGTCTTTGCCTTGCTGGTTTAGGAAATTAGGAAAGAAAAACACTTTGAGTATAGCAAACATAATAAAGAGCTTAATGAGGATTATTGTCCAAAGCGTTTTTCCAATAGTCATTTCCCGGAACCCGTTTACATAGAACCAGAAAACTCGTACTATCCAGGGTTTTCGTTGTGTTGTAGGCGGAGTTTGCATAGGCTAATATCGTCCTTAAGTGGTTGTGTCTGTTGTATTTTAAGTTATATGTTTTGCCTGTTTGTTTAAGTAGCTTGGTGCTAATGTACAAATAAGAACAGTTGTGACCAAAATTAAAGCAGGTTATAGCAAAAAAACTTCTACTCTTCCCCTAAAAACATCTTTCCCCAAAATATCTGAGCCAAATGGCATACCTCCAATTCCCCTTTTTTGTTAGGGTAAAAGTTATGTGTGGGCGGTTGAAGGGCAAAGTGTCAGCATTGGAAAAGAGCAAAAAGCAGGGTGTATAGAGTGACACAAAACATAAGTTTGGGTTCACTCTATACACCCTGTTTTCTTTTGGGAGGAACTCCTCTTATTTATTATTCTGCCTCCTTAATAGCAGGCACGTATTTCTTATTCAAATACGTCACTAACTCATTAGTAATATCATAAGCATCCTCGGCATAAAGAATGTTGTCGTTCATTGCGTTGGAGAATATTATCTGGTAATGGCGTTCTGCATTAAAGCTTTTTAGCTGACTCATAATCGTATCTCTTAATATACGATTTGTTTCTTCTTGCTTCTTCTGTAGCTCTAATGTCAGTTTTTGGTTCAGTTGCTGAAAGTCCTGTTGCCTTTTTAGTATGCGTTGTTGCTCTTTTTCAGCTCTTGCCCTATCAAAGAAAGCATTGTTTTCCACCTTTCTTTGGAATTCTTTCATATCGGCCTCCAAAGCTCTTCCTTGCTGGTTTATTGTAGCTTGTGCAGTTTCCGTTTTCCTAAGCATCTGTTCATTCAAATCCCGGGAAAAATAGTAATTGCTTAGCAAGCTATCCACATTCACATAGGCTACGGGAAGTACCGCAACCGAGTCGGTCGACACAATACCTGTACGTACTACATCGGAGCTTTTGCGACCAGTAAAGTGCAAAATAAAAAGAGCTACAATAGCTATAGCAAAAATAATGTTAAGGGTGAGATTAGTATTTTTCATATACAAGTTTGGAGTAAAATGTCTTATTCCAGGCAATAATCACTTAGTAAAATGTTTAAACACAACAAGAACACTAAACTTTTTGCTCTTCTTCCAAGCGGTCGTATAACCCTTTCCGAGTTTGAGCTTCCCTATGCTGAGCGCGGTGACAGCTAAGCCCTTTTTCGCGGAGTTTAGGTTGAGCAGATACGTGCGAACTCGGGAAGGATTTGTCGCGGGTAAAAAACACCCGGATACCCAATAGCAGAATAGCAATCCCAACCAGCAACAGCGTTAGTAACAGTAGTTTTGCCATGTTTTTCTTTGACACGTTTTGAGTGCAAAGATAAATCTTTTATCCCGTTTCTCAACACACTTGCTCTATAACAACTACAACACCATTGCAAGCAACCCCTCTCATACATAAATATGCTTTTCTTCCTTCCCCCATAATGTTGGAGCGCCCACTCTTTTTTTCTGCTTCTCCAAAGGGAATGGAAGAGATGGGGGAATAGGCGTAACCCTTCTTCCTGTTTCTTTTCCTAGAGTGGGTTTGGTGAGAGAAAACTGCAATGTGCAATTCCTGTAGCATACAAAAATCCTGAGTGTTCTTTTTTTGAGAGGATGAGGGATAAATATAGGGCGGATGAGTTTTTAGCTACTGGTAGTCCGCTCATTTGGCGCAAAAAAAAAGTACAGCAACCTTGCAAAAAAGAAGATTGCTGTACTTAGATGTGTTAAGTGTGCCAGGTTAGGTTAACCTTGGCATGCTGCACACATTGTGGCAATTAGGTTTCTGTCGCCTGCTCCGTTATCTATTCTCGATACGTTAATCCAAAATTTGTTTTCGGTTAAATAAGGGAGGGGGAATGCGGCTTTGCTTCTGGGGTAAGCATGCTTCCATTCGTCGGCACAAACTTCGTATTGGGGGTGGGGGGCGTTTTTCAGCACATTGTCGGTTGGGTCGGCGCTTCCATTTTTCACCTCCTGAATTTCGTTGTATATAGTTAGTAGCACTTCAATAAATCTATCCAGTTCCTCTTTGGACTCGCTTTCTGTGGGTTCAACCATCAGTGTGCCGTGTACTGGGAACGAGAGGGTTGGGGCGTGGTAGCCAAAATCCATCAGTCGTTTTGCAATGTCCGTTTCGTCTATGCCACATTCACCCTTAAAGCGTCGGCAATCCAGTATGAGTTCGTGCCCAACACGTCCTGTTTTTCCAGTGTAAACAATGCCGTAAGAATCTTTTAGGCGCGATGCCATATAGTTGGCGCTTAGGATTGCTGTTGCTGTTGCTTTTTTTAGCCCGCTGAGGCCGAGCATTCGTATGTAAGCATAGCTTATCCCGAATATCACAGCACTACCATAGGGGGCGGCAGATACTGGAGTTTGCCCATCTCCATAACAATAGGCGTGAGAGGGAGCGTATGGTGCCAGGTGTTTTTTTAGGCAAATAGGTCCTACGCCTGGTCCACCTCCTCCGTGGGGTATGGCAAAGGTTTTATGTAAGTTCAGGTGGCATACATCTGCGCCAATACGCCCTGGGTGTGTAAAGCCTACCTGAGCATTCATGTTAGCTCCATCTATATATACTTGCCCTCCACAGTCGTGTACAATTTGGCAAAGCTCTCGTATCTGAGGCTCAAATATACCGTGGGTCGAGGGGTAGGTTATCATAGTAGCGGCTAACCTCTCCTTATTTTCGTGAGCAAGCCTGCGGAAGTCCTCAACATCTATGTTCCCATGCTCGTCTGTTTTGGCGGTTATGGTTTTGAAGCCACACTGTATAGCCGATGCTGGGTTCGTCCCGTGTGCCGATGCTGGTAGCAGTACCAAGTCTCGGTGCGCTTGCCCTTGGCTGTTAAGGTATTCCCTAATAGCTCGTAGCCCCGCATATTCTCCTGCGGCCCCCGAGTTTGGCATTAAGCAGGCTTTGTCTAATCCTGTAATAGCTTCCAGGTATCCACTTAAGTTATCCAACATCTCTATGTACCCTTCGGTTTGGTTACATGGTGCATAGGGGTGTATGTTTGCAAATTGGGGGTTGGATAGTATGAATAGTTCGGCCGCCGCATTTAGCTTCATGGTGCAGGAGCCTAACGATATCATGGAGTGTGCCAGGGAGATGTCCTTACGGTCCAAGCGTTTAATGTAACGCATTAGCTCCGTTTCTGTATGGTATTTTTGGAATACCTCGTGTTGCAAAAAGTCCGATGTCCGTTGCAGTCCTTTGGGGAATTTTTTGTGTTCGGCAGGTAGCGTTATGGTGCTAAACTCCTTAAGCCCTTTGGCTTCGGCAAAAATGTATTGGAGCACACCAAGGTCTGTTTGTTGGGTGGTCTCGTCCAAACTTATGCCAATGGTTTTATCGGGGTAGTAGCGGAAGTTAACGTTACATTCTTCGGCCAAAGTTTGTATGTTTTCCCATTCCAATTCGTTAATGTTACCTATGTGTAGGGTATCAAAGAAGTGGGTATTGGTTTGGGAGTATCCCATTTGAGTTAAAGCGTCCGAGAGAGATACCGCATAGGTATGTATCCTATGGGCTATATCCTTCAGTCCTTGTGGTCCATGGTATACAGCATACATTCCGGCCATAGTGGCAAGGAGTGCTTGGGCGGTACAAATATTGGAGGTCGCTTTTTCCCGTTTTATGTGTTGCTCGCGTGTTTGGAGGGCAAGCCTGTAGGCGGGTTTCCCGTGTGTGTCGTGCGATATGCCCACAATGCGCCCTGGGATGTGTCGTTTATAGTCGTCCAGTGCTGCTAAGAAACCGGCGGAAGGTCCTCCAAAGTACATGGGTATCCCAAAGCGTTGCGAGGAACCAAACGCAATATCGGCACCCCATTCTCCTGGCGGTGTTAGTAGTGTCAGTGCCAATAGGTCGGCCGCTACGGCTACTTTAATTCCAGCTTTTTGGCAGGCGGCAGTGAAGTCCTGGTAGCATACAATATTCCCATTTTGCTCGGGGTACTGAAGTACTACTCCAAAAAAGTCATCGGCAAAGTTAAAAGAGGAGATGTCACCTATCACAACCTCAATACCTTGTGGTTGGCTTCGTGTTTGTATAACTTTTTGAGTGGACTCAAGAACGCCGTTCGATATAAATATCTTATTGGCTTCTTTTTTTGTTTTAGCGCGCGTATTAAAAAGCATGGCTACGGCTTCGGCACCTGCTTGGGCTTCGTCCAGTAGGGAGCTATTGGTTAATGGTAGTGCGGTAAGTTCGCTTACTACGGTTTGGTAGTTGAAAAGAGCCTCTAACCGTCCTTGGGAAATCTCAGCTTGGTAGGGCGTATAGGAGGTGTACCATACTGGGTTTTCCAAAATATTGCGTTGGATTACGGCCGGGGTACAAGTATCGTACCACCCCATTCCTATGTACGAGGTGTATACCTTGTTTTTGTTCCCTAACTCGGCTATATGCTCTATTAGTTCTCGCTCCGTCATTGGGTCCGGTAGCTCTATGTCTTCCTGTAAGAGGATATCCGATGGTATGGTTTCGGATATTAGTTGCTCCTCGGTTTTTACACCTATCGCTGCAAGCATTTGTTGGGATTCCTCACTGGTGGGCCCAATGTGTCGGAAAGAAAAGTCCATAGTGTCCATAGTAATAATAATAGTATTGAGAATGGGTGAGTGATATAAAACTATTTAAGAAAGGGGTTGGTCCGTATTTCTTCTCCAATGGTAGTGCTTGGGCCGTGTCCGCTGTAAACTACTGTGTTGGGGGGTAACCGAAACAGGACGTTATGTATATGCGTTACCAAATCGTGGTGGTTGCCGCCCCATAGGTCGGTTCTACCAATGCCACCTGCAAATAGGGTATCGCCAGCAAGCACCAGCTGGGCTTGAGGTATGTGAAATACTAAATGCCCTGGAGAGTGGCCAGGCACTAATAAAGGGTAAAGAGTATATCCCTCCCAGCTAAGGGTGTCATAGGGGGCACATAGGGGCTGGTATTCTGGTTCTGGTGCAGGGGGGGGGCAGGGGAGGCCAAACCATTGTAGTTGCTCTTGGAGCGAGGGCATTGTGTTTATTTCAATATCGCTCAGCAAAGGGGTAAGCCCCCATACTTGGTTTACAAAGTGGCATCCGTGTATATGGTCGAAGTGGCGGTGAGTACACAAGCAAAGGGTTGGGGTACAGCCTAAATTATGTATAAGCTGTAGGAGTTGTTCCTCTTCTTGTGCCGAGGAGCAACCAGGGTCTACAATACAAGCCTTCCCATTGGCGGTGGAAAGCACGTAGGTATTTTCGCTTGCTAAACCAAACGTAAGGGTATCTATACGGAGTGGCAACATAATTGGTAACCCTAAGGGGTTAAAGGGGGAGGTATACTATTTTTTTTGAGTGAAAGTGGTCTTCGGGCATATAGGTGGTTATATCCTCTACCAAAACTTTATTCCTATAAGGCAATAATTCCTGCGTAAGGTCTCCGCCCTTAAGTGCAATAATGCCATTAGGAATAGGGTTTGTTTGCAATTTGGTGTTTATTATTTTTCGGGAAACAGCAACTAACAAAGGCATTGGCATAGCTGCCCGGCTTACAATAAAATGGAACTTCTCTTGCAGCTGTTCTGCTCTGCTATGCCGTGGTGTTACATTGCTTAATCCTATGGCTTGTGCTATTTCCTGGACAACCTTTATTTTTTTTCCTATACTATCGGATAGTACAAAATGGCAATTCGGGAACATAATAGCTAAGGGGATACCTGGAAATCCTCCGCCAGTACCTACATCGCACACTTGTGTCTGAGGTGTAAAATTCAAAAAGCAAGCAATAGCAAGGGAATGTAATATGTGGTGAGGTATAAGGTTATCTATATCCTTACGCGATATTACATTTATTCGTTGGTTCCAGTAGGTGTAAAGTTCGGGTAGTTGGGCAAATTGCTCATATTGCGTTGCCGATAGGGTCGGGAAATATTGCTTTATTCCGGAGAGCATAACAAGGCGGCCAGGTTAGTTTTTAGTTATGCGGCTCTTAAAGGGGTCTTTAAGGTACGGGGTTAGTTGTTCGTAGCTTAAGCCAACGTCTATGGAGCCAATAACATAAGCTGCTATTTCGTAGGGGTTGTAATGGAAGTAAATGCTATCGGCATCGAAATGAATGTTGGTAGGTATAGGTATTTCATCGGCACTGTAAATGCCTATGGCTTCCAATTCCTTTTGGGTGGTAACGCCAAAGCGTTCTTGTATTTTCTGAATAATTAACCGAAGCAGCTGGGGGGAGTCGGGGCTTTGGAGGATATCGGCCAGGGTGAGTTCTCTGTTGTTTTGTAGGTCATAGTTAAGGTAGTAGAAGTTTTCTATGCCGTGGGCACCACCAGAATACTCTTGTTTATTTATTTCAAGGCTCACGTAGTCTTTGTCGTTATACAGCAGTTTGGACGTGTAATAGCCTGTCCGTATGTAGGTCATTCCAGCTTTAATTAACGACTCAAAGTTTGGTGCTTGCATATCCTGCAAATACTCTTGGTAGCTGGAGATAAAAAACTTTTTAGCAACAGAGTCAAAAGGCTCTTGTTGCATTGCTTCTTCTCCCAGCAGGGCGTATTGCAGCTTTCGACCAATGGAGTCCGATAGCGCTTGTCCTTCGGGGGCTACAGAGGTAGGGTAGGAGCACGAAACTTTTAAGTCCAGGTGGTGGATTGGCGTTCCATCGTCCATATACTGTCCAGAGTCGGGAACAAAGAATAAACTGTCGGCATATGCGTTCCATTGTAGCAGATGGTTGGCGTATTGTGGGCTGTTGTTCCCAGTTTTACACCCCGATGCTATAAAAGCTATCCCCATAGCTCCTACACCAAGCCAGTAGATCCATTTTTTTCTCATAGGGCTTCAGTTAATACAGCGTTTTTAGTTCGCTATTTCCGAAAGGAATTTAATGCGCACTATGCGAATGTCTTCCTCCTCATACTCCGAGCCTAATGCTTCTAAGGCTACGTCTATATCATCGGTAGTGGACGACTTAAAGTAGTCGTATATTTCCTCCACCATCTCTTCGTCCAATACGTCAACAATAAAGTAGTCGATGTTGATTTTTGTGCCACTATAAACAATAGCTTCAAGTTCGTCCAGCAGCTCGTCGAAGTCCAAGTTGCAGGAGGAGGCGATATCTTCAAGCGATACTTTTCTGTCTATCATCTGAACGATGGCTACTTTTAGCTTCGACTTATTGGGGACAGTGCGGACGCGGATGTCTTCGGGCCGTTCTATCTCGTTATCCCTAACGTACTGGGCTATTAGTTTTACAAACTCTTCGCCATACTTCTGAGCTTTGTTTTGCCCAACGCCCGACATCCCTTGTAGCTCTTGTATCGAAACGGGGTAGCAGGTAGCCATATCCTCCAAGCTCTGTTCTTGGAAAATAACATAAGGGGGAAGGTTCAACTTTTTGGCAATTTTCTTCCGCAGGTCCTTCAGCATAGCAAAAAGTTGGGGGTCGGTAGCACCACCGCTGCTGGCCACCTCTTTGGCGGATTCCTCGTTTTTCTCTTCCTCATCGGAAGCTAAGGCAACCTTGAATGCTTTAGGTTTTTTCAGGAACTTCTTCCCCGCAGCTGTTATTTTAAGGGTCCCAAATTCATCTACATTCCGTTCAATATATCCTTCAATTACGGCTTGTTGTATAATGGCTTCCAGTGTACTGCGCGACTCGTTTTGGAGGCATCCAAACCCTTCTTGTTCGTTGTGTTTGAAGGCTTCTATTTCGGCCGTTTCGTTACCGCACAAGAAGTCCAATATATGTTCTGTCTTAAATTTGCCTTTTAAGGCGGTCACCGTTTCAAGTATGTCTACTAATTTGTCTTTTACGTCCATGATGATATTTACTTTCTTACAATTGTCACAGTTGTGACACATATCTGCTGAATATTTTTCTCCAAAATAGTTGAGTAATATTATTCTACGGCATAGTTGGGTTTTTGCATAGGCTACGGTATCTTCCAGTAAATGCTTACATATTTCCCGCTCGCCAGCTAATTTGTTTCTGTGTTGCAAAAACTTATCTAACCGTGTAGTATCCTGTTCGCTGTAAAAAGTTATGCAGGTGCTTAACTTGCCGTCTCGTCCTGCTCGTCCTGTTTCTTGGTAGTAGCTTTCAAGGCTTTTAGGCAGGTTGTAGTGTATCACAAACCTAACATCTGGCTTGTCTATCCCCATTCCAAAAGCTATTGTAGCTACTATAACCTTTATCTCCTCATTTAAGAAGGCCTCTTGGGTTTCGCTCCTTATTTGGGTTTCCATACCCGCATGGTAGGGTAGGGCCTTTATACCATTGGTTTGGAGTAGGTTGGCTACTTTTTCCACCGTGGAGCGGCTGGTGCAGTATATAATGCCCGAGTCTTCCGGGTGAGTTTTAATGTACCGTACTATTTCCTTATCTGCCTGGTCCGTTTTTTCCCGTATTTCGTAGTAGAGGTTAGGGCGGTTAAACGAGCTTTTGAATACCGTTGCTTCGGGTATTTGCAAACACTTCAATATGTCGTCCTGTACCTTAGGGGTGGCCGTTGCCGTGAGGGCAACAATACAGCGCAATGCTATTTGCGGTATTATTTCTTGTATGCGGCGGTACTCTGGCCTAAAGTCGTGCCCCCATTCCGATATGCAGTGGGCTTCATCTATGGCATAAAAGGAGATAGGTATTTGTTTAAGGAGTTTTATGTTCTCCTCTTTTATTAACGACTCTGGCGCAACATAAAGTAGTTTTGTTTCGCCTTGTAACAGGTTTTGTTTCACCTCCTCCAGCTCGTTTTTCGTAAGCGAAGAGTTAATGAAATGGGCTACTCTATTGTTCCCTACGTGGCAACGAATAGCGTCTACCTGATTTTTCATTAGGGCTATGAGGGGCGAAACTACAATGGCTGTTCCTTTGGAAATAAGAGCGGGAAGCTGGTAACACAAGGATTTACCTCCACCTGTAGGCATTAACACAAATGTGTTTTTGCCCGCAAGTATATTGTGTATGATATCCTCCTGCAAATTCTTGAAGGTATCAAAGCCGAAGTAATACTTAAGTTCCTTGCGTAAGTCCATAATACAATGGTTTCCCTCAGTTGGGGCTATAATAGGTCACAAGATAGTAATATTATTATTGAGTATTGATAATCTGGTTAAGATCTTTGTGCCGAAAGTGCGTCTCGGCATACTTTTTATCAAGAACAAGGCGTTTCCTATTGCTCGAGGGGGCTTCATACATAGCGTCCGACATAATGGCCTCAAATATCGACCGCAAGCCACGAGCTCCCATCTTGTATTCCAATGCTTTGGTCACAATAAAGTCGTACACTTCATCCTTAATAACCAACTCTATACCATCCATCTCCATCAGTTTCACGTACTGTTTTGCAATAGCGTTCTGTGGCTCGGTCAGGATGGCTCGTAATGCTTTACTATCCAGCGGGCTAAGTGCCGTTAAGATAGGTAGCCGCCCTATTATTTCGGGTATTAACCCATAAGCTTTCAGGTCCGATGGGGTAATGTACTGCAACAAGTCGTCCTTTTTTACATCTGTTACCGACTGCCCAGCGGTATAACCTACAACACGGGTATTAATTCGTTTGGCAATTTTGCGTTCTATGCCGTCGAATGCACCACCACATATAAATAATATATTCTCGGTGTTTACGGTTATCATCTTTTGTTCGGGGTGTTTGCGGCCGCCTTGTGGCGGAACGTTAACATCGGCACCTTCAAGCAATTTCAATAAGCTTTGCTGTACCCCTTCACCGCTTACATCACGGGTGATAGAGGGGTTATCGCTTTTGCGGGCTATTTTATCTATTTCATCTATGAAAACAATGCCCATTTCGGCTCGCCGAACATCATAGTCGGCCGCTTGTAGCAAACGGCTCAGGATGCTTTCCACATCTTCGCCCACATAGCCGGCTTGTGTGAACACGGTAGCATCTACAATGGTGAAGGGCACCTCCAATAGTTTGGATATTGTTCGGGCTAACAAGGTTTTTCCCGTACCTGTGGGACCTACAATAATAACATTGCTTTTATCTAACTCCACCCCATTGGCATCGCTATCCTTTGGCGCATTATCCTGCTTATGTATTAGGCGTTTATAATGGTTGTATACAGCTATTGCCAAGGTGCGTTTGGCTTGCTCTTGCCCTATAACATAGCGGTCCAAATGTGCTACAATATCTTTGGGTTTGGGTAACGAGGCTAATTGGGGTAGGGTTGTGGGCAAAGGCATCTCCTCCTCATGAATTAAATTGTACACCTGCTCTGCACAAAAGTTGCATAGGTCACCAAGTGGTCCCAAAACCAAAGCTTCGGTGGCGGACTCGGGGCGGCCGCAAATACTACAATGCCTTTCGTTTTTGTTTTTGCTGTTATTCCTATTGCTCATACAGCTATTGGTCGTTGTATTCGTATTATTTCTTTCGTTCCAATATGGTGTCTATCATACCATAATTTAATGCATCGGCGGCCGTCATCCAATAGTTCCTGTCGGCATCCTTTTCCACCTTCTTGTAGGTTGCTCCGGTGTGTTCCGAGAGTATGTCGTACAATTCCTTTTTAAGTAACAGTATTTGTTTGGCCTCTATTTCAATGTCCGAGGCCTGCCCTGCAAGTCCTGTTAATAAGGGTTGGTGTATCATAACCCTGGAATGGGGAAGGGCGTACCGCTTCCCTTTCTCTCCGGCTGCTAATAAAATGGAGGCCATAGATGCTGCTACCCCCGTGCATATTGTGGATACTTTACAATTTATATACTGCATGGTGTCGTATATCCCTAACCCTGCATGCACACTACCTCCATACGAATTAATGTATATGGAAATATCTTTCCCTGGCTCACTGTTGTCCAAAAAAAGGAGTTGGGCCTGGACTACATTGGCTACGTAGGAGTTGATTTCTGTTCCCAAAAAAATTATCCGGTCCATCATTAAGCGGGAGAAAACATCCATCTGAGCAACATTAAATTGTCGCTCCTCCGTAACGGTAGGGGATACGTAGCCACTACATACGTGCCTACTGTAATCGTGAATTTGTTGAGAACTAATACCTATATGTTTGGTTGCAAACCTCTGAAATTCTTGTAGTTGTTTGTTCATTGTAAGGTGATATATAGTGGGGTTACCAATTGGTGAAAAGCGGAACAACTCGGGCCATAACTTTCAAAAGAGAGGCATACGTGCCGCTTTGTAAGGATAAAGATAATAGCTATTTTGGAAATTGCTCTTCTCCTCGAAAAAAAAAGAGCATCCTTAGGGCAAGGGCTCTTACTCACCTTCTACGTTAAGCTATGCAATGTTGCAAGAGGAGGCTGCCTTAGCTTTGTTAAAGCTATTTGTAAGGGGGGAGGAGGGCTATTCAACAGGGAGTATACACGAATCCTTTTGCTTTACTTGTTTTTAGAAGGGGAAGGGAAAATACCAATCCTATAACGAAGAATGCCCCCAAAGGCGGTTGGATTAATGTATCTTTGCCTTTACAGTGGTTACCATTAAAATTTAAAATATATGATACGATTGTATTCCCTTGTGGTGGGATTATTATTCCCATTTGTAGTTGGTTGCGCTCGTCAGTCGGCCCATTTTATAGAGGAGAACGATTACAGAGCACAACTGGAAAAGGATTTCGACGCCCGTAAGCTCTCTTTAGAGGATACGGGGTTGTTTAATGTGTTTTCTTCGGATAGCTTAACACAACTGGAACGAGAGGAGCTGATGTTTTTATTTGCATATATGCCTCTTGCCGATATTGCAGACTATCCAACATCTTTTCATTTACAAAACCTGCGGGTTACTAACCAAGCTCGTTCCGAGTTATCGTGGGGAAACAAAGTCCCCTCAAAGCTTTTTCGGCATTTCGTATTGCCGCTACGTGTTAACAATGAGCATTTGGATAATGCACGAACTGTTTTTTATAACGAGCTAAAACCACGGGTCCAAAACCTATCCATGCAGGAAGCTATTCTTGAAGTTAACCATTGGTGCCACGAAAAGGTTGTGTACCAGCCTACCGATGGCCGAACATCATCGCCTTTAGCAACGGTAAAAACGGCTTATGGCAGGTGTGGAGAAGAGTCTACACTCCTTGTTGCTGCATTACGTGCTGTGGGGATTCCGGCACGGCAGGTTTATACGCCCCGCTGGGCTCATACGGACGATAACCACGCCTGGGTGGAGGCCTGGGCCGATGGCCAGTGGTACTTCTTAGGGGCTTGCGAGCCAGAACCTGTGCTGGACTTGGGCTGGTTTAATGCACCGGCCAGCAGGGGAATGCTAATGAATACAAAGGTTTTTGGAAAATACGACGGCCCCGAGGAGGTAATAGCACGTACACCCAATACAACCGAAATTAATGTTACGCAGAAGTATGCCCCCGTAGCCACATTACGAGTTAAAGTTACCGATGCTATGGGCCAACCTGTAAAAGGGGCCTCCGTTGAATACAAGTTATACAACTATGCAGAGTATTATACAATAGCCACAAAAACGTCGGATAGCTTGGGCTATGCCGAGCTTTCTACAGGGTTAGGCGACCTTATGGTGTGGGTTAGCAAAAATGGTAACTATGGGGTGGCAAAAGCTTCTGTTGGTAAGGATAAAGAGGTCGTGGTAGCCTTAGCCGAAACCGCTAATGCTATTGCAAACCAAGATATCGATATTATACCGCCTACAGAAAATGCCAAACAGCCCGAAGTTTCTAACGAACAACGGCTACAAAACAACAAACGCTTAGCTGCAGAGGACTCCATACGGGCCCTTTATGTTGCTACAATGTATACGGAGGAGAGTGCTAAGCAGGCTATAGAACAGCTCACCACTGGTGATGCCAGCCTGGACGCCCGCATGGCCAAGTATTTAGTGGCGGCACGAGGCAACCATGATACTATATACGACTTCTTAATGTCCGCTATTAGAACCGATAGGGCCAAGCAAGCCGATGAATTATTAGGTGTGCTAACCAGTAAGGATTTAAGAGATATAACCCCCGATGTCCTTTGGGATAATATGGACAACACTCCCACGGTAAAGGGAGCTATGTGTCCTATACAATCCCTCTTAAATCCCAGAGTAGCTACGGAGCACCTAACCCCCTACAAGCGCTTTCTACAACAGGTTTGGACGGGGGGCCCTAACCCTACTGCTTCCGAACTTATCCAATGGGTTAAGGAGAACATTCAAGTAGCCGACTCGCTGAACGCATTAAAAATCCAAATGTCGCCCCAAGCGGTATGGCTTACAAAGAAGGCCGACGCTAAATCCCGCGATGCATTCTTTGTTGCATTAGCGCGTAGCCTTGGGGTACCAGCCTGGATCGATGGTATTACAGGGCAATTGCAATATCAAGAACTAACGGAGAGCCTGCCACCCTCGCATCCTACCGTTACAGCTTCTATTAGCGGAAAATTAGTAACCGATAGCCGGATTTGTACTGTACAATGGGAGCAGACTCACGAAGATAGGGTAGCCACAGGTACTTTGCGTGCAAACTATACGCCTACCCGTTTTGTAAAGGACCCCGAGTACTATACTCACTTCACACTCTCTAAAATTAAGGATGGTCGTTTGGTACTGCTGAATTTGGATGAAAAAGCAACATGGGCCTCCACCCTTAAGGCTGGGTTACGTTTAGAGGCTGGCAAATATTTGTTGGTTACAGGAACACGTTTGGCTAACGGGAGTGTACTATCTCGGTCCCAGGTATTGGAGGTTTTCCCAAATAAGGAAACGGTAACAACATTGCTTTTAAGGCAAGACGAAAGTAGTGTGCAGGTAATAGGCCACTTCAACTCGGAAAGCAAGTATCTACCTGTTGGGCAAAGCGCCCCTGTTTCCATACTAAGCCAAACGGGCAGAGGCTACTTCGTTGTTGGTATTTTAGGGGTAGGGCAGGAGCCTACCAACCACGCCTTAAAGGACATCATGGCCCGTAAACAGGAGTTAGACGCTTGGGGGCGCCCCATGTTGCTACTTTTCTCAAGCGAGGAGCAGTACAACAAATTCCAGCAAGAGCAGCATAAGGAGCTTCCTGCCAATCTTCTATTAGGTATCGATGCGTATGGTATAGCCGAGCAAATAGCCAATAACTTGGGGCTTAACAAACCCTATACCTTGCCTTTGTTTATTATCTCGGACACCTTTAACAGGGTTGTTTTTATGACTAACGGGTACACAATAGGGTTGGGCGACCAATTGCTACAAACCATTCATGGGCTATGAATCCCTTTTAAGAGCACACATAATGCTGTGAACTCTTTCTGGAGATACCTCTTTTAAAAGAGCCGAACCAAAACCAAACGAGTCAAAGTTGTTGGGTAAAACCACTTCTTTGGCTCGTTTTTTTTGTACTCTGCCCGAGAAGTGGAATTCTCTTATTCCGGTATAGTCTGCTATCTCCTTTATATTGGTTTCGGATACTCCGCCGCCTGCTAAAATTTTTATACGGTTTTCGGCTATGCTGTGCAGCTGTTTAAGGTTCTCTTTTCCAAGCTCAACACTGGCCTCTCCTCCCGAGGTCAGCACACGGTTGGCACCTAAGTCCATTAAGGTGTAAAGTCCTTTTTCCAAGTCACTAAGGCAGTCAAAAGCGCGGTGAAATGTTATGCTAAGCCCCGATGCTGCCTGTACAAGTTTTTTTGTAGTGGAAATATCAATGGTATTGCTTGGATTTAACGCACCAATTACAACCCCATCGGCACCTAACTCTTTGGCTTGTTGGATGTCCGATAGCATTGTTTTTACCTCCGAGGCGCTGTAACAAAAGTCACCACCCCGCGGACGAATCAGGACATGTAGCTTGGTGTTTGTTAAAACCTTTCTTGCTTCTGCTATTAATCCGGCCGAGGGGGTGATTCCCCCTATCTCTAAAGCGGAACACAGTTCCACCCTATTGGCATTAGCTTCTTCTGCCACTTTACATGCAAAAAGAGAGCCTACACATATCTCAAATGAGTATTCCTGAAACATAATGTTGTATGGTTTTATAAGAACTACAAGGTGTGCTAAGCCTTTAAACTACGGCTTTGCTTCCTAACAAATGTCTTTGTACAGGTGCGTTAGTACCTTTTAATTTTAGTTGTTGCCCTTGCTCGTTGCGCCTTTATATATCCAAGGGTGTGCCATAGGCTTTGCTTGGCAAAACACTGCTGACACACCCCCTGGAAGAATGTTTTTTTGAATGAAAAGGTAATCCTATTCTTGTTTTATAGCTGTGGTACTAAGATAAAGCTCGGTAAGCTGTTCTGCATCAATAGCCGAAGGAGCATCTATCATTACGTCCCGTCCCGAATTGTTTTTAGGGAACGCAATACAATCACGAATGCTATTGAGGCCTGCAAATAACGACACCCAGCGGTCGAAGCCGTATGCAATACCACCGTGAGGGGGGGCTCCGTACTTAAATGCATCCATCAGGAAGCCAAACTGCTCTTGCGCCTTTTCGGGCGTAAAACCAAGGGTTTCAAACATTTGGGCTTGTAGCTCGCTGTCGTGTATCCGGATAGAGCCACCACCTACTTCAACGCCATTAATTACCATATCGTAAGCATTGGCCCGTACTTTCCCTGGGTCTGTTTTTAGCAACGGTATATCCTCTGGTTTGGGTGCCGTAAAGGGGTGGTGCATGGCGTAATAGCGGTTTGTTTCTTCATCCCACTCAAATTGGGGAAAGTCTACCACCCATAAGCAAGCAAAAGTATTGGGGTCCATTAGCCCTTCTTGTCGTGCAACTTCTAAGCGTAATTCGCACAACTGTCGGCGACATTTCATGGCGTCCTCTCCACTAATGAGCAGTATAAGGTCGCCCACTTCTGCCTCCATAGCCTCTTTAAGTTGTAAAAGCGTTTCGGCAGAATAAAACTTATCCACGCTGCTTTTTACTGCCCCATCCTCCATAACGCGGGCATATACGAGTCCTTTGGCTCCAACTTGTGGCCGTTTAACAAAGTCGGTTAGTGCATCAACTTGCTTGCGGGTATAGGAGGCGGCGCCTTTTACCACTATTCCTCCTATGTAGTTTGCGCTATCGAAAACGGCGAATCCGTGTCCTTTAAGGATTGCGTCAACTTCAACAAAGCGCATACCAAACCTAATATCTGGCTTGTCGCTACCGTAGTACTTCATAGCATCGTCCCACGAAATCCTGGGGTAGGGGGCGGTTTGTTCTATGCCAAGTATTGTGCGGAATAAGTGTTTGGATAACCCCTCAAATGTTTGTAGCACATCTTCCTGCTCCACAAAACTCATCTCGCAGTCTATTTGCGTAAACTCTGGCTGCCTGTCGGCCCGTAGGTCTTCGTCTCGGAAACACTTTACAATTTGGAAATAGCGGTCGAATCCCGAAACCATTAGCAGTTGCTTAAACGTTTGGGGCGACTGCGGGAGGGCGTAAAACTCGCCAGGGTTCATTCTGGAAGGTACAACAAAATCTCTGGCACCTTCGGGGGTGGATTTTATAAGTACCGGCGTTTCCACCTCTAAGAAGCCTTGTGCATCCATATATTTGCGTATTTCTACGCCCATCTTATGGCGAAGTTCAAGGTTCTTACGAACGGCATTTCTACGAAGATCAAGGTACCGGTAACGCATACGAAGCTCATCGCCCCCGTCGGTATTATCTTCAATTGTAAATGGCGGTGTAATGGATTTGTTTAAAACCAGAACGGAGTCGGCAATAATTTCTATGGCTCCAGTGCTGATGTTATCGTTTTTTGCTTGTCGTTCCGCTACTGTACCAGTAACCTGGATTACATACTCGCGTCCCAGGTTGGTTGCTATTTGGCATAGTTGTTCGTCTCGTTCATTATTAAACACCAGTTGTGTAATACCGTATCGGTCACGAAGGTCTATAAACGTCATACCGCCCATTTTACGGTTACGGTAAACCCAACCTGCTAAGGTTACTTTGTTTCCTGCGTGGTGAAGCCTAAGCTCGCCACAAGTATGCGTTCTGTACATAATTAAAGAAGATAGGGGTTTGGTTCTGGGGGGTTAATTGGCTTGGTCAAGGGGGAGTAAAGTTACCTTTACCAAGTTGATTTTACTATCGGTGGCGCGCAGAATCTTTATTTTGAAATTCTGCGAAATAATAAATTCATCGCCTTTGTTGGGGAAGGATTGTAGGTGGTGTAAAATCATTCCCGCAATGGTCTTGTATTCGTCCGATGTTGGCAACCCAAGCTCAAACTGCTCGTTCAGGTTGTCTATCTCGGCTCTTCCCGAGAAAATATATTCATTGTTATTTACCCTACGTACAACAACGGAAGATATATCATGCTCATCTTCAATATCGCCAAAAATCTCTTCCACTATATCTTCCAGGGTTATCATTCCTGCAGTGCCTCCTAATTCGTCTACCACTACGGCAATGCTTTTTTTGGACTGCATGAGTAGCCTCATAGCTTTAGCAGCAGATATCGTTTCGGGGATGTATAGTGTTGTATTTATGTGGTTGCGCCAATCGTCCCTACATTGGAACATCTCAATAGCATGGATATAACCGCATATGTCATCTATGCTATCGTTATAAATCAATATTTTGGAAAAGCCTGTTCGGTCAAAAATTTGTATCAGCTGTTCCTTTGTAGTGTTATCTCTGTCGCACGCAATAATTTCGTTTCTTGGAACAAAGCAGTCCCGTACCTTTACATCTGGGAAGTCCAGGGCATTCTGTAATATCTTAACCTCGGAGGTGTTGTGGGCTTCCTCATCCTGTGCGTTGCTCTCTATGTAGTTGTCTAAGTCCACACGTCCTAAACGGGTAGAGTCGTTATTAGCATCGGCAATACGTAACAGTTTAAAGAAGATGTTGCTTAACCATGTTGTAAAAGCTGCAATAGGGTACAACAGGATGTAAAGAATGAATAGGGGTATTGCAAACGTTTTTATTTGGCTGTTAGGGTTTAGTTTCGAGACGGCTTTGGGTATAAACTCTCCGAAAATAAGAATTAGGATTGTGGATATTATTGTTTGGCAAAGTACAACAACAAAAGGGTTGCTAATGTATACATGGAGGGGGGGCTCCAATAGTTTTGCCATTAAAAGACCATAAATTACCAAGGCTATGTTATTTCCAACAAGCATTGTGGTAATGAATTGCCCTGGTGCCGAGAAAAAAACGGATTGCATACGGGCATACCATCCCTGGTGCGCTTTGTCTAACTCAATACGCAAACGGTCTGCCGATATAAATGCAATTTCACTTGCACTAAAAAAGGCGGAAAGAAGGAGGATAATAACGATACTAATATAGATAGGCATTGGGCTACTTATTCGTTAATACCAGAAGCAACTGCTGCCGATGGGGGCGGTGGTGGAAATATTGCCGGTAGGCTATCCTTTGGAATGCTATCGGCCGGGAGGGGTTTGTCTTCTACATCTAAATGGCCAGACGATGAAAAAATGGTGTAGCGGGTCATGCTTTGGTTGCTTTTAAATCCGTACTTCCCCTCTAACATTTGCCCGCCGGGCTTTTCAATGCGTATGTACTCATGGGAATATACCTCTTCCGCTTTCTGGTCCCAGTATAAAGAGTTGGAGTCGAAAACCTCACCTTCCCTGCTCATAACGTGTACATTCCCCACCAAGTACCATAGCTGTTTGCTTTCGTAGTAGTAGGCCGTATCGGCTTTTATGGAGGCTTCGGTTGTCATTAGTGTGTCGAATTGTTCCACATAAAGCCCTTGGGGAAAGTACCATTTTTTTTCGGGGGTGGTGTAGGTGTACCAAGCGTCGGCTACTAATTTGTATTTGGTTACACCCGAGTCCGAGATAAGGGTATTTACTCCCGTAGTACAACTCTCAAAGTCCAGGGTATCTATTTGCCCTTTAAGGGCATCGCCCTTGCTGTTGTTGCAGGCCGAAACCGAGAATAGTAAATACAAAAAGGCACTAACATACCCTATGCATTTAGGGCATGTTAGTGTCTTTATAAGGAATGAAATAGTTGCTTTCATTAGGTAGGGCGCTGCAGAAAGATGTTTCTTCCTAACAAGTTCCCAAAAGGTTTATTTCATTAGTTAGAGCAACGTACTGTAGTTGTTTCTCCAATCCAGCCACCAATGGTGAAGCTTGCACCTTCTGTTAGTTTGGGGTGCATAAATACATCTTCCTTCGCGGGGTAGTGGCGGCTGTAGGTGCCTATAAGTTTGTTAGCCTCATCGGCAATAGAGCTGTCCATAGCTTTAGCTTGTTGGCATTTGTCTACAACCAAACAGTATACTATGCGGGACAAAACGGGATCGTCCGGGTAAATAGAGGGGGCTGTTGCTGCATACATTTGTGCAATAAGCAACATGGGGGCTCCAAAGCCCGAGCGTTCCTGCATAGCTTGGTTACAATAGCCGCGAGCCTTGGCGTATTGGCGTTGTTGGTATGCCATTACTGCCATGTTGTAGTACGCTTCGGACTTCTCTTGGCTGTCGGTACTTAGTTTTATAGCCTCTTCATAAAACTTGGTTGCCCTGTCGTACTGTTTCTTGGACATTGCTTGGCGGGCTATACCTATTGCTGCATTTGCACTGGGGGATAATGCGTAAAGGTATTCGGCAGCTTTAAAATACACTGGGTTTTCTTGGCATTTTAGTTTTTGGAGTAGTCCTACTACGGTTTCAAGATAGGCTTTGTCGCCCTTGTTCTCGTCAACTTTTCCAGCGTAAATTTTTTCCAGCATATCACAACTTGCGGCTCCGCTTGCTGCAAACTGGGTATCTATCCCTGTTTTATAGTTTTGGAGTATGCCAGCCCTGTCCGAATTCCCACTTTCGTTAGCGGCTTGTATGTTTTTGTCGAAATAGCCGCTAATGGTCATGTAGTCGCTAATGTACTTTTCTTTATGGCTATCGTCCTTGGCCATCTTCATCATGGATGAGTAGGTGTATAAGGATAGTGCTAAAGCATCGGCACTCTCTTTTTTCTCGGCTACAATATCCTTGAGCCAATCGTACACCATACTAAAGTCGGCTTTTGCTCCCATAAAGCGAATATAGTCGTTCGCTTTGGAGCCTAAAATATAGTCTTTCCCTGTTTTGGGGTCATCACCAAAGTACTGGATTCGGCTATCGTACATGCCCATTAATTCGTCCAGCAGACTTTTCTTTTGGGCTTCATCTTTTTCGTTTTCTATTTTCCAGCCTAATATTTTGGCTCCTAATATATAAATATCTTTTGTGGAGCTGGGGCAACCCTTGTAAGCCTTTTCCCAAAAGGTATAGGCATCCTGAAAGTTGTTGCTACGAGCATACGTTTTCATAAATGTTATATTCCGGAGGCACTCAATGGAGTCTTTCCCCGTGCCGTAAGGAGAGGTTGCATTATCTTGGGCAAAGGCCAAGGTGGGCAATCCCAAGAAGAGTATACCAGCTAATAAAGAGTATCTTTTCATGTTTCTATTTTTTTTCTTTTAGTTGCAGAATATGTTCCCTGCAAAAGGTGGCAGGGAGTTAGTATATCAACAGTTTGCGGAACCATGTTTCGTTAAAGTTCAAACTCACGGTTAAACGCAAATAGTCTTCGTTTAGTAGTTTGCTTTTGGGTGCATATGCTTTGCTGTATTCTAAGGCTAAGTCTATGTACGAGGTTCGGTCGTCGATAGCGGTAACAGGTAGCCCTAACCCTAAAGATAGTCCTACCCTGTCCACACGCCCTAATGACCCTACCGATAGGTAGCCCGTATTGTAATTAAGACCTCCCCTGTAATATATTTTATCGGCATAATCACGGGAGTAGGGGTCGTTACGGTACTGTATACCCAATGCCGTCAGGTAAGATGTATGCAGTGTTACATTATCTGGTTTAAAGGGGTTGTATGTTTCTTCCCACCTTTTTACTTTGACGTCGGCCGAGACCAAAAGTTTATTGTACCCTTCCCACGAAACGCCTCCACCTATTTGCATGGGCGACTTAAGCGCCAGTTGCGTTCTTTCGCTCGTTATCTCGGGCTGAGATACCGTTCCATAATTGCGTTCGGTACTTATTGTTTGCTTGGGGGTAAGTTTAAGGCTGGGCGAGAATACTGCACCAACGGTTACCACTTGGTTCTTCTTTACAGTAAACTTGTATTGTGTCCCCAAATCCAATAGCAGGTTATTAACCCGGAGTGCCGAAACTGTTCGTTCTGTTGTCCCTACCGAGGTGTTGGGGCTGTTGGTTACGCTATGGGTTATTTTGCCAAACAGGTAGGAAAGGTTAACACCTAATGTTAAACCACCATATATTTTGGTGCCAATGCCCGCGTAAACGGTTTGCAAAGAGCCTGTACCACTAAATTGTTGTATTGTAGTAAAAGTGTCGTCTTTTAACGCGACTGTTCTTTGGGAGTTATACCCTGCTGTGCTAAAGGGTATAATGCCCGCACTAAGGGCTACCTTATCTCGCCATAGCGGGAACTGTAATGCTACATAATCCAGCCCGCCAAGGAAAGTGTTTTTGTGCGTTTGGGAGTCACTGTAACGCCCCCAATTAACACTTCCAGCAATGTCCATTAAAAAGGATAGGGAGTCCGTAGCTGCATAAGCGGCTGGGTTCAGGAAGTTGGGGTGCTTGGGGTCGGCCAGTGCTATTCCTACACCACCCATTCCCCTGTAAGCGGTGGGCGAAGCGTTGCTTAAAACCCCTAAGCCATACCTGGAAATAGGGGAGGCCTGGAGGTCTTGTGCTTTAATGGTTAGCCCGCCTGAGCCTAATTGGAATAAAAGCACTCCTAACCCGTACAGTGCTGCTGTTCGTATATGTCGTACCATATTTCTTTTCTAAACACACATCATCGTTTAACCACGTGGCAGGAGTTGTTTTTCTCGGTGCCTTGGTCGCGATTCTGCAATATTATCTCTGCAAAGATGCTATTTTTCGGTTGTTTCTCAAAATCTACCCCCCTAAATGGACTAACAAAAATACTTTATTAAGCGGTAGGTTGCTAATTTTTACCGTGTGGAATAAGCCGTTTGCTCTGGACTCTGTTTTCTTAGTGCACTACTGCCAATCCCCTCCACTTCGTGTAATAATACCGCCGACCGAAAGCAGCCCCTATGCTTTCCCCCACCAGTTAGGTTACTTCCGGTTGTTGATGTTGTATATTTTTCTATTGCTTCAGTTTTTTCTGTTCTTTCTCGAAGTTCTCTAAGAAATGTATTTCCACCGGGGTAAGCTCGTTGGCTGTCCTTCCTTTGAACTTGTCGTATTCCATGTCGGCTTTTTGTTTGGCTATTTCTGCCGATATTTTGCCTGCATGGCTAAGTAGTTCTTTCCCTGAAAGTTTCAGGAAATCGTCCAGCTTTTGAATCCAATCTTTCATATACATAGGCTGGTGCGATGTTGCTTGTAACTCTGCAAAGTCAAGATACAGTCCTACAATGCGGTTTAGCGTATCCAGTTCATCTGGGGAAAGATAGTTTTTTGCCACTTCTGCGTCGGTACGTTTGGGCAATGCGCCTATCCATGATGTCAAGCCCATAAAATCTTTCTGGGCATCGGCACGTTCATAAATTATTTCAGCAGCCGTATGCCCGTGAGCCGAGAAGTGCATCTTGTTTTGTATGGTTTTGAAGAACTGCTGTGTTGCCTCTGCCCGTGGGTCATAGTCTATACTAAGCGCATATATTTCCAACACTTTTCGGTAAAATACTTTTTCCGAAGATCGTATGTCACGTATGCGGGCAAGTAATTCGTCAAAGTAATTGCCGCCACCGGCACGCTTCAACAGTTCATCGTTCATTGCAAATCCTTTTATCAGGTATTCACGTAGCACCTGTGTTGCCCAGATGCGGAACTGTACGCCTCGGTGGGAATTGACACGATAACCTACACTGATTATCATGTCGAGGTTATAGAAAGCCGTCTGATGGGTTTGCATTTTCCCCTTAATGGCACCATGCTGCGTGGTTGTTGCAAAAAATGCAACAACCATATCTGCGTTGAGCTCTCCTTCTTCAAATATGTTCCTTATGTGTCGTGAAATGGTGGATTTATTGCGTTGGAACAGCTCCGCCATTTGGTCGGCTGTAAGCCACACAGTGTCATTTAACAGCGTGACTTCTATCTTCGACTGCCCGTCCTGCGTCCGATACAAAATGATACTTCCTCTATTCATTTCTTCGCTCATGCCGCTACCTCCCTCGTCTGTAAAGTTAAGTGTTCCGTTCTCCAATTCCTTGTCGTTTTTCAGGACGCCTATTCCGCGTTTCTTCTTTGAAAGCTCGTTCTTATTCATAAATCAATCCGTATTTCTGTTCTTTACAACTTTTGCCATTTGCACTTCAGCTGCCAAAGTGGAGTTTAGTAACTTCTTTACTTCTACTTTCAGCATATTGGCTATCGGAAGCAAAGCAGCCAATCCCTGGCAGCAACGTGTTACTACACCATTTGGGCATCGCTGCCAGCCCCCTCCTTAATTGTTCGGCCAGCCATTTGTAGGTCCGTTTCTTCTTAACGAGCACCTCTTTAATTGGGTTTATTTTTTTTGTTACGTCCATTTGTTTGGGGGATTGCCTTATTTCTCAAATATACGGAAAAAGGCTCAGTTACACATCGGTTATATAAGGCAATGTGTAATAAAATGGAGCACAGAATAGCTTTCCAGCTACAATTTATCAGCTCTTGATTTTGGGGGATAAATGGGGTATAAATTAAGCGGTGGTTTGTATAAAAGAAGAGGGAACTTATTGCAAGTCCCCTCTAATTCTTACTGTGTGGAGTAAGCAGTTTATTTTAGTCGTATCCGTTGGATATATTTGTCGATAGTTGCAGCTTCCTGGGAGTTTAGGTACTTATCTTTAATCTTCTGGTAGCTTGCAATTGCAGCGGCAGTGTCGCCTTTGGCTTCATAAGCAAGCCCGGCCTTTTTCAGGTAGATTGGCGAGAGTATCTCGTTGTCGGCATTCTTGGCAGCTTTCTCAAAGTACTTTAACGCTTCATCTAGCTGGTCCATATCGGCATAACAGTCGCCAATAAGTCCATCTATAGCTGGGGATACCATCTGGTCGTTGCCGTTGTACTTCTTCAGGTGTTCCAATGCTTTGGTAGTGTCTCCCAACTTAAAAAAGGAGATACCGGCATAAGCCTGGGCTAAGTTCCCCGCTTTGGTAGAGCCGTATTCCTTAATTATATCCAGGAATCCTTTGGTGTTAGCGCTATCGCCATACAATGCTATATTGAAGGAGTCGGCAGTAAAGTAGTGCTCTGCTCGGAACATAGCTTCCGAAGCTTTTATTTCGCGTGGTTTTGCATAAAGGTATTTGTACGCTACAAAACCTCCTACCACCACGAGCAGTACCAAAAGTAATAGCCCAATGGTTTTCTTGTTGTTTTCGATGTAACGTTCCGATTTCGATACAAATACGCCTACTTCCTCTTCCGTTGTAAGGCCTTGTTTCTTTTCGTTGTCCATAATGTGTTGGATATGATTTTATTATAGAGTTTCTGTGTTGGTTTATTGCGCGTTATCACCCCTACCACACTCCTTAGGAAAGTGGTTGGAATAACTTTGCCTGCAAAAATAGTGATTTTAAGTGATACTACTATTCGAGAAGATTGGAATGGAACCTATCCTATTATATATAGGCACATTCTTTGGGGAAAATAAGGCGCACTTGAATTTTTATTGTTGCTAAGTTATGATTTATGAGTCCCCTTGTAAGCAAAGATATGTATCGCAATCGGAGCTTAGCCTATTGCAACAAAATTATAGTCGCTTTCTCTCTGGTTGCTTGTAGGGTGTTCTCCCTATCTGTTTGAGTGTGGGGGATAGGGGAATTTTAGGGGGGGATTGGGGTGTAAAAAAAGAGATGTTTTTTGGTGGGGAAATGGGGTGTTTTTTTTACCTGATTTTCGGGGCAAATTTTGGGGGTGTTTTGAGGGGGGCAAAAAAAGTATCTGCGGAGTCTTTCAAAAAAGAAAGCGCAGTTTGTCGTAACGAAAAGCGCAGTTTGTTGAAAAAGAAAGCGCAGTTATTTTTGCACAACTTTTAACACCCATCGCAAACCCGCTTCAGTAAAGGGATTGCGGGCGGTCATCCTTTTACCCCCAAAACGCTCCATTTTTTCCAAAAAATCCGCCTAATTTCCACCCTAATTTTCTCTCCAAATTTCGCCCCATCCCCCCAAAAAAACACCCTAAATTTTCGCTCTAAAATCCGTTCATTTTTCGCCTTCATTTTCGCCCTAAAAGTAAGTCATATTTCGGTCCAAATTTCGGACAAAGGACACCCTATTTTCGGGGAATTTTTGTCTTACATCGGATGGTTGTTTTTTTGCCGATTGGGAAGGAGTTTGGAACGTTTTGTTGGTGAGGTCCCATATTCAAGCAGAATAAAAAGGGCTGTAAACCATATTGGGAAGGAAAGGATTGTGAAAAGCTCACACGGTTATGAATAATATGCTGTTGTAGTTCCTAATTTAAGGCAGAGAATCGATAGCATTTATGTATTTTTGTATTATGCCTACAACGGGGATATCTTCGTTACCAACAGGCGTACAATTATTCTTATTTATTGCTACATAACTATTATGGCTTCGCTATCATTCTTTTTACACAACAATGGCACCGTTTATGTTGTTACTCACCTTGCATCCTTCTCGCATGAGGAAAAAGATGCTTTGTCTTGGCTTTTTGATGGAGCTGTGGCTGTTCCTGAGGAGCAACTGTGTGGGAACTACATTGGCCCCAGGCCCGAAATGATTACGCCTTGGAGTACCAATGCTGTTGAAATAACGCAAAATATGGGGATTTCGGGAATATCCAGAATAGAATTCTTTAAGCCCGCCAACTCCCAAACGTTATACGACCCGATGCTACTTCATAAGTATGATGGCCTAAATGCCCATGTGTTTGACCTTGATATGGAGGTAAAACCTATTGAACTGATTGAAGACATAGAAGCCTATAACGACAAAGAGGGATTGGCATTAAGCCTCGAAGAAATCAACTATTTAAAACAAGTAGCCAAAGAGTTAAACCGCCCCTTAACAGATAGCGAACTCTTTGGCTTTTCTCAAGTAAACTCGGAACATTGCAGGCACAAAATATTTGGCGGCACCTTTATTATTGATGGTGAAGAGCAGCCCCAATCGTTATTCTCTTTAATTAAAGAAACATCGCAAAAGAACCCGAAGCATTTGGTGTCGGCATATAAGGATAATGTGGCATTTAACCAGGGGCCTAAGGCTGAGTTTTTTAGCCCCGAGGACCCCAGGAAGCCTTCTTATTTTGGAGTAAAAGAGGTGGAAACAGTGCTCTCCTTAAAAGCCGAAACACACAACTTCCCAACAACGGTAGAGCCTTTTAATGGCGCTGCAACGGGGGCGGGGGGGGAAATACGGGACCGTTTGGCTGGTGGTTGCGCCAGCCTTCCACTGGCGGGTACTGCGGTGTATATGACCTCGTACCCCAGGCTGGACCAGCAACAACCATGGGAAACATTGGTTTCGGCAAGGCCGTGGATATACCAAAGCCCACAACAAATACTCACGAAAGCCTCCAATGGAGCATCGGATTTTGGTAATAAGTTTGGTCAACCACTTATATGCGGCTCGTTACTAACCTTTGAACACCAGGAAAACGAGCAACTTTGGGGGTACGATAAGGTTATTATGTTAGCTGGCGGCGTTGGTATGGCTCAACGGCGCGATGCCCTAAAAGGCCATGGCGAACCTGGCGAAAAAGTTATTGTGATGGGGGGCGATAATTATAGGATTGGTATGGGAGGAGGTGCAGTGTCGTCCGTAAATACTGGGGAGTATCAGAATGCAATAGAGTTAAATGCGGTACAACGTTCTAACCCTGAAATGCAAAAGCGGGTGGCTAACGTTATAAGAGCATTGGCCGAGGGGGATAGCAATCCAGTAGTTTCTATTCACGACCATGGAGCAGGAGGACACTTAAACTGTTTGTCCGAGCTGGTAGAAGAAACAGGCGGATGTATTCATATGGACAAGCTGCCTATTGGCGATGCAACACTTTCGGCAAAAGAGATAATTGGCAATGAAAGTCAAGAGCGTATGGGCTTGTTAATGAAACCTGCCGATGTGGACTATGTAAGGGAAATAGCAGAACGGGAGCGCGCCCCGTTTTATGTAGTAGGCGAAACTACTAACGATATGCGCTTAACCTTTAAGGCAGAAAAAGGGGAAAACCCGTTGGACCTTCAGCTAAAACATTTGTTTGGGAATTCCCCCAAAACCGTGATGAGGGATGTTACGCGCAAACATACGTACTCGGATCCTGTTCTTGCACCAAACTCCTTGGCTAATATAGCCCAGTACCTCCGTAACGTATTGTGTTTAGAGGCTGTAGGCTCGAAGGATTGGTTAACCAATAAAGTGGACCGCTCGGTAACAGGGAAGGTAGCTCAACAACAGTGTGTAGGAGAGTTGCAACTCCCGCTTGCCGATTTTGGTGCTGTTAGTTTAGATTATAGGGGGAACAACGGTATTGCTACAGCCATAGGGCATGCTCCACAGGTGGCTTTAATAAATCCAGCTAAAGGCTCCAGGATAGCCATTGCCGAAGCCTTAACAAACTTACTTGGAGCCCCTCTAAAGAAGGGAATAGATGCTGTTTCATTATCGGCCAACTGGATGTGGCCTTGTAGAAATGAGGGGGAAGATGCAGCGTTGTATCGTGCCGTAAAAGCTTGTTCCGACTTTGCTATAAAGATAGGAGTTAATATACCTACGGGCAAGGACTCTTTGTCCATGACTCAAAAGTATAGGAATGGCCAACAGGTATTGTCGCCGGGTACTGTAATTATTTCTGCCGCAGGCGAAATAGGAAATGTCCGTAAGGTTGTAACGCCCACAATTAAACAGGCAACAACATCGGGCTTGGTGCATATCGACTTGTCGGGCGATGCCTTGAAACTTGGAGGCTCGGCCTTGTACCAAACAATGGGCAAGTTAGGTAACGATGCTCCAGACATTTTAGACTCCGACTACTTTGTTCGGGCTTATAATAAAGTATCGGAACTTGTTACAAATGGTAAAGTACTTGCTCTTCACGACATTTCTGCTGGCGGTTTGCTTACTACTGTTGCAGAAATGGCTATGCCAAACATTAACGGAGGGGTAATGTTGGATTTTAGGAACTGTACCAAGGAGGTGTTGCCCCTGTTATTTGCCGAGAACCCAGGTGTAGTTATCCAGGTGGCCGCTACCGAACCCGTATTACAGGAACTGGCACAGAGCGGTGTGAAAGCACAAGTAATAGGCTCGCCTATAAAGAGCAATAACCTTACTATATACTATGGCGACGATGAGGTATCTGTACCAATGCAACAGGTGAGGGAGTGGTGGTATACACCTTCGGCCCGTTTAGAGCCTTTCCAAGTACCCGATGCAATAGCCTCCGAACGTAAGCAAAACCTATTTAAGCAACCTGTTAAAACGGTTCTTCCAACTGGGTTTACTGGGGCCTTAGCGGAAATAAATGCCAATCCGAACAGAAAAGATAAAAGCGGAATTGTTGCCGCTATTATACGTGATAAAGGGACGAACGGGGAGCGGGAAATGGCGTACGCGCTACACTTAGCCGGATTTGACGTTAGGGATGTTCATATGTCGGACCTCCGAGATGGCAAAGAGGACCTGCATGATGTTCGTTTAATTGTTTTTTGCGGAGGCTTCTCGAACTCCGATGTTTTAGGCTCGGCCAAAGGGTGGGCTGCAGGATTTTTATATAACGAGAAAGCAAAAAAAGCACTCGAGAACTTTTATAACCGCCCCGACACATTATCCCTTGGTATTTGTAATGGATGCCAACTAATGGCAGAGTTGGGCGTATTATATCCCGAGCACGAACAAAAGCACAGGATGTTGGAGAACTGTTCGGGAAAATTTGAGTCCGAATACGTTTCTTTAACCATCCCCCAAAATAACTGTGTTTTCCTGGACGGGCTGGAAAATAGCCAAATTGGTATTTGGGTAGCCCATGGCGAGGGGCGTTTTCACCTGCCATACAGCCCCGACAGCTACTGTATAGGGGCAAGGTACAGTTACAGTGGCTATCCTGGTAACCCCAATGGATCGCCAGATGATATAGCGGCAATATATAGCAAAAACGGCCGACATTTGGCCATGATGCCGCACCCAGAGCGTGCTATTTTCCCGTGGCAATGCGGATACTATCCCGAAACCGATACCCACCACGAAGTAACCCCTTGGATGCGCATTTTTGCGAACGCTTTTGCTTGGTGTAGGAAAACGAAGTAATGCTACTTAACTATTTATTCGTATTCTTTTTTTTAGCATCTCTTGTAATGGCCCTTTTTCAGTTGGCTATTACAAGAGACGCAACTGTTTTTGGGAATATAGTAGAGTCGTTATTCAGTTCCGCCAATACTGGTTTCGAGATTTCTATAGGGTTAGCTGGCGTATTAACCTTATGGCAAGGCCTGATTAGAGTAGGGGAGAAGAGCGGTATTATTGGCAAGATGGCCAAGGGTACAGCACCTTTCTTTTCGGTGTTATTCCCCTCTGTACCCAAGGGGCATCCTGTACTTGGTACAATGTTGCTAAACTTCTCGGCTAATATGTTAGGCCTGGATAACGCTGCAACCCCAGTAGGATTGCAAGCAATGCAAGAGCTACAAAAACTAAACAAGAATAAGGAGCGGATATCCGATGCTATGATTATGTTTTTATGCATCAATGCATCGGGCTTAACGCTATTGCCTGTTACCATTATTATGTATAGGATGCAACTTGGAAGCAGCTCGCCTTCCAATGTTTTTTTACCTATTCTTATAGCAACGGCGGCAAGCACAATATCGGCAATTTTAATGGTGGCTTATAGGCAACGAATTAACTTGCTACAAAAAGCCTTTATTATCCCCCTGTTTATTATTACTGCTGCTGTGGTAGCACTTTTTTTTATGCTACGTTATGCGGACAAAGCTGTGATTACGCAGTATGCAACCGCGGTGTCGCATATTGTTTTGTTTGCATTTGTATGCCTTTTTATAGCATCTGGCTTTTGGGCTAAACGAAACGTTTTTGAGGATTTTATAGAGGGGGCTAAAGAAGGCTTTGGAACGGCAGTGAAAATTATACCCTACTTGGTATCTATATTGGTGGCCATTGGGGTTTTCAGAGCATCGGGATGCATGGACTTAGCTATTAATGGTATTCGGGAATTAGTTGCCTTGATTGGTATTGAGCCATCGTGGGTGGAGGGGTTGCCTACAATGCTTATGAAACCACTTAGCGGAAGTGGAGCCAGAGGAATGATGATTGATGCTATGAAAACCTTTGGCCCCGATAGCTTTATTGGCAATTTGGTTTGTACCGTGCAGGGGGCCAGCGATACAACATTTTATGTTGTTGCAGCTTACTGCGGAAGTGTATCCATTAAATATACCCGTTATACAATGGGGGTATCGTTAATTGCCGATATTGTGGGCATTGTTGTGGGGACTCTAATGTGCTACCTCTTCTTTTTTTAATTACTATGCAATATTTAGCCTTTCATTTTACAGCAGAGCCATTATCCGCCAACTTGGCGTTAAATGACTATTGGGACTTAGTGGTGTATCACTTGGGCGAAATAGGATTCGACTCTTTTGAACAGGAGGAGGACGGTTTAAAGGCCTACATTCTTTCCGATGTTTATAATGAAGAACAGCTAAGGCGAGTTATAGAAGAACTCCCTAAAGAGTATATCCTGTTTTTTGAACAAAAAGTTTGTGAGGACAAAAACTGGAATGAGGAGTGGGAAAAAAATTACTTTCAGCCACTTCAAATAGGCAACTTGGGAATACGTGCTTCGTTCCATGCCCCAATGGTAGGTGTAAAGGAGGAGTTAATAATAGACCCTAAGATGGCTTTTGGAACGGGGAATCATGCTACAACAGCCTCTATGATACGCCTTTTAAATACTTTGGACCTTCGGGGAAAAAGCGTTATTGATATGGGCTGCGGTAGTGGAATCCTTGGAATATATGCAGCAAAAAAAGGTGCTTTAAGGGTTTACTCTATTGATTTTGACGAATGGTCTGTTCGTAACACTAAGGAGAATGCCAACCTAAATAACGTTGAACTAATAGTTTTGCATGGAGATGCTGCTGCTCTTTCGGGCTTGCCCAAGGTCGATGTTTTTTTAGCCAATATCAATAGAAACGTTATTTTGGCCGACTTGGGTAAATATTTGTGCCATATAGATTCGCATGGCGTTTTATTACTAAGCGGGTTTTATGACACCGATAGAGTTTTGATAGAAGAGGCCCTGCACCAAAAAGGGTGGAGTATTACAGCCGTTATTGAGGAAAACTCCTGGCTCGCAGTAATTGCTCGGCTCCGAAAATAACCATTACCAAGCCATATATATATGGACTTACAGGATTACCAAATACACTATATTTCGTGCGAAGAGAAGAGGCACTTGCAAAGCGCTATAAAATTGGCGCCGCATGTAATATACGACGAACGTAATAGGCTTGTTACGTACGGTAATTTGGTGGTGAAAAACTTTAAGATCCCCTCTGTAATTAAAGCTATAGGATACCGCTGGATAGGAAGTAAGGCCCAGAGGTCGTTTGTTAATGCAAAGAAGATAGTTGAGAAGGGGGTTGTTACTGCATTGCCAGTTGCCTACGGAGAGGAATACCGTATAGGCATACTCCGCCGCTCCTTTTATGCCGCTTACTTATTGGAAGGGTATAAAACCATATGGGGGTTGGTAGAGAAGGGGGCTGAGTCGGACCCCGAGTTGCTAAAAGCCTTGGTAAGGTATATATATTCGTTGCACCAAAAAGGTGTCGACCATAAGGATTTATCCCCTGGTAATATACTTTACAAACGTTGTAACACGAACGCATTACGGTACGACTTTGCACTGGTGGATGTAAACCGAACGTCGTTTGGCCCCATTCCCGATAAAAGAAGATGGGAAAGCCTATCTCGGTTATTTTACAGGCTTAATGATGCCCAGACATTCGCAAAAAACTATGCCCTTGTAGCACAAGCCCCCTGGGAAGATGTGGTAAACACTGCCGTGAAAGCTGGCAACCGTTTTTTCTCCAGGAAAATATATAAATGGATGGTAAAAAACGAGCGCAATTTACCTGCACAAGAACGGCGTGTTGGAGCTGTTGTTTTGGCTATACTTTCTCGCCTGATAAGGGGGGGTAAGACTACAGGATGGGCAGCCCCTTTGTACCGGTTTGAACAAAGAATATTCACTCCTCAACGATTATCGGCAGATATTAGAGGGCATATACGGAACGATTATTTATGAAAAATACCTCTTTACCTAATGTGTGCGTGGTGGTATCCACCTACAATTGGCCCAAAGCACTGGAATACTGCATCCGTCATTTATACATCCAGACGCATTTGCCCAATGAAATTATTGTGGCAGATGATGGGTCGGGCCCCGAAACCCAAACCTTAATGAATAGGCTAATAGAAGAAGCCCCAGCAGGAGTTAAGGTGATACACGTATGGCAAGAGGATAAGGGGTTTAGGTTAGGTAAAGTGCGGAATAAAGCATTTGCCAAGAGTGGTTGCGAATATATTATTCAGATAGATGGGGACTGCATTCCAGAAAAACATTTTGTAGAGGACCATTTGCGCGTAGCCCGTACGGGGTATTACGTGGCAGGAAGTAGAGTGTTATTACCAGAAGCGGCCACAAAGAAGATTTTACAAGGCCCTATTTTGCTGCCCCTAAGAGTGCCGTTATGCAGCATGAACATGATTAGAATACCTTTTGCACAATTATGGTTGGCTCCTTATTACAAACAACACAATATAATGGCCAATAGAGGAGGAAACTGTGCCTTTTGGAAAAAGGACCTGATAGCGGTAAATGGAGTAGATGAAGATTTTGAGGGGTGGGGGCATGAGGACTTGGACCTCTTTTTAAGGCTCCAAGCAGTAGGAATAAGAAAACGCTTCCTGAAATTAGGAGGGGTTGTGTTCCACTTATATCATAAAATGGCTGAACGAGGAAAAGAACAGGAAAACTTATTAAGAGCGCAGCAGAACCGTGCCAATGGCATAAGCCGATGCAAGAAAGGGCTAGACCAATATATTTAAGAACCCCACCAATGATAGTGTAGTTTAATGTGCGTGTAAGCTTTTTTCCGAATACGCCATTAGCTAAACCAAGGAAATATACTATATTTGCAAGTGGATAGCGTTGTAAGCTATACCATTTAAGGCTCGGTAGCTTAGCTGAATAGAGCATCGGATTCCGGTTCCGAAGGTCCTGGGTTTGAATCCCAGCCGAGTCACTAAAAGCCAATAGTTTATTTTGAAAAGAAATAGATTGGCGGCATCCTAAAAATACAAACCCTAAAACAAGGATAAACCATGGAGATAATGAAAAACCTGGGTGTGATAGTACTCCTAATCGGGGCAATACTCTTGATCTATTTAGGCATAGTGGGTACAGGGCACTCCAATGTATTACTGGGAATAGGACTTGCACTTGTGGTGGTAGGCTTTATAGGGCATATATTGCTTAATAAGTACTTACACCGAGGTGCTTAATTACGTCGGATATAGTTTTTGTTAGATATCATCATTAGGGGAGATGAAAGGTTCGTGTAAGAGCTTTTCTTCTCCTTTCTTGTTTTATGTCCCCCCTAATTGGGGATTGCTACTCCATGACCTTACCCCAAAAATCGCATTTGCCATTAGTAGTATTTGGTGCTTCGGGTATGCTGGCCAGTCAGTTGGTATTTTTAGCCGAAGTAGACGAATGGCCATCTCAAATAATTTTGCATGGCTCAACAATGTCTCGACTTCAAGGCGTAGCCGAAGAAATGTTAGATGCGGGTTTAACAATACCTTTAGTTCTTGTTACCGACTTTGAGGAGGCTATAAGTTATGGGGGAAACGTACTGTATGCTACCAGCGTGCAATCCCGAGCACAAACCCGCGAGGCTATGTTGCTGCAAAACGCACCAACAGCAAGCAGGGTGGGGAAGTTAATGAGTAAGTATAAACCACTAATAAAACGAGTAGTTTGTGTGTCCAACCCTTCGGACCTTATAGGGCTAACCCTTTTGGTTAATAGTGGTTTACCTGCATCTGATGTTATGTCTCTTTCCGCATTGGATACAATACGCTACCGCAAGAATTTAAGCCGGTATTTGGATATTCCGGTGGAACAGATACGTAATGCTTGGACGCTTGGCAGTCACGACCAATCGATGGCTGTAATGCGTGACATTGTAGAGATAAATGGAATGCCGTTAGTGGATGTACTACAACAAAAAAACATAGCATTTGAACAGATAGCTAAGGATGTTGTTTTTGGTGGTGCCCAAATTATAAAGCTTAGAGGACATACAGCCTACCAGAGCCCTGCGTGGCTTTGCTACCAGATGCTTCGTGCAACAGATGCACGGGCCTTTACATTGCCTACAGCCCGCTACATTAATACCCCACAGTGTCCGCATAGTTATTTGTCGTTACCCGCTGTGGTCGGTTCGGGCGGTTGCCAGCATTGGGGCGTTCGCCTTTCGGAGTGGGATAGGGCAGCCTTCAATAGGTCATACTCTTCGGTAAAAGGGCAAATGGAAACGCTTATAAAAGAAGGCATCCTCCCGCCAATTACCAAATGGCCAGAAGAATTAAGAGAACCACAGCAAGAGCTAATCTATTAGGTTTATAATAGGTAAATGATAAAGATATACAACCAGTTTTATACTGACTACATAGAAGAAAAAGCAACCAATGCCTTAGGAAATAGAAGTGTATTGGAGCTATGTGAACGCCAAGCAAACGGTTTTTGCTCCTTGTTCAGGAGAACTTTTGGAGACAACCACCGAATTTTAGTTTTTGCTGGCCCTGGAAGGAATGGAGCTATAGCGTTAGCTGTGGCCCGAATTTTACATAGCATGGGGCTTGGGGTTGAAGCACTTGTACTTAACCCAACAGGCTTGTTAAGTGATGAGTGCCAAGCCAATATGAGGCAACTAATGGAAGTAAAGTGTAGCGTACGGGAGGTTACTACATCTTTTAATCCGCCACTTATAAAACCTGAAGATATTGTTATAGACGGAATTTGTGGGATTGAACTCAACGTGCCATTCGCTGGCGATTTAGCATTGGTTGCGCAATACATAAACAAGAAGAAAAGCTTGGTTGTATCAATAGATATACCGTCGGGATTGATGTGCGAGGATAACAGGAATAATAACATGGACTCTGTTATCCAGGCTACCCATACGTTTACATTTAACGGGCCTAAATATCCGTTCTTCTTTAAAGAGTATGCGCCTTATGTAGGCAAGTGGCAGATTATAGATGTAGCTTTGGATGAGCCCGATGCCAACAATATGGTTAAGCGGTACCTGTTTTCCCTTTCGGATGTATATGGCCTTATTTTACATAGGCAAAAATTCTCCCATAAGTACGACTATGGGCGCATAGCTCTTATTGCAGGCAGTAAAGGAATGGTAGGCGCTGCGGCATTAGCTGGAAAAGCAGCGATGCGGGCAGGAGCAGGACACCTTACAATACATGTTCCGCAGGGGTACGCCCCTACCATTCACACCTATTTGCCCGAAGCTCTGGTGGATGAGGACCTGGACTCCTCCTGCTTCTCAATGTTTTCCAATGCCGAAAGGTACGATGCTATTGGTATTGGGCCAGGCTTAGGACGCCATTTTACAAGCGCTAAGGCATTGGAAAACTTACTATCGTACTATAACAAACCTATGGTTATAGATGCCGATGCCATTCATTTGTTGGCTGCTAATAAGAGTTTATTGGAAAGAATTCCACAAGACTCGATTCTTACCCCACACGCCTCTGAGTTGGATGCTTTAGTAGGCCCCTCGGATAATGATTTTGATAGGGTGGAAAAGGCCTCGGAGTTTGCGGTAAAACATAAAGTGATTGTTGTTTTAAAAGGTGCTTATAGTGCAACGTGCACAAAGTCGGGCCGTATTATTTTTAATGCTACCGGAAACCCTGGAATGGCAACCGCAGGTACCGGAGATGTATTAACCGGTGTGATATTAGGACTGTTAGGTAGGGGATACCGCCCCTTATTGGCGGCATTAATTGGAGTATTTATTTGCGGTTATGCAGGAGATAGATATGCTGAAGATTATTGCCAAGAGAGCCTTATAGCCGAAGATATAATTGACTACCTCCCTAAGGTGTTTAAGTATTTTAAAGTGGATGGCGATACGAGTTACGGTATACTGTAACCAAATGGTTTGGTAATATTCCTAATATTGAAGTGGATTATATGAATTCCTCGAAAGGATATAGTACAGAAATAGTATTGGGACAGGCTTCAGTAAGAAGTGTATGGAACCAAATTGCCACCGACCATGGTTTATCCGAGTGGCTGGCACCGAATGTGAAAATAATAGGAGATAAAATACAGGTAGACTGGGATGGTGATGGCAACCATAGGACAGGTAGAATTTTATCCCGTCAGGAGGATATGGGAATAAAGTGGGAATGGACCGATGATCCAGCTTCTTATTTCTCTATGACTATTGTGAAAACAGAACTCTCTGCTACAACCTCTTTAATAGTAGAAGATTGTGATTTATCCATGGAGGTGGAGCTGTTGGAGGATATTTGGAATTACCATACAATCCGTTTAAAACGCTGCCTTGGAGTAGACTAAATACGAATTCTGAGAGGCTTATAGTAGCACATTGGGGAAGTAACAAACAATGGAAATTATGTTGTCGGACATACTGAATAAACCTGTGTATTTTATAACAGGTATAGATACTGATTGTGGGAAAACAGCAGCAACAGGCTATTTGTCGAAGAAACTGATAGAAGAGGGCATCAACTGCATAACGCAGAAGCTGATACAAACAGGGTGCAAAGAAGTTTCCGAGGATATAGCCATGCATCGGGAAATAGAGGGACGCCCTTTTCTGCCCGTTGATGCAGATAAAACAACGTGCCCTTTAATATACAGCTACCCTTGTTCTCCTCATATGGCTATTGCTTTGGATAAAAAAGCTCCCGAATATGACAAAACAGTTAAAGCAACCTTGGACTTGCTAAAGTTGTACGACAAAGTGCTAATTGAAGGGGCTGGGGGATTGATGGTGCCACTGGACGGCCTCTTTTTAACAAGGGATTATATTTTAACACACCATATCCCCGTTATTTTAGTTACAACAGCTAAGTTGGGCAGCATAAACCATACATTACTTAATATTGAGGTCCTACAAAATAGCGGAGTAGATATAGAAGCTGTAGTATACAATACTGCCATTTGTACCGATAAACTGATTACAGAAGAGACAAGAACATACTTAAAACAATACTTAGCCAAGAAAAATCCTCAAATACATTGGATAGAGTTACCGGATATTAGACCATTAAGGAATAACGCGCAATACGTATAAAAACAGTACTTTTGTGAACTCGGAGCAAACGCTTATACTTTTACCCTTGACATAATATGATTAACAGACTATTAATACGAATAAAGGCATTACAGGTATTGTACAATTACCTCCTTGTAGATACAGTGACTGCAGAACAAGCAATGTCCATATATTCGTTAGCCATAGAGCATTCCTATAGGTTGTATATATATTTATGCGGACTGCCTTTGCACCTCCAAAAAGCTGCTCGAGAAAAAATAGAGGTGGAAAAGAGTAAGCTATCTCCAAACCAAGAACTTATAACATTATACCGGACGATTGCTCATAACCCATTAACCGTTGCCCTTGAAAAAGACGACAGCTTTGTTGAAAAATTGGATTTGTATACTCCAGAAAGAAATGGGCTAAAGCAGTATTACGATAGGGTGGTATTGGAAATTGCCCGAGAAAATGTAGATTTAGCAGCAGACCCACAAACCCCAACTCTAAGTTTTTGGAATTCAATATACAAGAAGTACTTCTTTTCTAACGAGAATTATCATAGCCTGCTTGAAGGTTATTCGGCATACATATTGGATGACATTGAAATTGTTACAACATTTGTTAGAAAAGTGATTAACGGATTAGCAAACGGGTTACCTTTACAAGAGGTAATCCGACCAATGTATGGTAGTGAGGCCGAGAAAAAATTTGGAGAAGAACTTCTTTGGAATGCCATTCAGCACGAAAAGGAGTACAAGAATTACTTGAGCAACTATTTTAAGAACTGGGATAAGGATAGAGTAAGCGAAATGGATTACCTTATACTCCTTTTGGCAATGACCGAAGCTATCCACAACCCCCAAATTGCCACACAGGTTACTATTAATGAGTACCTAAACTTGGCACGATATTATAGCACTCCTAATAGCACTTTTTTTATTAACGGAATCTTGCACCGAGCTTTTACCGATTTAAAAGCGGAAGGAAAGATTCTTGGCGAATAAGTATATTCATAATAACCCTAAAAAATATAGAATATGAACCCAGCAGTTTCGAACATCCTGATGATTGTCTTATTGGTCGTAATATTTTACTTCTTCATTATACGACCACAAACAAAAAGACAAAAGCAATTACAAAAAAGTAGAGAGGCCCTTAAGGTTGGTGATAAGGTGGTAACCTCGGGAGGCATCTATGGTATTGTAAAAGATGTGAACACCGCTACCAAGATAGTTGTTATAGAGGTTTGGGAAGGTGTGCGATTAAAAATAGCCTTGGACTCTCTTTACTCGTTGGAAGACGCAGAAAAAAGAGCGCAATAATTGAGGGAACCGTACACATATTCTACCTTTAGAGTTGAATAATGAAGGGAATTCGTAGGCTTGTTAGTATAGGACGCAAACAGTTTAGAAGATGGATAGACCGTGGAGCTTTACTGTTTGTTTTGTTCTTTTTCTTGTCCTTAATTCTTTGGCTTATTCAAACGTTTCAATATTCCTATTCGGTAATATTGAAGATCCCTGTTGAGTATGATGATATTCCCTCGGATATTGCTATTACTCCACCCCTGCCTAACCATTTAGAGGTGGAAGTTAGAGATAATGGGTTTTCGCTTATGAATTATCGTATTGGAGGCTCATTTTCTCCTATCGTTCTCTCTCCGAAAATAGAAGCATCTCGGCAGGGACAGTTATATTGGAACCCCGATATAATCCAAAACGAGGTAGAAAAAAAAATTGGAAGCGCGAGCCGAACCACAAAAATTTTAGCTATTAGCCCGAGCAAGATTTATGCCGACTATGCACCCAAAGCTAAACGTGAGGTGCCTATCCATTTGATGACGCAGATTATTACCGACCCTGGTTATATCCTGAAACGAATTTCGATGAATCCCGAACAAACGATTGTATATGGGAATAAATTAGAAATTGATACCCTGAAAGTAGTTTCTACAGATACCATTACAATCCGGGGAATTAAAGAGAGCCAAACAATAAAGGTAAAACTCAATACCTTAAAAAATGTAGTTTTGTTGCCCGAATATACTACATTGAATATTGAGACAGAAAAGCTTGTCCAGGTTTCTTTCAGTATACCTATTGATGTACCTAAGCTAAAAGGAAGGTATCAACTCCGAACATTCCCCTCTTATATCCAGGTTGTTTGCGTAATACCTGTTAGTCAAAAGGAGCTATTAAAGTCGTCCGACATCCATGTTACAGTTCAGACGAAAGATATTGAACATAGTGCACAAGGCTCTCTTAACGTGCTAATAGATGAGTACCCCGAATATGTCCAGGTAATACAGCCAGATCCCAGCCAGGTAGAATATTTATTAGAAGAGAAATGAATGCTATACCGAAGGTTTTAGGCGTATGCGGGCTTATAGGAAGTGGTAAAAGCATGGTGATGAATTTGCTGCGGCTTTATGGCATCCCTATTTACAATTGCGATAAGCGTGCGAAAATGATGTATCACAGGCCAGATGTGCAGGAGTCTATTGCTCTTTTGTGGGGCGTTTCTCCTATATCTGTTACAGGGGAAATAGAGCATGCTATACTCCAAGAAATACTATCTCGCTCTGTTGCCGATAGGAAATCTTTGGAGAAAATTATACATACTGCCCTTCGGGATGACTTTTTTTCTTGGAAAGAGCAGCAAAGTAGCCCTTGGGTTGCCTTGGAATCGGCTATACTTTTCACATCATCCTTTTCTTGTTTTTGCGATAAAACATTGTGCGTTATCGCCCCCAAAGAAACGCGAAGAATGCGTGTTATAAGAAGGGATAAGAATATGCCCCCTAACCGCTTTCTTTTTTTTGAAAAAGCCCAGGAACAAGAAGCTGAGCAAGCCAACAATGCTAACTATATTATAAATAATGACAGCACCAATTCACTGATACTATCTTTGGAAGCTGTATTAAAGGACCTTAGTATTAACTACACCAACGTATAACGTACCTATATGAAACTCAATCAAATATTTGCCATTACAGGGAAAGCGGGCCTCTATAAAGTTATCTCGGCCCAAAAGTCTCCATTTATTGTTGAGGACTTAGAAACAAAAAAACGCCTACCACTATTTGCAAGAGAGCAGGTAGTTTCCCTCGGAGATATATCGATATACACAAACTTAGGAGATACTCCATTAGGCGAAGTGTTGGACTCTATTTACCGTTTGTACGAAGGTAAGTCTTTGCCATTAGAGGAGATAACGACATCGGCAGAAACATTATCGGAGTTTATGAAAAAAGTTTTGCCCAACTACGATGAGAACCGTGTCCGTTCAGGGGATATGAAAAAACTTGCCAAATGGTATAACATCCTTGTGAATGCGGGATTTACTTCTTTTGGAGAAGAAGAAAAAAACGTGGAAGAAAAACAATAATTCCCCTGTAATACCATTCTAAAAAAAACAGCCGTAATGAAGCTTTTATTTGTTTGCCTCGGGAATATCTGTCGGTCTCCAGCCGCAGAAGCTATTGCTCTGAAACAAGCAAAAGAGTTAGGAATAAAGAACATTCAAATAGATTCTGCTGCAACCGGTAACCATACAGCTGGCATGCCCCCCGATAGCAGAATGGTACGGCATGCCTCTCAACGGGGATATACCCTTAACTCTGTAGCACGTCCAGTAACGTATAACGATTTTGAAACTGCAGATATAATCGTAGCCATGGATGATAGCAACTATAATACCCTTAAAGCTATGGCTCCAAATTTAAATGCAGCAGAAAAAGTGGTTAAAATGATAAGCTATTGCAAAAAAGATCGGGGCTATGATTATATCCCCGATCCTTATTATGGTGGCGCTAATGGCTTTGAATTGGTTTTAGATTTACTGGAGGATGGTATTCTTAATTTATTGAACGAAATAGGACAAGCCCCCAAACCGTGACTCGCAATTAGCTTAAAAGCAGAATTGGCAAAGAGACATCTCTTAGCAGTTGCTGAGCCAAACTGGGAGAGAATAGGCGAAGCCAAACAGACCTTTTTGAAAGAGGGAGTACAAGAAGTTGTATTCCCTCTTCTTGTATGAATGCTCTAATAGCCTCTATTCTATCTCCAGGAGGGAGTACCCGGTGGGTTATATGGCTTTCGGGATGGAGATCGGACAAATAGGTTTGTAAACCATTTAACCTTATCGTATCCCATTCGTTCTTTGATGTAGAGATATTGAAAAGATAAATTTGGGGTGTGTACCTCTGTGAAAGGCTAACGAATTCCTGAAAATACGAAATATCTTTATCCGAGAACGACGTAGCAAAGCCTATTCGAGATACATCTGCAAGTCTCGATACCGAATACCCCTCTGGTATAACCAACACAGGCACCGGGCTTTGGTCCAGAACCTCATCAACAATGCTATCCTCGCTATTCCCATCCTGTTTAATGTTATGCATTCCCATAACTATAAGTTGGGGATTCATGCTGTTAGCAACATCAACAATAATTTCCTCGGGAAGCCCACGTAAAACCCTTGCCTTAATTTCTGTTTTAGGCAACTCGCCTGCATCAACTGCACTTCTTATTAGCTTTTCAAGAAAGGTGGTCATCCTATTCTTAGCTTCTTTTTGCAGAGCCGAGATCCTTTCAGCGGTAAGGCCATAAGGCACAGCTCCACCTCCTGCCTCCAAAGAAAATGCGCCTCCCATGTAAAAGGGCACGTACAAAACGTGTAATAAAAAGACGTCTGCACCAATCCGAGAAGCAAAGTTCACAGCCCAAACAGCTGCATTCCAGGAGTGCGAAGAGAAATCCACGGGCACCAATATTGTATTGGTTCTTTTTTTTAAGGGCTTTTTCTCTTTTGCTGGCATTAGCAGTTCCGATAACCGAAGATCTTCTATAATCTCTCGGGCCTTCTCAAAGTCCTCTTCCAAAATATTAATTCTCACACCATCTGCTACAATCGGTTGGATTTTATTGGCATTCTCAATTAACACCATAACACCTTCTCCTTCCAAAATTGTCTTTAGTATTTGAGCCTTTTCATAGGTGCAGATGGCTAATAACGTGTATTTAGATTCAGCCATAATGATATCAATAGGAAATGAGATTAAAAAATAATTCTAATACTATTGGTCCGACTCTGCAAGTATTTCCAAAGCCTTGTTCCAGATACCTAAATCTTCTATCATTACAATACCGCCCTCAGGGCCCGATTCTATATGTATACCAGAACTTTCACCAGCAGTGTAATTTGCTCCTCCAAAGTAATTTCTTACAGTTTCTACCGAAAGTCCTAATTCATCGGCTATACGATGCATTGCACCGTCGGGCAAAGAGTCTTTAACTCTACGTAATTCATTAAATGTGATAGTCATGGGAAGTTAATTTTGAGGGTTAGACAATTCATTATTCTAATTGCAAGATAGATATAAAAACGGGAATTCCCCGATATTCTCGGTTAAAAAAACTCAAACCAACTAGCATAAATGGCTTATTGAGGGGAAAAACAGTCGAACGTTCCATCCTCATACAATACAATAATCTTAGAGATATCTTTTCTGCTATTCATTACGGAACGTTTGGATTCTAAGGAATCTTTGGAAAGAGGGGGCGTGATTTTATCGGGCAAAGGATCTTCGGTAACGGTGTCAAAGAGGGGTAAGTTTATATTGGGCATCTTCTCCGTCGAAGATGGGGATACTGTTATTTCTCCTTTACCAAGAATAAGCCAATCACTACCATACATAGGAAATGCCTCAAGAATACTTTGAAGCAATAAAACGCTTGGTGCATTTCTTCCTTTTAGTACATGGCTTAGCATGGCAGCTTTCACACCACAGCGCTCTGCAAATGAGTTTTGGGTTAATCCTTCACACTCAATAATATAGGATATCCTATCACGAATCTCTTTCATATACTATTGTATAAGGCAATTTAGACGCTTCTCAAATATACAAACTTATATGTATACAAGTGTGTAAAAACTGCTGATTACACGAATAAAACAACCGAAAACAAAGAATAACGCCCACTATTGCTTATATAGAATACGCTATTAAAATGCTGAATTCTAAGTGTTTAATTTGAAGTGGTTGCCCAAAGGGTGGGGGAGAAGTGGGGAAATAGAGCTAACCAAGTAACACACAAATATAAAACTTATAGATAAGATAATACTATAGCTTGGCTAACAGCAAATTACGTGAGGAAAAACACCGCCTCAATATGCGTTTTACGGCCGCGAACATCTGAGTATTAAATTTTTAAAACACAGCCTTTCAACAAAACACAATTGTATATTTCAATTCAGCTTATACTGATAGTTTCTAAATAAGCACCGAATGTTCGTATACAATTCTATACGAATGTTCGGTGCTTATTTTTTTGCTCAAATGCGCTAAAGTCTATTTTATCGGTTGATAACAACAGAAATGTAGAAGG
>JAEWGA010000063.1 GCA_023388555.1 Bacteroidota bacterium | reverse complement strand
GGGGTTAAGGCAGACGAGCCAAAACGGTAGTGTTTCCTGTAACGGCTTCATCTAATTCAACAAGGATTTCGGAGTCTTTGGGTATGTAAACATCTACTCTGGACCCAAATTTAATAAAGCCCATATGCTCATCTACAAAGCACTCTTCGCCTACAGAGGGGTAGGTGACAATGCGTTTGGCAACGGCACCTGCTACTTGCCGTACGAGTATGTTGTGTTTGTCCATAGTTCGTATGACAACCGTGGAGCGTTCGTTTTCGACACTGCTTTTGGGCAGATATGCGGCTAAAAAACGCCCCTCGTGGTGTTTAACGTATTGCACAACACCATCAACAGGAAACCAGTTGGCGTGCACGTTGAATACGGACATGAAGGTGGAAACCATAACGCATTCGCATTTGAGGTATTCGGGCTCATACACCTCCTCTATAGCAACAATGCGCCCATCGGCAGGTGCTACTACAACACCGTGAGGGTCGAACGGAAAGTGTCGTAAAGGAGAACGGAAAAAGTTGACCACCAACAGGTATAGGATGGTAGTGATAGGCAGCGTAATCCAAAAGGCTATATGGTTTTGGAAGGCATAGTACAGGTATACATTGGTGCAGAAGAAGAGGGTGAAAACACCAATGAGAAAGCCTGTGCCTTCGCGATGTATTTTAATTTTTCGTTTTCGGTAGAACTTCATAGTTAAGGAGTTCGTTCAAAGATATTACCTGCAAAGATACGATTATGTGTGCAATGTACTGTAATGCGGGCTAAGAGGAGGCTGTATTACTGTTGTGCTAACTGCAATAATTGTTGCACAAAATCGTTGTTAGGACTTAGGCGGGGTACTTTGTGTTGCCCGCCAAGTTTGCCGTGAGCTTTGTGCCATTTAAGGAAAGTCCCCGCTGGAACAAAGGCTACTTGGGGCGCTTGCAAGTTCAGGTTAAGGCTTCGCTTGGCATCGTAGTCCGAGTTAACTTGCCGTAATGCCTCATCAATAGCTAACGCAACGGTTGTATTGCTGGGTAGGGGCGTTTGTGTATTGGGGGTAGCCTCAATAACCCATTGGTGAAACCCTTTGCCTTCTTCGGTTAAAAATACAGGCGCTGCGGTGTAGTCGGTAGTGTGAAACCCTAAGGCTTTGGAAACTTTTTCTATGGCTGTATCCGTATTGCTTACCATCAGTTCTTCTCCAAAGCCGTTAATGAAGGCCTTGGTGCGCCCTGTAATGCGTATTTTGTAGGGTTGTAACGATGTGAACTCTATGGTATCGCCAATGATATAGCGGTATAAGCCTCCCAGGGTGGAGAGGACGAGGGCATAATGTTTCCCGAGTTCGGCTTGCGCAAGCGGAATGGGTTGGAGCACTCCTTGGTGATATTGGGAAAGGGGAATGAGTTCGTAGTACACTCCATAGTCCAGCATAAGCAACATACTGGGATCGGACGGGTCGTTTTGGATGCCAAAAAAGCCTTCGGAGGCATTATAGGTTTCTACGAAGTGTACAGAGTCCCCCAGCAACTGGCGGTATTTAGAGCGGTAGGGAGAAAAGTCGACTCCCCCGTGAAAAAACACCTCCAGGTTGGGCCATACCTGATGAATGTTTTGTGTTTGAGCTTTTTGCAGGACGCGTTTTATAACTAAAAGCATCCAAGAGGGTACGCCCGAGAGGTTGCCAATATTGGTATTTACTAATGCATTGGAAACAGCCTCCAGTTTTTGGTTCCAATCGGGCAGGAGCAATAGTTCTTCTTGTGGTGCTCTTACTGTTTTCCCAATAAATGGCATGCATTTCGTCATGATAGCAGAGATGTCTCCTATTTGAATAGAGGGGTGGTGGGAAGGTGATGAAGTGTTGAGCGAACCCGTAATGGAGAAGCCTTTGTGGCTAAAAAAACGGCTATGTGGATTGTTGTTTAGGTAGAGCCGTACACAGTCCATCCCCCCCTTGAAATGGCAGTTGTGTAAATGTATTTTAGGTACAGGTATGTATTTGCTACGTGCATTGGTGGTTCCACTGCTTTGGGCAAACCACCTGCATAGCCCCGGAGTTAGGATATCGCGTTGGCCCTGAAGCATTTTCTCTATTTCTGGTGCTATATCCTCATAGTGGACTACGGGAACATTTTGGGTAAACTGCGAATAGCCACTTTGCAATGTTATCCCGTAACGTTTGCCATACTGGGTATGGGCTAAGCGTTCTATCACTTTTTTAAGTTGGTAGGCTTGGACTTCGTTAGGGTTTTGCTTGAAGTATTCTATTTTTTGCAGCCTATTGTTACCAAGGCGACGAAAAAGGGGGGTAAGAAAATCCATAACAAATAAATATGGGGTTATTCGTGGTGGTACGGGTGATGTGTTAGAATAGTGAAGGCACGGTAGATTTGCTCTACCAGGAAGAGGCGAACCATTTGGTGCGAAAACGTCATTTTACTAAGCGAAACCTGTTCGGTAGCACGGTTATAAACAGCAGCAGAAAAGCCGTATGGCCCCCCTACAACAAATACCAAACGGCGAGCTACAACTTGTTGCTTATGGTTTAGGTAGTTGGCAAAGTTTAGGGAGGTGAACTCTTTTCCGCGTTCGTCGAGCAATACAATGTAGTCCGAGGGGGAAATATGGGCGAGTATTAGTTGCCCCTCTTTTTCCTTCTGCTCCTTGGCGCTGATGGCTTTGGTGTTTTTGAGGTCGGGGATTTCTACTATTTCGGCAGTAACGAACCTGTTAAGGCGTTTGAGGTACTGTGCTATTAACGATTGCAATGGGGCGGAGTCCGTTTTACCTACCAAAAGGATTTGTATACTTTGCATAGGTTATAAGTAAAGGGTGGTGTAAACAGGGAAGTGGTCCGAATACCCCGAGCTGTAAAAGTTACCACGATATGTGCGCTTAGGGCGTTTGCGAAGGCGTGCAGAGGGTTCCCAAAGGTATTTGGGGGTGAAAATGTGTAGCTTGGGGTACTGCTCGGGTATGCGGTTGCGGAAGAAGTGATGCGAGAGTATGATTTGGTCGGGCATCCAATAGCGCCCACGGAAAAGGTGCGACCCTTGGGTTGCGGTAGGTAGTGGCGATATGTTTACGAGTACCGGCGGCGAGGAGCTGTTGTAGTGTTGGAGCAGGGTTGCTTGTAAGCCTGTGAGGAGAGAGGGCGAGTTGGGGTTGTCGTTAAAGTCGCCCATAATTACAATGTAGTCGTTGGGGGTGTTAGCCCTAATAGAGTCGGTAGCACTCCGTACCCGTTGGCACAGTTGAATTCTGTTGGGGTTGGTTTGTTTAATTCCATTACGGCGCGAAGGGGCGTGAACTACAAATACGTGCCAGCGGGTGTGGTCGGAGTAGCGAGCAAGTGTTACCCATAGAACATTACGCCCGGCATACCCTTGTGTGTGGAAAGCCAGCGTATCGGTAGGAGCATACCACGGGGGCAGACTTCCTGTAATATAGGTGGGGATTTCTTTTTGCGAAATAAGGGCAAACTGGCGCGAATTCCACAGCAGTGCTACCTCAATACCGCGGGCATCACGGCCCGAAGATACCGCATATTCGTAACTCCCACCTCGTAGGCCAGGGGCACGCGATAGGTGACGCACTACGGAGTCGCCTTCTATTTCGCATAGCCCTATTAGGTCGGGGTAGGACCATTGCCCTATATCTGTTAATACACGTGCTATTTTTCGGATTTTTGTGTAGTAGCGTTGCTTGTTCCAATGTTTAACTCCTCCGGGTGAAAACTCTTGGTCGTTATGTTCTTGTGCAGGAATAGTGTCGAAGAGGTTTTCTACATTGTAAGCAACAATTTTAATGCTGTCCCGAGCAATGCCGTAAGGGACATGGTAAAAAAATAAGAGTCCGAAGAGAAACCCTTTTAAGGCTGCTCTCCAGACTCTTGAAGAAGGCGTCTTAGTGGTATTAGGCCAGAAAGACTTGGTGTTCACACCGGTTTATTTTTGAGGTGCTTTCTCAAGTACGTCAACTAAGTGTTTCCACCACATTTCTACTGTTGCAATTTCGAGCCGTTCGCGAGGGGAGTGTACATCGCGCATGGTTGGTCCAAAAGAAATCATATCTAAGTGTGGGTATTTTTTCTTGAACAAACCACACTCTAACCCTGCGTGAATAGCTTTTACTTTGGGCTCTTTGCCAAAAATGTCTTTGTAGCTTTGAGTTGCCACTTTCAGTATTTCCGAATTCATGTCGGGAGCCCATCCGGGGTATCCATCGCGCTCGTAGGTGTAGGCACCAGCAAGGTCAAATACAGCAGTAACGGTATCCCCAATAGCTCTTTTTAACGACTCGGTGGAGCTGCGTTGGCTTGTTTCAATTAGGATGGTATAGTTCTCTTTCATTTTAATAGAGGCAAGGTTTGTGGATGTCTCTACCAGTCCTTCTATTTCGTGGCTCATACCTTGTACACCGTGGGGGCAGGCAACAAGGGCAGCAATAAGGTTGTGCTTGGTGTATTCATCAATAGCCAACTCGGGCTTTTCGGTAGTTCCTATGGTAACCTCTACCTCGGGGTCTACTTTGTGTAGTTCGTTCCGGATGTCGGCTGCAAACTCGTTGGTATAACGAGCCACTTCTTCTCTTTGCGAAGAGGGTATACCTATTACAGCACAAGCTTCGCGCGGAATGGCATTGTGTAGGTTTCCGCCTGTTATTTGTGCAAGGGTCCATTCGTCCACAACGTGGTCCAGGTTGTAAAGGTAACGGGCTAAAATTTTGTTGGCATTGCCCAGGCCAACATGAATGTCGCCACCGGAGTGGCCGCCACGAAGCCCCTTAACATTTACTTGTAGGTATACGAGGGTGGGGTCGGCATAGGCTGGTTGGTAAGAGAATTCTGCAAAGGTACCCATTCCGCCAGCACAGCCAATAAATATTTCTCCTTCGTCTTCACTGTCAAGGTTCAGCAGGATGTCGGACTGTATGAAATTCTCTTCTATGTTCATTGCACCGGTCATACCGGTTTCTTCGTCCACTGTGAAGAAGGCTTCTATAGGCCCATGTTTAAGGTCGTCAGATGCAAGGACAGCCAAAGCGGCGGCTACGCCAATACCATTATCGGCACCAAGGGTTGTCCCTTTTGCCATTAGCCAGCCATCTTCTATTTTTGTTTGGATAGGGTCGGTGTCGAAGTTGAAAGTTACGTCGCTATTTTTTTCGCAAACCATATCCATATGGGCTTGGAGCGCTATGGATTTACGGTTTTCGTATCCTGGGGTAGCAGGTTTGGATATAACCATATTGCCCACCTTGTCCTTCTTATAGGGTAAGTTATGGTCGGCAGCAAATTTTTCTAAGTAAGCAATAACCTTCTCTTCCTTTTTGGAAGGGCGAGGAATTTTGGTGATTTCATTGAAGTAGCGGAATAGGATTTGAGGTTGAAGTGTTTCCATAATAAGTACAGGAATTTTAAAGTACTACCATTACCCTAAAAAGTAGGGCGTTTCTGTATGCAAGATAGTGATAATTGGTGGAATAAATGCATAGCAAGTAGCTATGAGTGCAATTTTTGTTTCAAAAACGGGGTAGAGAGGGGGGCGTTCTTTTCTGTATGTTGTGTTTCAGGCGTAAAGGTGTTGTGCTTTCCTTGTATATTTGTAAGGCAGGGTTCTTTGGCCCCAATACAATTCAAATAGCTTAAAAAGCAACGCATAGCACTCCTTATGGCAACAATACCCAACCCAGCAGACGCTATTAAACTAATCAGAAAGAATAATCCGCCAGCAATGGTGTACATCCTGGCTGGCGACGAAGATTATTTTATTGATAGGATAGAAAAGAAAATTATAAATACCTATTTAGAAGAGGAGCAAAAGGACTTTAACCTCCGTCAGTTTTACGGCTTAGATACCACTGTGGAAGAGGTGTTGGCAGTTTCCCGAAAATACCCCATGATGAGCCAGTATAATATTGTTGTGGTAAGGGAAGCACAAGCTTTGGCACGGGCCGAGGAGCTGAAAAACCTTATAGACTTTCCTGTATCAACAACCATCTTGGTGTTGTGTTATAAAGGGAAGATGCCCGATGCAAGGTCCAAGTTTGTTGCCGCCGTAAAAAAGGATTACATCTTTGTGGAGTGTAAGAGTCTTTATGAACGGCAGCTGCCTGGGTATATAGAGATGATAGCGCAAGAGTACGGGCTTAGGCTGAACGGAGCAGCAGTACAGTTGCTAATAGAGAACATAGGTAGCAACCTGCAACGCATAGAAAAAGAGGTGGAGAAGCTGAGTTTAGTGCCAGATGCTTCGAAACGTGTGTTGATAGATGAAGATATCACACGCTATACCACGGTGAGTAAGGTGTATAATAACTTCGAATTGTTACGAGCATTAGCAATGAAGAACGAGGCAGAGGCCATGAAGATTACCTATAACCTGATTGCCGAGCAAAAGAAAGTGCCGCTGCCAACCACACTGAGTATGCTGTTTAATTACTTTTCAATGTTGTTGTGTGTGCTAAGGTCGCCCAACAAAAGCGAAGAGGGTATTATGAAGGTATTGGATTTGCGCAATACCTACCAAACAACAAACTACAAGTTGGGGTTGCGCAACTACAGCCAAGGGAAGGTGCGCTTAATTGTTGCTTACCTTAGGAGGTGCGATGCCCGTAGCAAGGGATTGTATGGGGGCAACCCCGACCCTGGTGCAATACTTCGCGATTTAATGTTTTTCATTCTTCACTAATACACATGCATCCGTTATCCTCTTTTCGTTACTGTCCCCGTTGTGGTGCTTTGGCTTTTAAGGAGCATAATTTTAAAGCTAAACGATGCACTGCTTGCGGTTTTGTTTATTACTTTAACCCGTCGGCGGCTACCGCAGTTTTTGTTGTGGACCATAGCAACTTGTTGGTCTCTGTTAGGGGAAAAGAGCCTGCTCAAGGAACTTACGACCTGCCTGGCGGTTTTGTGGATATGGGCGAAACTGCCGAAGGGGCAGCCTGGCGGGAACTACAAGAAGAGGTGCATTTGGAGCAGGGCCCAGGACTGGAATTGCAGTACCTGTTTTCGTTGCCTAACCTATACCTGTATAGCGCTTTTGAAGTTCATACGCTGGACATGTTTTACCTGCTAAGGGTGCCAAACGTAAATGTTTATGCTGGTAAAGGGTACGACGATGTGCAGGAACTTAAATCTGTTCCGTTGGATAAAGTAAATCCCGAGGCATTTGGCCTCTCATCAATACGGCAAGCTGTTTCCCGTTTTTGTGCGGAGTTGCCTCTCGGTAACAAGGAGGTTACAGCACAATAATCCGTTCTGCCTTTTGCAAGGCAGCGCAGGTTTCAGTACCTCTTGTAAAAGTGTTAACTTTGTGGGGTTTAGTACCCTTGTTTTGGGCATAGAATACATACGATACAAAATCCATACATTATAATGTACACATCTAATCAAATTCGGAGCCTTTTCCTGGAGTTCTTCAAAAGCAAAGGGCACCATATTGTGCCTTCTGCTCCTATGGTTATCAAGGACGACCCCACGCTGATGTTTACCAACGCCGGCATGAACCAGTTTAAAGATATCATACTGGGGAATGCCCCAATTAAGTACTCTCGTGTGGCCGATGCACAAAAATGCCTACGAGTTAGTGGTAAGCACAACGACTTGGAGGAGGTAGGGCACGACACCTACCACCACACCATGTTCGAAATGTTGGGCAACTGGTCCTTTGGCGACTATTTTAAGAAGGACGCTATACATTGGGCATGGGAACTGCTGACAGAGGTGTATAAAATCGATCCCAATAATTTGTATGTTACTGTTTTTGAGGGGGAACCAGCCGAGGGGTTGGAGCGCGATAACGAAGCGGCTGCCTACTGGGCAGAAGTAATTCCTCCCCAGAGAATACTGAATGGTAACAAGCACGACAACTTTTGGGAAATGGGCGACACTGGTCCCTGTGGCCCCTGTTCCGAAATTCATATAGACCTTAGAAGTGCCGAAGAAAAAGCGAATACACCCGGCCACCTCCTGGTGAATAAAGACCACCCTCAGGTTATAGAAATATGGAACTTGGTGTTTATGCAGTACAACCGTAAAGCCGATGGCTCGTTAGAACCTCTGCCCAAACAGGTTATAGACACTGGAATGGGCTTCGAGCGGCTTTGTATGGCGCTTCAAGGAAAACAGTCAAACTACGACACCGATGTATTCACTCCTTTACTATCCAGCTTAGCGCAACACGTAGGAAAACCTTACGGGCAAGATGAAGCCACAAGTGTGGCAATGCGCGTAATTGCCGACCACGTGCGTACCGTAGCCTTTTCTATTACGGACGGGCAGCTGCCATCAAACGCCAAGGCTGGCTACGTTATTCGTCGCATCTTGCGTCGGGCTGTTAGGTATGGGTATACCTTCTTAGGGCAGCAACAAGCTTTTATGTATAAGCTTATCCCCACACTAGTCCAAACGATGGGGGAAGCCTATCCCGAATTGGTAGCCCAGCAAGAAATAATTACTAAGGTGTTACGCCAAGAGGAAGAGGCTTTCCTACGCACTTTGGAGATGGGTATCCACATCCTGGATAATCATATAAACCAGTTAACCGCCGCTGGCAAAAGTACGCTGATGCCTGGCAAAGTAATATTTGAGTTGTACGACACCTATGGTTTCCCAGCCGACCTTACCGACCTGATCCTGAGAGAGAAAGGGCTACAGGCCGACTTGCAAGGCTTCGCGCAAGAAATGGAAAAACAAAAGTCAAGGGCCAGAAAGGACGCCGCCGTAGAGGCCAGTGACTGGGTGATACTAAAAGAGGGTGATACCTCCTTCGTTGGCTATGATGAGTCTAATGCCGAGTGTAGCATACTCCGCTACCGGGAAGTAAAGAAAAAAGGGAAAACCTTTTTCCAGTTAGTGTTAAGCACCACCCCCTTTTATTCCGAAATGGGAGGCCAAATAGGCGACCAAGGCTCCTTAACGGGGGGTACAAACGGAGAGGTAGTTACAATTCAAGACACCGTGCGGGAAAATAACTTGCCTATCCATTTAACGGATAAAATGCCAACAAACCCGCACCAACCGTTCCGTGCTACTATAAATGCCGAAAGGCGGTTGGCAACGGAGGCAAACCACACTGCCACCCACTTGCTCCACGAAGCTCTTCGTAAAGTGTTGGGTACACACGTGGAGCAAAAAGGCTCTTTTGTTTCCGAGCAGGTGTTGCGTTTCGACTTCTCCCACTTCCAAAAAATGACCCGAGAAGAGGTGCGCAAAGTAGAGGATTTGGTAAACGAAGCAATACGCAAGGACTACCCCCGCGAAGAGGACCGCTCCGTACCTATTGCTAAAGCTAAAGAAATGGGCGCAATGGCTCTGTTTGGCGAGAAATATGGCGAAGAGGTTCGCGTTATCCGGTTTGGCTCATCGGTCGAGTTGTGTGGTGGTACACATATCGCCCGTACCGGTATGATTGGCTATTTCCGCATCGTGAGCGAGTCTTCCATAGCTTCTGGCATACGCCGTGTAGAGGCGGTTACAGGAGAACGTGCCGAAGCCTATGCCCAAGAGCAGCAGGACACCTTGCTGGCTATTCAAAACACTTTGCAAGGTGCTCCCAATGTGGTAGCTGCTGTAACTCGCCTGCAAGATGAAAACGAGAGCCTGAAACAACAACTGAAACAGCTGCAAGATGCCCAAAAGGAGCAAATAAAAACGCAACTATTGGCTAACCCAACCGTAGTGAATGGCGTTAAGGTGTTTACCTTAGCTCAGGACTTAAAGTCGGATATGGTTAAGGATTTAGCCTTTGCTATACGTGCCGCTGTGTTGGACCCCTTCGTTTTTGTGGCAGGTAGTACCGAGGGCGATAAATGCGTATTAACCTTAATGCTGAGCGACCAATTGGTACAACAAGGTGCTCATGCCGGACAGTTGGTTAAGGACGCTGGTAAACTTATTCAAGGCGGTGGGGGAGGCCAACCCGCTTTCGCTACCGCTGGGGGGCGTAAACCCGATGGTTTGTCCGCTGCTATAAAACATGTACTAACAGCCTTACAGTTAGCTTAAAAACAGAGTGATGGCTCGGCGTTCTCCTTGGACCGAAACCTCGGTAAAGTACTTGGAGTTGTCTTCGTTAGGAAGGCAACTCCAAACCTTTTTGTTAAACCACCAAGCAAAAAAAGTACTGCTGGTTACGGACGAAGTCACCAATAAACTCTGTTTAAAACGGGTGCAAAACGACGCTTGGCCTTCGGGAGTGGACTACCTAACCCTCCCACAGGGAGAGAAGGCAAAGGAGTATGACGCCCTTCGGCAAATTTGGCAATGCTTACTAAAAAAAGAGTATACAGCTACGGACCTTATTGTGGGTGTAGGGGGAGGCGCTTTGTCGGACATCGTAGCTTTTGCGGCAGCAACCTACAAACGGGGAATTCATTTGGTGCTGATTCCAACGACCCTATTGGCTGCCGTCGATGCTGTTTACGGGGGGAAGTGCGCCATTAACTTCGAAGGCGTAAAAAACAGCATTGGCACTTACTATCCAGCCAACGAAATATGGGTAGTACCCCCTTTATGGTCCACCTTGCCAGCACGGGAGATGCTTTCTGGTATGGGAGAATTGTTAAAGTATGCCATTCTGGCTGGAGAACAAGCCTTAAGTACTTTTTTACAGCAACCCTCCTGGGACCAAATGGAGCCAAATCAATGGGCCTGTTTAGTCCGCCAATCCTTGGATTACAAGCGCCTCGTAGTAGCCCAAGACCCTTACGACCAAAAAGGGATACGGGCAGCACTTAACTTAGGGCATACCTATGCACACGCTTTCGAAGGCTTGTACTTGTTGCGCAACCTCCCATTAGAACATGGGATAGCGGTAGCGGCTGGTATCGTGTGCGAGCTATACCTCTCCATGCAGCAAGGGTGGTTAACTAACAAAGAACTCCTTAGGGTTATTAGGTATGTGCAGGAAACATTTCCCCCCATACACTTCTCGTGCCAAGATTATCCGCTCTTATTCGCTTTGGCTAACCAGGACAAGAAAAACGATGCAACAGGAATTAAATGTACCACTGTACAAGCTGGCTATACCCCTGTTGTGTTAACCATTAAAGGGAAAAAGGAGTGGGAAGAAGCCTTGGACTTTTACCGGGAATATATGCGGGTTTAGCCCCAACTCGCTTCGCTCACCTTAACCCTCCAATCCTTTTTGCTACTACTGCTAATACCTTTGCTAAGGGGGAAGTTTGTTGCTCCTTGCTCCTAAACGTCCTATGCCTCAATAGGAACAATGGCGGGGCGGTTGTTTAACTCATTAGAAATCATTACCTTTGTCCCGATTTTATTCCTCGTTGGGTCGGATAAGAAGTCGCTTGCGTTGTGCAAAGCCACTCACCCACAGGGTATTAACTATATATTCGATACAAATAATGTACGGAATTGTAGAAATTCAAGGCCAACAATTCAAGGTCGAGAATGGTGCTAAACTGTATGTGCACCACATTAAAAATGTAAACGAAGGAGATACTGTGGAGTTCGACCGCGTTCTTCTTCTGGACAACGGCACAGTAACTGTGGGCTCCCCCGTAGTGGCTGGTGCTAAGGTGGTTTGCGAGGTACTACGTCCCTTGGTAAAAGGAGATAAGGTGCTTATTTTCCACAAAAAACGCAGAAAAGGTTACCGTAAACTCAACGGCCACCGTCAACAATTTACCCAGCTTGCGGTAAAAGAGATCGTAGGTTGATTCATTCACACAGTAAAAACGAAATTCGATTATGGCACATAAAAAAGGTGTAGGTAGCTCGAAGAACGGTCGTGAATCGGAAAGCAAACGACTCGGTGTAAAAATTTATGGTGGTCAGGCTGTAAAAGCTGGTAACATTATTGTACGTCAGCGCGGCACTCAGCACCACCCAAGTAATAACGTAGGAATGGGCAAGGACCATACACTCTATGCATTGGTGGATGGCGTTGTGGTATTTACTCGCAAAAAGGACGACAAGTCTTACGTGTCGGTAAAACCCTATAACGCATAAATTCCTACTTGTCATGACAGCTCCTTACGGAGTGGTTCTTAACTAACATCAAAAGGCTGTGGCTCCCCAAACACGCGGGTGTCACAGCCTTTTGTGCTTTATAACATCAGTAAATCCTTTTTCGGGGTATAATCTCAACCCCATTATTACGCTTATGCAACAAAAGGTGGCAATCTTCTTGGCTCTTTTGCTCCTGATGGGTGGCTCCTCGTGCCGAGTCACTACATTGCCCATGCGTCATATCTTCTTTCCGCCTAAGGTGCAACTGGCGGAGGATAATATGGAGCTTTTAGCCCAAGCCATCACCAAGGATATAGGCATAAAAGTAACTACCCAGGACAATTTAGGCTTATACTCCTTTGTTGCCGATTGGCGACATGTACCCTACCGGTTTGGGGCAAACGGCATGCGTGGTACCGATTGTTCTGGCTTCGTCTGGCGCTTATACGAAACGGTATACGACCTAAACATAGGCCGAACATCGGCTGCCGACTTAATGAGCAAGAGCAAAAGGGTCGAGAAAAAAGACCTCAAGGAAGGAGACCTCGTTTTCTTTAATATCAACAACCGGAGAGGTGGCCGAGCCTCGCATGTTGGGGTCTACCTTCGGGACAACCTCTTTGTACATGCTGCAACACGCTCCGGGGTTACCATCTCAAGCATGAACGACCCCTACTATAAGCGTCACTACTTAGGCGCAGGTCGTTTCGATATTTAGGTTAATGCACACCTCCCTTTCAATGAAAAAAGAAGTGCCGCACCCCTCTACCGTGTTGTTCGACATGGATGGTGTCTTATTCGATACCATGCCCGTACACGCTGCCACCTGGTATGAAACAGCACAACACTTTGGCTTAAATGCTACGCCACAGGAGTTTTACCTGTACGAAGGCCAAAAGGGGGAGGACACCATAACCCATCTTTACCAACGGGAATTAGGGCGTAACCCCTCCTTCCAAGAAAAGCAAGAAGTCTACAACTACAAAACCCGTTTATTTGCCCAGCGAATAGTGCTAAAACTTATTCCGGGCGTGCAGCCCTTAGTGGCCTATTTAGCCCACAAAGGTTATAATATTGGAGTTGTTACGGGGAGTGCGCAGCAAAACTCCGTAGGGCGTATTACGCACCATTTTGGCGAGTACATAAACCCCAAACACATAATTAGTGCCAACGATGTAACTCGAGGGAAACCCTACCCAGACCCCTACTACAAAGGAATGGAACTGTTTGGAGCAACCCCCAATGAAACGGTGGTTATAGAAAACGCTCCCTTTGGTGTAAGGGCTGCTGCCACGGCTGGCTGTTATACGATAGCTGTCACCACTGGTCCCGTGCCCGAAGAGGTTTTGTATGCCGAGGGGGCCAACTTGGTTTTGCCTAACATGGCAAAGGTGCTGGAGTGGTGGAACAGCAACTACCCTAACGAATAATGAAAGAACCTTTGTCCGTAACCAAACGTAGACTTTGGGCTCGTTTAGGGCTGGCTAAACAGCGCTACCAGCAAGGCCTTTTTGTAGCCGAAGGCGAGAAGGTTTGTGAAACCCTTCTGCAGGAATACCTTCCGCATGCATGGCTGGCAGAAGAAAGTGCCGAGCCTTTGCACCAACGCTTCCAACGGCTTACTCCGCAAGTGCCTTTGTATACAGCCCCCTTATCCGTACTAAAAGAGGTATCTCAGTTAGAGGCTGTGCGCCCTATTGTAGGCTTGTTTCAAATTCCCACAGAGGCCCCTCCGCCAGTACCTACAAACATCACGGTAGGGTTGGATGCTATACAAGACCCAGGCAACTTAGGCACCATTATTCGTTTGTGCGACTGGTTAGGCGTTGGCCCTGTCCTCTGCGGCAATGGCTGTGCGGACCTATATAACCCCAAGGTGGTACAAGCCACTGCCGGGGCGTTATCGCCAGCTAAGGTGTTTCCTAAAGTGGACCTACAACAATACATTCACGAGCATAACCCGCTTGTGCTGGGAACTAAGATGGAGGGGGAGTCCATTTACCAACTGAAAACAATACCAAGGGCTACCCCTCTACTTGTGCTGTTAGGAAACGAAGGCCGAGGCTTATCTCCACACCTACATCCCCTTTGCCAACACTGGCTTAGCGTCCCGGGTGCCCACAACAGGAGGGCCGAGTCGCTCAACGTTGGTATAAGTGCCGCAATCATACTATCCCACTTAAAGGGCTTCTCCCTATAATCCACTTTCTCCAAAGCAGCTCTGTTGTTGTTCGGTATCCCCTTTTTACACCCATAAAACGCACCCCCGTTAAGGCAATACCTGCCTGTATATAATGCTACTTTTCGGATAAAATAACATCTGTAACAGGCCGAATGGCGGGTAATATAAAATATAAATATTACTTTTGCACATCAACAGTATTGTTGTGCATAGCTATGTAAACCTTTATGATACAGAAGAATTACATCAAGATTTACGAAAGTGCGTTCAAAGAACTCTGGAGTTTACCTGCACTTACCAATTACAGTTGTGGTACTACATACAGTTACGCCGAAGTGGCCAAATGGGTGGCTAAGGTCCATTTACAACTCAAAGCTTTAGGTGTAGAGCCACAGGAGAAAGTGGCTTTAATAGCTAAAGATAGTGCCGAGTGGTGTATGACCTTTATGGGAGTTATCACCTACGGGGCTGTGGTGGTACCTATCTTGCCCGACTTTCACGTGGACGATATCCATAACATCATAAACCATAGCGATGCTACCGTAGTATACTCGGGCGACAAGCATATAGAAGAGCTGGAAGCCTCCAAGCTACCCAAAGTTCGTGCCGTTGTAAACTTGCAAGGGCTAAAAATCAGCGTAGCCCACACCCCCGCTATTGCCGAAAATACGCCTACCGCCAACTGGCTTTTCGAGCAACGCTACCCAGAAGGCTTCACCCAAAAAGATATTGTATACCCCAACATCTCCAACGAGGAGGTGATGGTTATTAACTACACCTCCGGAACAATGGGGTTTAGCAAAGGGGTAATTCTTACTGCAAACAATTTAGCCGGGAATGTCTTGTTTGCCGATGCCCAACAAAAAATGCTTAAAAGCCGGCGCATGCTCTGTTTCTTGCCTCTGGCGCATGCCTACAGCTGTGCATTTAACTTTTTAACCCCCCTGCAAAGTGGTACGCACGTATTTATTTTAGGGGCCTTACCAACCCCATCCTTGCTGTTAAAGGCCTTTGCCGATGTAAAGCCCCACATTATCATAACCGTTCCGCTGATACTGGAAAAAATGTACAAGAATGTTATCCTTCCAGCTATTCAAAAGGCCGGTATACGTATTGCCCTTCGCACGCCCATTATTAGTGGAGTGATAGGGAAAAAGATACGCCAACAAATGGTGCAAGCCATGGGCGGAAAATGTTTGGAAATTATTGTTGGTGGAGCACCTATGAGCGAAGAGGTATCGACATTCCTATCCAAAATTAAGTTCCCTTATACCGTAGGGTATGGAATGACGGAATGCGCTCCCCTAATCTCTTACGTTGGTAGCGAACACTACAAAGCACACTCCTGCGGGAAACCCCTGGAAGGCTACATGGAGGTCCGTATCGACGACTCTATCGAAGGCTTGCCTGCTGGCACAGGAGAAATCCAGGTCCGAGGCGAAAATACTTGCAAAGGCTATTTTAAGAATCCCGAAGCCACCCAGCAACTCTTTACCTCCGACGGCTGGATGCGCACCGGTGATATTGGACTAATGGATGCCGAAGGATACCTATTTATAAAGGGACGTAGCAAAACTATGCTCTTAGGGCCATCGGGGCAAAACATATACCCCGAAGAGCTCGAAGCCCGACTCAATTTAATGCCCTGCATTGCCGAAAGCTTGGTTATTCAAAACAAAAAGGGTGCTTTGGTGGCTTTGGTTTACCCCGATGCGGTAGCTGTGAAGGCAAAAGGGCTATCGCCCCAGGAGTTGTTGGAAACTATGGAGCGTAACAGGGCCGAGCTAAACACACAAGTGGCAAGCTACGAGAAAATAGCCAAGATTATTATTCGGGACGAAGACTTCCAGCGCACGCCCAAAAACAGCATCAAGCGTTACCTCTACCAAGAGGCATAATGCCGCAACTCTATCTACATAGCTTAGCATGTCGTTACTAAAAGCAAATGTAGCCTTAACCCCTGCCGAGGTCGAAGCCTATGCGCAGGAAGAGGCTATTTGTGTTGTAACGGATATATTTCGTGCCACCACAACCATAGTAACAGCGTTAGCCAACGGTGCCGAAAAATTCATTGCATTAGAAACAATACAAGAGGCTCAGCTGGCTAAAGAGCAAGGCCATTTAGTTGGTGCCGAAAGAAACTGCGAGCGTTGCTCTTTTGCACATTGGGGTAACGACCCCTTGGAGTATGAAGCCTCGGAGGTTCAAGGGCAAACCATCTATTTTACTACCACTAACGGCACCCGCACCATCAAGCGCTGTTTACAGTTGGGCTTCACAGTTATTATAGGTTCGTTTAACAACCTTACGGCCGTAGCTCGTTACTGTAAGCATAAACCGCTCCTTGCTGTTTGTGCTGGTTGGCAAGGCCGTTTCTGTATGGAGGATGCGCTATTTGCCGGTGCCTTGTTGGAAAAGCTAACGCCAACCCACTACCCCGATGCCGATGCTGCCCGAATGCTGTTAGAGCAATGGCAACAGCACAACGCTCATTTGGAGTCTTACCTACGCAAGTTCACACACTATCAACGCTTGGTTAACGCCGCTAAAGCTGAGGCTATACCTTTCTGCCTGGAGCAAGACCTCACCACGGTTGTCCCCCTGGCGTCTATACAAAACGGGCAG
>JAEWGA010000027.1 GCA_023388555.1 Bacteroidota bacterium | reverse complement strand
CAGGGGCTGGGTAAAACTATATAGTTAGGTTAGGATAGTTGGGATAATTCCTCAATGGTGTAGCAGGACAGCAAGTCGCCAAGCAAGTAGTTACTTCCGCCAATAAACACCGTAGCGGCAAGTTCCTTTTTAGCCACTGTAAGTGCCAATAGTAAAGCCTTTTGAGGGGCAGGTTCGGCAACCGCTTCCAAGCCTTTCTCCCAAGCCATTTGAGCCAAACTGTGGGCTGGGATAGCACGTGGCGAAGCGGCCTGCGTCATAATATAATGGGCGTTTTTAGGTAAGTATTGTAATACATTGGAAATATCTTTATCCTGAGCAAAGCCCAACACTGCTACAAGTCCGTTTGGGCATAGCTCTTCGAGGCGTTTCCCTAAGTAAATCCAAGCACCAGGGTTATGGCCTGTATCCGCCACTATGGTGGGGCTTTTTTTGCGGAGCAGTTCCCAGCGGCCATGTAGACCTGTTTGGGCAATATTTTTTAGGCCTAAAGCAATTTGGGAGGGGGTTAGGGCTATTCCTTGTTGTTGCAAAACCCTACAAACGGCCAATACCGTGGCGGTATTTTCCAGCTGGAATTCGCCACCAAGAGGCTGGTATAATTCCCCCCAATGCAGGGTTTGCAGTAGCCAGCCTCCGTTAGCCGATGCAGTGTGGTTGGTTATTTCTCCCTGGTTATCGGCCAAAATTAACTCGGCATTATTCTCTTCGGCCTTTTCACGCATAACACTTACCACCTCTTTTTCTTTACTACGCCCTAATACCACTGGTGTGTTAGGCTTAATAATACCAGCCTTTTCGTTTGCTATGGCGTGCAGGGTGTTACCTAAGTACTGTGCATGGTCGATACTTATATTGGTAATAACACTCACCATTGGGGTAATAACGTTAGTGCTATCCAAACGTCCCCCCATGCCAACTTCAATAACGGCAAAGTCCACTTCTTGTTGGGCAAAGTAACTAAAAGCCATAGCAGTGGTGTACTCGAAAAACGAGGGGGACAACTCCTTTGGTAGCTGCGCTAATAGGTTTGTAACAAAAGAGGCTACAACCTCCTTTGGCACCATACTCCCGTTCACTCGGATACGCTCCCTAAAGTCCACTAAGTGCGGCGATGTAAAAAGCCCCACCTTGTACCCTGCCGTTTGTAAAATGGAGGCAAGCATATGGGAAGTAGAGCCTTTACCATTGGTGCCAGCCACATGTATGCACTTAAGTTTTAGGTGAGGGTTACCACAACAGTCCAGTAAGGTGTGCACACGTTCCAGTCCGGGTTTATATCCCAATGCGCCCTGTTTTTCAAACATGGGGAGCTCGTTGTATAAGAAGTGAAGAGTTTCGGGATAAGTCATATAAACTAAATGGCTAAACTACTTGGGCCGAATGCTTTACAACGAGCCGAGGCAAAGCACCCAGGTAGTACAGGAACAAAAAAAGCCCCACAAGCAACTTGCGGGGCTAACAACAGCTCTTCCTCTTGGACTTGAACCAAGGACCCTCTGATTAACAGTCAGATGCTCTAACCAACTGAGCTAAGGAAGAATAAAAACACGTATAATCTTATGAATAGCTCTTCCTCTTGGACTTGAACCAAGGACCCTCTGATTAACAGTCAGATGCTCTAACCAACTGAGCTAAGGAAGAATACTTTTAGCGGACATATAAGGTAGGCGCACTCGCCATAGCGTCCGATTTTGTTTTGCAAAGATAGGACTTTTTTTTTTTTTGCACAATACCTTTTGACCAAACAGCACTAAAAGGGGAAGAAAAAAAAGCCTTTACGCCTTCTTTCCAAGATACAACGCATAACAGAATAATAAATATTTGTACCTTTGAAGCGGCAGAAGAGTATAGGGTTGCGCCAAGCCTTCCCTTTTCTTCGTTCCAAAATCCAAACCAATAACATACTCTACTCTTTTAGCTACAAGGTGATACACTTTGCTGGTCGCCTTATATGTTAGGTGTTTTTTGTACCCCTAACACCCTTAAAACCACTATTACAAAGTATAGTAATACCCGATAACCAAATATCCCATATAAATATGGCTCAGAGTTTCACAATATTTGAACTCAATTCAATGTCCGAAGAGGAGTTGCGTAAAGTAGGCAAAGAACTACAAATAGACGGTGCCGATAAACTGGACCAACGCTCCTTAGTGTATCGGATTTTAGATGAACAAGCAATTCAGTTAGCCGCACAAATGCAACCCAAGCGGGCCAGCAAACCAAGTGCGCGTAAAGCAGAACGTAAAAAGAAAACGGTAACGAAGGAGAGCCCTGCCGAAGCCCCTACTACTCCAGCTGACGAGGAAGAGAAGAAGGCAACAAAAGAGGCTGCAACAGCCCCCAAACAGGCCAAACGAAGCAGCAAAACAAAAACCGTGCAGGAGCAGGAAACAATGGAGCCAGCTACACCGGCAAAAGAAGAGCCAACCCCTCCTAAGGGCAACAGTAAAACAAATGAGCCAGCGCCAAGCTCGCCTAATACCAACGAGGTACCAGTAAAAGAAGAACCCAAAGCCCAACCCCAAAACGAGGTAACCCCCAAGGAGACAGCCCCCCAAGCAGAAAAGCCTGCCACACAAAGCGAGGCTACAGGAGAACCCGAAGCAGGTGCATCCCAGGGGAAAGAGCCTTCGGTTACAGTAAAGAAGGAGGAGGGAAAGCCTGTTATATTTGTTAATAAGAATGCCGGGCGGTCGTCCGTACTGGATGAAATGATGAGCATCATTACGCCCACCCAACCCACAAAAGCCGAAGGGAAAAACAACAAAGCCAACAAAACCGGCAAGAAGAACAACGGGAACAAAAACAACGCCATGCAGCAAGGTAAGGGTAAGCCCCATAGCCCCGAAGTGGTTCGTGAACCACGGTTCGACTTTGGCGATGCTCTTACCCACGTAGGTGTTTTAGAGATAATGCCCGACGGATGCGGCTTTGTGCGGTCCGGCGACTATAATTATTTAGCTTCGCCCGATGATGTTTTGGTTACCCAAGCTCAAATAAAAAATTTAGGGTTACGCCCTGGCGATGTGCTTGAAGTAGTTGTGCGCCCCCCTCAGGAGCGGGAAAAGTACTTCACCATGCAAAAGCTCCTTAAACTTAATGGGTACGACCCCGCACTAATTCGGGACAGGGTACCTTTTGACCACCTAACGCCCCTGTTCCCCACCGAGAAGTTTAAGTTGGAAGCACCATCGGCCTCGAAAGTGTACGACAAAGTGGGAGTGCGTATAGTGGACCTTTTTTCGCCTATCGGGAAAGGGCAACGTGGACTTATTGTAGCTCAGCCCAAAACGGGGAAAACAATGCTACTTAAGGATATTGCCAATGCCATAGCCCACAACCACCCCGAGGTGTATATGATTATTTTACTAATAGACGAACGCCCCGAGGAGGTTACCGATATGGCGCGGAGCGTGAATGCCGAGGTAATAGCCTCTACGTTCGACGAGCCGGCAGAGTCGCACGTAAAAATTGCCAACATTGTACTGAACAAAGCTAAACGTTTGGTGGAATGCGGACACGATGTAGTTATATTATTGGACTCCATTACTCGCCTCGCCCGGGCCTATAATACCGTACAGCCAGCCTCGGGGAAAGTGCTTTCCGGAGGTGTGGACGCCAATGCTCTACAAAAACCTAAACGCTTCTTTGGGGCTGCACGTAATATAGAAAACGGAGGTAGCCTCACCATTTTAGCAACAGCCCTTACCGAAACCGGAAGTAAAATGGACGAGGTTATTTTTGAAGAGTTTAAAGGAACTGGTAACATGGAACTCCAGCTGGACCGCAGGTTAGCCAACAAGCGAATTTACCCCGCCGTGGATATTATGGCATCCAGTACACGTAGGGACGACTTGCTGCAAGACAATACAACGCTGAACCGAATGTGGATTCTTAGAAAAATGATGGCCGACATGAACTCCTTAGAAGCCATGGAGGAGATAAAGAAACGCATGGAGCACACCGTTGACAACATAGAGTTCTTGGCTTCGATGAACGACTAACACGTGGCACCTCATTATATACACATACAAAAGGCGCTCCTAAGGTTTTGCTCTTGGGTGCGTCTTTTATGTTTAAGTCTGGCCGTTACCCTCCCCCTAACAGCACAGGACATGGCGGAAAAGATGAAGGCCTTGGGGCTGGTGCGGGTACAAGATATTGTGCCTACAATACGGGTGGACTTAAAATACAACTCCACCGATAACTTTGTAGGGGTTAATATGTACCAAGGGCTTGCCGATGCCTACCTTCAGCCCCATATGGCCCGAAAACTCCAGCAGGCACAGCAATACCTGCAAAAGCACTACTCGGCAGCCTACCGCCTTATTATTTACGATGCAGCACGCCCCCTAAGCGCCCAACGGACCATGTACCAACAGGTGCAAGGAACACCTAATAAAGTATACGTGGCCTCGCCAAAACGTGGTGGCCGGCATAATTATGGCGTAGCCGTAGACCTTTCCATTTGGAACGATAGCACACAACAAGCCTTGGATATGGGAAGTGGCTTCGATGTGTTCGGCCCCGTTTCGCATGTAGGAAACGAAGCAGAGCTGGTACGGCAAAAGAAAATAACCCCCCAAGCAAAACGTAACCGCCAAATGCTTTACACGGTAATGCGAAAAGTAGGGCTGGTGCCTTACCGCCGTGAGTGGTGGCATTATGAAGAACCCGAGCCAATGAGTGTTGTACGAAAAAAATACCCACTCCTCAACTTTTAACCCCCGCTCCTCGTGTGAACAGTTATAAGTATATTTGTTCCTCGTAGATATCACCTCCCGGGCCGAAGTAAGGTTCTCCCACTTCCGCCCCTATTGCAAGTTTTTACATCATGACATTTAACCCAGCGTCCGAAGCCTACCAGTTACGTGGCGTTTCTGCCGATAAGGAAGACGTTCACAAAGCCATAAAAAACGTTGATAAAGGGCTGTTCCCAAAAGCTTTTTGCAAAATTTTGCCCGACTACTTAGGTAACGATGATGCCTACTGCAATATTATGCACGCCGATGGCGCCGGCACCAAAAGTAGCCTTGCCTACATTTACTGGAAGGAAACAGGAGACCTATCCGTATGGAAAGGCATTGCGCAAGATGCTATTGTAATGAATACCGACGACCTTTTGTGCGTTGGCGCTACGGAAGGTATACTAATGTCGTCGACCATAGGACGAAACAAACGCCTCGTGCCTGGAGAGATTATTGCTACCATTATAGAAGGAACCGAGGAGTTTTTAGAACAGATGCGGAAACTTGGCGTGGGCATTTATTCCACAGGTGGTGAAACCGCCGATGTGGGAGATTTGGTACAAACAATAATTGTGGATAGCACCGTTACCTGCCGTATGCAACGGAGTAAAGTAATTAACAACGAAAACATACAGCACGGCGACCTTATTGTTGGGCTATGTTCCTATGGAAAAGCTACCTACGAAAACAGCTATAACGGCGGTATGGGTAGCAATGGACTTACCTCTGCAAGGCACGATATATTTGGAGAATACCTGAAGGAGAAATACCCAGAGTCGTACGACAAAGGAGTTCCCCAAGCACTTATTTACAGCGGTAAGCATCGGCTCACAGAGCCTGTTCCAGGCCTCGGCATCGACTACGGGAAATTGGTACTCTCCCCAACCAGAACCTACGCCCCTGTTATAGCAGAAGTACTACGTAACCTAAGGCCACATATTCACGGCATGGTTCACTGCACAGGAGGAGCCCAAACAAAGGTGTTGCATTTTGTACAAAACAAACGGATTATTAAAGACAACTGGTTTGATATTCCCCCCCTATTCCAAACTATCGCCTCCGAAGGACAGACTCCAGCCAAGGAGCTTTATAAAGTATTTAACATGGGGCACCGTATGGAGTTTTATGTGCCGGCCAACGTGGCTCCCGAAGTTATAGCTATATCGGCTCAACTGGGCATAGATGCCATGGTTGTTGGGAGGGTTGAAGACGCCCCACAAAACGAACTTATTTTGGAAACCCCTTTGGGGAATTTCACCTACTAATACAAAACGCTTAAATGAGCGAGAATATAAACATATTAAAACGTACACAGGGACTTAAAGAACGTTTTAAGGAGGTAACACTATTGATATCGGACCCAGAGGTTATTGCCGACCGCAATAGGTTTGAGAAGCTGAGCCGAGAGTACAAGGAACTCAGCCAAATAGTAACCCATGTGGACAAGTACCAAGCTTTGGTAAGCAACCGAAATGAAAGCCTGGAAATACTGAAAACAGAAAAAGACCCCGAGTTTATAGCCCTTGCAAAGTCGGAACTGGCATTAACAGAGGAACAGCTCCCAAAGATGGAGGAGGAAATAAAACTGCTATTGGTGCCCAAAGACCCCGAGGACGAAAAAAATGCCATTATAGAAATTAGGGGCGGAACAGGAGGCGATGAAGCAGCCCTTTTTGCAGGAGACCTCTTCAAGATGTACACCAAATACTGCGAGGGAAGAGGGTGGAAGTGCACCGTAACCTCGGTGAGCGAAGGCTCTTTGGGAGGATTCAAAGAAATTATATTCTCGGTGCAGGGAGAAAACGTGTATGGGATACTTAAGTACGAGTCGGGAGTGCACCGGGTGCAACGCGTTCCCCAAACCGAAACCCAAGGCAGAGTACATACCTCGGCAGCTACCGTTGCAGTACTCCCCGAAGCCGACGAGGTGGACGTAGAAATAAAAGAGTCCGACCTCCGGATAGACACCTTCTGCTCTTCGGGGGCTGGTGGACAGTCCGTTAACACAACCTATTCTGCCGTCCGAATAGTACATATCCCTACAGGCATCGTTGTGCAAAGCCAGGACGAACGCTCCCAGCTAAAAAATAAAGAGCGTGCCCTCTCCGAACTTCGTACACGCGTTTACAACCAAGAATATCAGAAACACCTCGATGAGATAGCATCTAAACGTAAAACGTTAGTATCCACGGGGGACCGTTCCGCAAAAATAAGGACCTATAACTTTCCTCAGGGCAGAGTTACCGACCACCGCATAAACCTTACTTTGTATCAGCTCCCCGATATTCTTAATGGTGATATTCAGCCACTTATAGATGCTCTTACAGTGGCCGAGAATGTGGAACGACTTAAAGAAGCCGAACTATAACTCCACCAAACCAAAAAAGGCGAAGAACCCGTTAGCAGTAACGATTTCTTCGCCTCTTGTATTTCATACACCATTCTCCTTAAAACCTCATAACAAGAAGAGTTAAGACAACTGCAAACAAGGGGAACACAGCCTATAATACTGCCCCAACACATCTTAAATGCACTATAATTAGGGAGGAAAGAGTTACATTTGTATAACACTTGAATTGGCACAAGTGCACAATTTTACGCTTTCAACACGAACTAATGTCTCGTAAAAAATCTAATATATATTCATCCGAAGTACCCGAGCCAACTTTACGTAGGCTCCCTTGGTACCTAGCTCACGTTAAAAGCCTTTATACCGATGGCGTAGAAATGGTTTCCTCCACAGGAATAGCCCGAGCTATAGGAATCGACTCCGCCCTTGTAGCAAAAGACCTCTCCTTTGTGCAACTATCAGGAAAAACACGGGTCGGGTATCGGGTAGAAAACATAGTAACCGTCCTGGAGGACTTTCTTGGTTTTACCAACCAACACCAAGCTTACATTTTTGGCGTTGGAAGTTTAGGTGCTGCCCTAATTTCGGATAAGGGACTATCGCAATACGGGCTAAATATTGTAGGAGGTTTCGACATCCGACAAGATATTTGCGGTAAGGACATAAGTGGAATTCCCATTTACCACATGAGCGAACTGCCTGAACGAACACCCCCAAACGTTACCATAGGCATATTAACCGTACCCACACAACAGGCACAACAAGTATGCAACCAAATTATTGACGCCGGCATACGAGCCATCTGGAACTTTACCCCCTGCCGAATTACAGTACCCGAAAACGTTGTTGTCCAAAACACCTCTTTGTACGCTCACTTGGCAGTTATGTTTAACCGCCTTAAAGCGCAAGAGTAATTATGAAAGTCTTTGGGACAGATAGGCAATGGCTTTTGCAAGAAAGTATTGAAGCCTTTTCACAACCATCGGTACAAACCTTGCTGATGCGCCCCGACTCTTCCGTTGTTAATAGCGGCAAACACCTGTACCCGCTACCTCATTTAACCCAACTGTCGGCCTACCCTGTGGTAGCCTATAAAGTGGCTAAAGTGGGGAAGTTTGTTCCGCTTAGGTTTGCACACCGCTATATCTCCCAAGTAGCAGTAGGCATAGCCGTAGCCGACCTCCCGCAATTACGCGACAGTATACAACACGGTTACGACCCAACTCCTTTTATTGGGTTCGATGGAGCATTGGTACTGGATAATTTCTCTGCTCTACCCCAAGAAAGGGGGGCTATACACTTCCTATCCCCCCAGGGGAAGGTGGAAGTTTGCCCGCCGCCTTTAGAGTTGGTTTACCGTTGGATATCTTTTCTTAGCGAACTATACCTATTAAAAATGGGCGACTTGCTTCTTTTTCCAGGCTGTACAACAACCCAAACTATAGCTTTAGGAGATAATTTTTACGTATCGCAAAACAATATGGAACTTGCCTACTTAGGCATCCGATAACTTGTACCGTATGAAACACCTTCTTTGCCAAGTATGCTTAACAGCAACTCTTTTATGTAACGTAATGGTTAGCCAAGCGCAGCAAGAGCAAATCTACTACCCTAAAACCTATCGTATAGCAGCCCCCTCGTTAGCTATCCTGCCCGATGCTCGGGGTGCAGGCTTAGGGAATATAGGTGTAGCAACATCTGCCGATGCAGCAGCGGTATACCATAACCTTTCTAAAACGGTTTTTTCGCCCAACACGTGGAGTGCCTCGGCCAATTATACGCCCTGGATGTCTCAGTTAGTTAACGATATGGGCGTTGCCTACCTTGGTGGCTACTATAAATGGGGAAGCAATCGGTTCACCCATGCCGTTGGTGCATCGTTCCGTTACTTCAGCATAGGAAAAGTTTCTGCCTTCCCTGGCGAAGGAAAAGCTCCTATTGAAATATACCCCAACGAGTGGGCACTGGATGCTGGTTATGCTATTAAACTATTACCACAACTCGGTGCAGGCTTAACTCTTCGTTATGCCCATATTAACATGAACTATTCAGGGGTAGAAAACAACGCTACCGCATCGGCATTTATGGCCGACCTCTCTCTCACCTACAGGGAAATCCTCCCCTTCAAAGGAAAAGACATTGTTTTACAAGCAGGGTTGGCCATAAAGAACATAGGGAACAAAGTATCCTTCGACAATGGAAAAACATACTCCTTCCTACCCGCCTCTTTTAATATAGGCGTAGGAGCACAATACGCCATAACCGACCAGTGGGACATACAACTAAGCACCGAAGTAAATAAACTTATGGCACCCACACTCCCCCCACAAAACCTTAAAGCCTATCAAAGCGAGCTAAATCGTTATTACCAAATGAGTGCCATAGGTGGCGTATTCGCTTCGTGGAACGACTCTGCCAACGGATTCCAAGAAGAACTACAAGAGCTATCCCCTGCCATAGGAGCCGAAATAACCTACGACAAAATGCTAACAGGACGCCTGGGCTGGCGCTACAACAACCCCGCCATTAACCCAGGAAGCGGCTTTTACTCTGGCTTAGGGTTAACTTTTAACCAATGGCAACTGGACCTCTCCTACTACATCAGTAGTAACGCTTACGATGCGCTGGACAAGACATTCCGCATATCTGCCGCCATTCAATTCTAACCCACTTTTAGCAACAGTATGAAAGAAAGCACCTTCCCTTATCGTATTGGCTTCGGGTACGATATACACCAACTCTGCCCCCACAGAAAACTCATCTTAGGCGGTATAGAAATCCCTTCCGACTTAGGGCTACTCGGGCATTCCGATGCCGATGTCCTTCTACACGCTATTAGCGATGCCCTATTGGGAGCTGCAGCCCTACGCGATATAGGATACCATTTCCCCGACACCGACCCCGCCTATAAAGATGCCAACTCCGCTGTACTGCTTGCGAACGTTGTACAATTACTCCATGCCAAAGGCTATGCAGTTGGGAATATCGACGCAACCATTGTGGCCGAAGCACCAAAGCTCAACCCTCATATTCCCCAAATGGTCTCCCGGATAAGCGAAATTTTACAAGTATCCCCCAACGCCGTATCTATTAAGGCTACAACACACGAAAAATTAGATGCCACAGGACGACGCGAAGGAATATGTGCCTTCTGCAACGCCCTTATATATAGCACTACCCCGTAACCCCAAATCCTCTAACTGCTATGAGAATTAAAAAGTATTTTATCCACTTACTACTCGTTGCAATCTCAATGATGCTACCTGCCAATGGTTTCGCGCAGGAGAAAACCTTCACCCCCGAAACCCTACTATCCCTATACCGGATATCAACCCCTCAAATATCTCCTAACGGACAACACTTCATTTACACCCGTTCCATCCCCAATATTCAGCAAAACAACAACACTAACGAAACCTGTATAGGGCAAGTAAATAGCTCTGCAGATGCTCAAGTTATTTTACCCGCAAGCTGGAAAGCATCCTCTCCCTCTTTCTTGGACGACCAACACCTGGCATTCCTTGCCGATGGTGCTTTGTGGATTTCCGACCTCCAAGGTAACAGAACAAAAATATCCAACTTAAACTTCAAGATAGCTGCCTATCTGTTCTCGCCCGACCGAAAAAAAGTAATCGTAATACACGATGCCCCCCTGCAAAATTACGTGCAGCAAAAACATCCAGACCTAACCAAGGCAACCGGAAAAATATTCAACGACTTAATGTACAAACATTGGGACGAGTGGGTAACCACCATGCCCACCCCTTATATTGTTGAAGTAGAACAAAACTTCCAACTAACAACAAACCCTAAACCCCTGCTACCCCAAGGAGAACTTTACGAAGTGCCCCAACGCCCCTTTGGAGGGATGGAACAACTCTCTTGGAGCCCCGATAGCAAGAAAATAGCATACAGCTGTCGTAAAAAATGGGGACTGGAATATGCTGTATCTACAAACACCGACATCTACATATACGACACAACCACAGAAGAAACCGAAAACATCACGGAAGGAATGATGGGGTACGATACTACTCCAACCTTTTCGCCCGATGGTAAATACATTGCTTGGGCCAGTATGGAACGCGACGGGTACGAAGCCGACCTTAACCGACTTTTCATCATGGACCTCAAGACAAAAGAGAAAACCTTCCTAACCGAAGGTTTCGAGCGGAATATGGAACAAATCCAATGGGACTCCGATGCAAAAAGCATTATCTTCCTAACCAACGATTTAGGACTTAATAACCTATTCCGAATACAACTACAAAACAAAAAAATCTCTGCCATTACACAATACGATATGGATGACGTAACAGGATTTGCACTAAATGGGAAAACCCTTTTGTACGGCTTGCAATCCATGCGCTATCCAACCGACATCTACCAAGTAACATTAGGCAAAAAGGACCAACACAAATCCGCAACAAAACGCACCCACGAAAACGACTCAACCCTATCCAACATACCCAATATAACCACCGAAAAACGTTGGATAACCACCACCGATGGCAAGAAAATGCTCACATGGGTAGTGCTCCCACCTCAATTCAACTCACAAAAAAAATACCCAGCTATCCTATACTGCCAAGGAGGTCCCCAAAGCACGGTAAGCCAATTCTGGAGCTACCGGTGGAACCTACGAACATTTGCTTCTCACGGATTCATTATCGTAGCGCCTAACCGACGTGGAGTGCCTGGATTCGGCAAAGAATGGAACGAACAAATTAGTGGAGACTACGGAGGCCAAAACATGCAAGACTACCTCACTGCTATCGATGAAGTAAGCAAAGAACCCTACGTGGACAAAAATCACTTAGGAGCTACAGGTGCAAGTTATGGTGGCTTCTCCGTTTACTGGTTAGCTGGTCACCACAATAAACGATTTAAAGCATTCTTCGCACACGCTGGTATCTTTAACTTAGAAGCGCAGTACCTGGAAACCGAAGAAAAATGGTTCGCTAATTGGGATATGGGAGGTGCCTACTGGGATAAAAACAACAAAGTTGCCCAAAACACATTTGCAAACTCACCGCACCGCTTCGTAGAAAAATGGGATACACCTATTTTCATTTGTCATGGAGAACACGACTACCGAATACTTGCCTCACAAGGCATGATGGCATTCGATGCAGCAAAAATGCGCAACATCCCTGCCAGAATGCTAATATACCCCGATGAAAGCCACTGGATACTACAACCCCAAAATGGACTACTCTTCTACCGGTCTTTCTTTGAATGGATGGATCAGTGGCTAAAACCAAAATCCTAAAACACACCAATTCAATAAATAAAAAAAGGCTGCCCTTATTTAGTAAGAGCAGCCTTTTTACTTAGAATTATTTCTATTAAAAAGGATGCATCTAACATAGCCCCAATACGTGCCCAATGGACGAATATCAGATTTCTATACCCGTACTTGATACACCACTCGGGACAACTGTTGCTATTAATTGATATTTCAATCTAAATACAATTCCCACCCCAATAAAAGGACTTCCCTCCAATAACAACCGTCACAAAACTTTATATCCACCCAAAGAAGAAAAAATAGAGACAACCCAATAAAACAAGAAGAAAAGAGAGAAAGAAAGGAAGAATCTATTTAATTAAGATGCGATACAACGTTTCTTGAGGTTGCACAACATGTTTCCGGGACTGGGCACTAACAACCCCCGACACCAGAAAGAAGCTCGTTACGAGCATCAATATATTCTATTCATCAAATCCTGTTTTTTCGGAAGCAGTCTCTTTACACTTTTAGCAAAGATAAGGATAAACCTACTACTATCCGCCGCTAAACACAAAAACAAAATGCGTAACAGTACAAAACAACCCAATAAAAGAAGAAAAGAGGGGAAGAGGGGGAGGAAAAAAAGAACAGATAGGGAGTTGCTCGCACTTAGAGCATCTCCCTATCTGTGTTAAAAGTGGCGGCTACCTACTCTCCCACCGTAGCAGTACCATCGGCGTTATTGGGCTTAACTTC
>JAEWGA010000023.1 GCA_023388555.1 Bacteroidota bacterium | reverse complement strand
GAAGTTAAGCCCAATAACGCCGATGGTACTGCTACGGTGGGAGAGTAGGTAGCCGCCACTTTTAACACAGATAGGGAGATGCTCTAAGTGCGAGCAACTCCCTATCTGTTCTTTTTTTCCTCCCCCTTCTTCCCCTCTTTTCTTCTTTTATTGGGTTGTTTTGTACTGTTACGCATTTTGTTTTCGTGTTTAGGGGCGGATAGTAGTAGGTTTATCCTTATCTTTGCTAAAAGTGTAAAGAGACTGCTTCCGAAAAAACAGGATTTGATGAATAGAATATATTTGATGCTCGTAACGAGCTTCTTTCTGGTGTCGGGGGTTGTTAGTGCCCAGTCCCGGAAACATGTTGTGCAACCTCAAGAAACGTTGTATCGCATCTCGATTAAATATAATGTTACTGTTGCGGACCTTTATAGGCTGAACCCTACTACCCAAGCAGGGATACAGCCTGGGCAGGAGATATTGATTCCCGATAGGGTTGTAGAGCGGGGATCGGACGGTACAGCGCCCGCTTACCATGCTGTGGAGCCAGGGGAAACCTTCTATTCAATAGCTAAGAAATATGGAGTTACGGTGGAGGCGTTGCAAGCCGCTAACCCCTCGGTATTACGTGATAAAATGCCTACGGGGGTAGTATTAATGATACCGCTTAAGCATGAAGCTGCACCGCTGCCCTCTAAGCAAGCCCAGAAGGTTGGAGCAAAGCCTGTTGCGGGCCTGAAGACATATACTGTACCTGCTGGCGAAACAATGTATAACCTGGGGCGTGTTACGGGCTGGACACGGGAGCAGTTATTGCAATATAACCCCCACCTTTCGGAGGGGGTGCGTACAGGGATGGTTATTTTAATTCCCGATAAGTCGATAGAAAATAACAGGGCATTGGCCCCAGTCCCGAAGTCCATTCTTGGTCCGATGCCCTCTTTTTCGGGCGTTCCTTTTCAGACGGTGGTACTGGCCTTACCTTTTAAAGGTGATGGTGCTAAGCGATTTGTGGATTATTATGAGGGCTTTTTGTTAGCTGTTAAGGAACTTAAAGATGTAGGCGCAGGCATAGATTTACATGTTTTTGATTGTACAGATACTCAGTTAACAACGACCATATCCCAAATAAGAGACATAAAACAGGTGGATTTAATTATAGGAGGGGTATCGGATGATGCGGTGCAGTCGTTAGGCAATGTGGCAAAAGAAGTAGGAGCGAGGTATGTGATACCTTTTACTTCTAAGAATTATTATTTGCGTAGGGCTGCTGGTGAAAAGGAGGTTTTCCAGATAAATACTCCGCATGAGGATGTGTATAAAATGGCTGCTCGGAAATTCGTTGATATTTTTGGACGAAAGGCTGTTTATTTGGCGAAGACTTTTGAGCCTAGCTCGAAGAAGGATGAGTTTATTGTTGTTTTGAAGGATTATTTGGAAAGGAATGGGATTAGGTTTAAGGAAATTTCGTTAGACGGCATTACGGATAGGGCTCAGATTGTCGCCATAGCAAAGGCCGGGAAACAGGCTGTTATTATCCCCAATTCGGGAGCTTATGGCGTGGCAAATAGGCTTATGGCCGATGTGCAGGCTGTGACGGACTCCTTAGGAGTACATAACATATCGTTATTTGGTTACCCCGAGTGGCAGGCTTATGCTAACCGTTTAGGTAGTAAGATGTATATGACCAATGCTACTTTTTATACCACCTTCTATACCTCGCCAAGTGAACCAGTATACCAATCCTTTCAAAAAGAGTATGTGTCTTGGTTTAGCCACTCGGTAGGCTCCTCGTACCCGAAGTATAGTATCTTGGGGTACGATACTGGGAAGTATTTTCTTTTCCGCCGCTCTTCGGAGTTGGTGGGTAAGGAGGTAGCTTCGCAACAATACCGAGGCGTACAGTCCTATTTCCATTTTGCTCCATCGTTGGTTTCTCCAGGTGTTTATTTGAACAATGGCGTGATATTTGTTACGTATAGTAGAGACCGCAAGGTACTAAAGCAGTGAAACGTTTTGTTATACTATCCTGGTGTGCTATACTGTTAAGTGTTGCGCCGGTTATAAATATCTTTTCGCAGGAATCCTATTCCCCTCGTGTAATGATGGGGCTTGTTGGGGGTGCTAACATGTCCAATGTTATTTTTATTCCCAATGTACAGCAAGCTTACAAATGGGGTATGGATGCTGGTGCAGTTTTGCGGGTAGATGTAGAATCGTATGCAGGAATATGGTTGGAAGCGAGTTACTCGCAACGAGGCTGGACGGAGGCACCTACCGAAGAGGGGGGCTATACGTATAGTCGTTCGTTGAGGTATGTTTCTGTTCCAGTGCTTACGCATTTGATGATAGGTGAAAGGCCGCTTAAACTTGTGGTGCAGGCTGGTCCTCAGTTTGGGTATCTGCTTGGTGAGTCGGCAACAACTACCTACCCTTCTGAAGGAGTCAAGGGGGTAGAAACGCATCAGCACGACATCCCGGTTCAGAATAAAATGGCTTGGGGATTAACAGGGGGATTGGGTGCAGAATACCATTTGCCACATTTTGTAATAGGCTTAAAAGGTGGTTATTATTACGGGTTAGGAGACTTATTCCATAATACCCGACAAGATTACTTTGGGAAAACCTCGGAGCAGGTATTCTCGGCTAAACTGTATTTACTCTACTCCTTTTAACCGTAAGAAAGAGGGGTGGTGGAGGGTTAGTTTCCCTATCTTATAATTACGTAAAACAGAGAGACGACAATGAAAAAAATCATACTCACACTAATACTATCCAGTGCGATAGCCAATGGCGAGGCTCAGCATGTATCGCCATCGTGGTCGTATTTAGTAGAAGCAGTGGAGGCATACGAAAACAAGGCTCCACTGGGGACGGCAGAATTATTATTGCCATTGCTGGCAGATACTTCAGCTTCCCCTTTGATGGGTGAATTATCCAGCTACCTGGATGCTGTTTCGCGGGTAGAGATTTCTGCTAAAGATGCAGAGCAGAAGCTACTTTCGTTTATAGAGGAACACCCCCACTCGGCCTATTTGCCGTACGCCCAAATGCGCTTAGGGGAATACTACCTAATACAAGAGAATTACCAGGCTGCTTCTTATTGGTTTGCACAATATGACCCTGCTGTTTTAGGAGAGGACTTAGAGCAAACGTCCTATTATTATTTGGCCTATAGCCTTTTAAGAGAAGGACAAAATGAGCAAGCCTTGATGCGCTTTTTGCCACTGGCTAAATCACCTAAGTATCAGCACGAAGCCAACTTTTATGTAGGCTATTTATATTTAAGGGGAGGGGATTTAAGCCGGGCATTCTCCTTTTTGAATAAAGAACGTACTCATCCTAAGTTCGGTCCTTATGCTCAGGCATTTATAGCCGAAATCCGGTTGTCGGAACGCCGTTATACGGATGCCTTGACTAATGTTGAGAAATCCTGGTCAGAGAAAGCATCCTTACCCAATACTGTGCAAGAATCTTTGGCCCGAACTGGAGGGTTGGCCGCTTCCTTGTTGGGGCATAAAGAGGTGGCGGTAAAGTATTTGAAAGAGTATATGAACCTAACCAACACACCCGGACGGGTGGAGATGTTGGCATTAGGTAAAAACTATTTTGAGCTTAATAAGCCTCACGATGCTGTTCCGTTGTTAAGGAAAGTTTACGCATCGGACTCCGACTTTATGGCGCAGTTAGCATGTTATTACGAGGGGCTGGCACAGTTATCGTTACAACAGCCCGACCTTGCTCGGAAAGCCTTTCAAACAGGATTGAACATACAAGCATACCCCCAGTTAACCGAGGCTATCTCGTTTAATCATGCTCTTGCAGCTTATAGTTTGCACCAAGGGGAGTTGGGCGAAGGGGTGGACCTTATGGTTGCCCATTTGAACACCTATCCCAACGGAGAGCATACACGCCAAGTAGTGAGTTACCTAACCGATGCCTACCTAAATAGCAAGGATGCGCAACGGGCTTTAGCCTCCCTGCAAGGAGTACAACGCCTGCCATCGTCCTTAGTTTCTGTGCGTGAAAAAGTTAGGCTGAGAGGAGCTAACAAGTTATTAGGGGCTGGAAAAACTGAGGAAGCCTCGCAGGCTTACGACGCTATAATAGCTTCGGGCAAAGATGCTAAAAGTGTTGCCGAGGCCTACTTTTGGAAAGGTGAGGTTGCTTACCGAAATGGTGCTTACCAAGAAGCAATAAACGCCACTCGCCAGTATTTAGCACTTCGGCCAGCCGATACCCCTCTTAATCCTAATGCATACTATAATTTAGGATACGCTTACTACTCGGTAGCCGATTGGCAGAATGCGCAAGCCAGCTTTAACCAGTATTTAGCTGCTAAGCCCAACCCTACAGCCAACGACATTACTACAATTTATAACAGGCTTGGAGATATTGCTGTACTTCAAAGAGAGTACAACAAGGCATACGGCTTATATACCAAAGCCGAAGAGGCTCATGGAGAGGAGGCCGATTATGCGCTATTAAAAAAAGGTATGACGCAAGGGCTTCTTAAACAATACGATGCCAAAGCACATACGCTTGCTGGGTTATCGGGGCACTACCCAAACTCCAAATACATCCCCGAAGCGTTATACGAACAAGGAAGAGCGCTTAGCTTACAAGCCAATGAACGAGCCGCCTCGGTTGTTTTCCGAAGGGTGTTTGAAACCTATCCTCAGGACCCTATTGCACCAAAGGCAGGTGTGCAGTTAGGGCTTACCTACTTTAACTCGGGAGATATGAAGGAAGCTGCCAATATTTACACCCAAGTTGTGCGTAAGTATCCTCATACCCCTGAAGCCAGAACGGCTTTGCAGGACCTGAAAAGCATTAGCATAGAGTTAAACCAAGTAGAACGCTATGCTCAACTGGTAAAGGAGGTTGGTGGAGCCAATATCTTATCGGATGTTGAGCAGGACTCTTTAGCTTACTTAGCGGCCGAACGTATTGTTGCAGAGGGGAACGTACAAGAGGCAGAGCAAGCCTTGGAAAATTATTTAACCAAATACCCTGCCGGTGCATTTGCGCAAAAGGCTTTATACAACCAAGCCTATTTAATGTACAAAAACAAAAGGTATCCCGATGCAGTAAACGCTTTGGAAAGGTTGCTACCTTCCGTTAATGCCCCAGAGTTAAAGCGCGATGCTCTTCAGCTTAAAGCTATGTCTCTTAGCGAAAGTGGGCGTTCGGGCGAAGCTGCTGAAGCATATGTTTTACTTGCCAAAACCATTGCCAACGAGGAAACAAGAAGCAGTGCTATAGTAAGTGCTGTGGAGCAGGCACGAAAGTCGAACAGTAATGCCTTTATTATAGCGTTGGCACAGGACCTTTCTCCCGTTGGTTCTTTAGTGGTAAATAATGCCACTCAGTTACAAGTATTGGGTGAGGCTATTGATGTAGCTGCACGAGCAAACCAAAAGGAAACGGCTGTAGCCCTTTCTCATAGGCTGTTGCAACTATCGTCGGCCCATACATATGCCGCAAGAGCGCAGGTGGTATTAGCTTTACAAGCATACGACCAAGGAAAACAAGAGGAAGCCAAGGCGCGTATTCAAAAACTAATAGATAAAGGAACTACCGATACCTATTGGCTGGCTCGAGCCTTTATTTTGTTATCGGACATATATGTTAAACAAGGCGATAAGGCTACAGCTAAAACCTACCTGGAGAGTGTCCGTTCCAATTACAACGATGCTACCGATGGTATTTTAGCTATGATTAAACAACGCCTAAACCAATTGTAACCAGCAAATACCAATAATTATGATACATAAGATGTGGAAACCGGTAATAATGTTGCTTATCGCCCTTTTGCCCCAGGTGGTTAAAGCTTCTGGCGTGATGCAACAGGACTCCCTGAACCGAGAAATGGTATTAGAAAAGGAATTTGTTCCCTCCGCTCAGAAAGTAACGAAAACCTATTTTACGCCTTTAGAGCAGAAGGGGCCTAAAAAGCTGACGCCGCTTTCTTTTGTACGTAGCAACTATGATGTGGCTTTAAATGTACAACCGCGCCTTTTTAATCCTTTGTACGAAAGCCACGCCCCCAACTACGCTCCGCGGAACTGGTTCCTGAAGCTTTACGGTGGAACTCCGGCTCGGGTAGGTGTTAGGATAGGCGGCCACTTGGATGTTACCGAGGATTCGAGCCTCGACCTCTTAATAACCCACGACACTTTTAGGGGTAAAATAGGAACCAATAAAACCTCCGTTCCACAACAGACCCGTATTACTCACGATACCGAAGCAAGCCTTAGGTATACCCATCAGCTATCGGACGGTTTGCTTCTTGCCACCGCCAATTTATTTTACGACAAGTACAATGTATACGGGTGTGTATTACCTCAAACCGCTACCCCTTTTACTCCGGTATACCCTATGTACACTATGGCGGGAATACATGCCGATTTACAGAAAGCACGTACCCCGTTAGAGGTTGTTTCACCCTGGAGCTATGAAGGTAAGTTAAGTATAGACTTTGCCGACAAATCCGACCCCAGCGGTAAAACCGAAACACCGTTACTTGCTCCCGAACCTTCCCAACAGCCCAATATTTTTGCTCCTATTCATGCAGCGCAATTACTCCTAAACGGCAAAGCCAATTTAGGATATGCTGTATCCGAAGTATGGCAGGCTGGTTTAGGCGCCTTGGCACAGTTTTCTGTTTCCAAAGCTCCTTATGCTCCCTCTACTGCCAATGCCCCCTTTGTTATTGGCGTATCTCCTTATGTGGATATGGCTTATGAAACCCTAAAAGGCAGGTTTGGTGCACAAATACAACTGCTTAACAAAGGCAATAAATCGGTGCTGATAGTGCCGGATGTTAACCTTCAATGGGTTATGGCCCCTACCGCCACTCTTACCCTAACGCTGGATGGCGGAGCATCTGTTTACGGTCTCCGAGACACCTATAAACAAAACCGCTATTTTTACGCTCCTTCCTTATACGATGCCATGGACATTGTTCCTATTAGAGCCTCTTTAGGGATTGAACTGGGGAATTGGTACGGCTTCTCCGCCGGAGTCCGAGGTGGTTGGCAGCAATATAACAGGCTTATGGATTGGGTTACCCTTCCTCTCGTTACTCAACAACAAGAGCAAACCCTAACAACAGCCTACTATAGCCTACGCCCACGCACTGCATTGCAGTCGCTCTTTCTTAACCTGCATGCCAATGTAGTTACTCCTTACGGTTTTCGTTTAGGGGCCGAGGCTCAACTCCGTACCTATTCCTCCCAAGTTAAGGAAGAGGCCCCTGCTCCCGTATTAGGTTTACCTACATATACACTAAAAGCTTTTGCCACGTATACTCCGCTGAGTCGCCTGGTTTTGCATGCCGATATGGAAGTGTTAGGCGGAATGCAACTACAAAACATTCAGGCCGAGGTTGTTAAACTTCCGTGGTGTCCCACCCTTAACATAGGTGCTAACTATCGGGTAACAAAACAAATATCCGCCTCCCTCACAGCCTACAACATTGCCAATAGCAAAGCTACCCGCTGGCTCTATTACGACCGTACGGGCGTTGGTGTACTCGGCTCCATTAGTTTTCACCTTTAAATAGTCTAATATGCGAAAGTTATTATCCCTTATTGTGCTGCTACCATTAGCATTCGTATCGTGTATTACCATTAAGTACAGCGAGGCTACAAATACCAATACCAGCCCCCAAACGCTACGCCCTTTACCCTTTGCAAAACTTTATACCGCAGTGTGGATGCAACGCGCGGCCGAGTATAAAGGCCTCTGTTTGCAGGCTTACAACTTAGCAGAATGGCGTTTGGAGGAAGCCCTGCAGAACCCTCAAAACCAAGGGAAAAAGTTAGCGGTTATTACAGATATCGATGAAACCTTCCTGGATAACTCTCCCAATGCGGTTCATCAAGCCCGTAAGAACCTCCTTTATGAGTCCCAATCCTGGCACGAATGGTGTGCTAAGGCCTGTGCCGACACCTTGCCTGGTGCATTACGCTTCTTCTCCAAAGCCGCCAAAGCGGGGGTTGAAGTCTTTTACATCTCCAACCGTTCCGAGCAGGACCGCAACGGAACGCTTCGTAACCTAAAGGCCTTTGGCTTTCCTTATGCCGACGATGCTCACCTACTACTAAGGGGAAACACCTCGGACAAAGAAGAACGCCGGTTGGCAGTAACCCAGAATTACGAAGTTATTTTGTATTTAGGCGATAACCTTGGGGACTTCCTTTCGGTTTTTGATAGCCCTAATGAGCAGGAGAGAGAAAGGGCACTCTTCAATCAGCGAAACCAAATAGGGCGTCGTTTTATACTTCTTCCTAACCCCAACTATGGCAATTGGGAAACGGCTTTACATGGAGGAATACCGGGTTCTATATCTCGCCAAACATCAACCATCGAAAGCAAAGCCAAAGGTTACAAATAACCCCTTAATATCTTAGCAAAAAGGAGGGTGTACCCCCAAAAGGGCTGCCTCCCAAAAGTTTTGTGTTCAACTTTGGGAGGCAGCTTTTTTATACTGTAAGTTACCGTATTTAGGGTTAAAATACTTTGCCTAAGTTCCAACGGCTGTGGGCTTCGCGCTCCAATTCTTCGCGGAAGTTGGGGTGGGCTATGTTAATAAGCTGTTTAGCGCGTTCCATTTCTGTTGCCCCGAACATGCGTGCTACCCCATACTCGGTAACAATGTAATCTACGTCGTTACGGGGGGAGGTTACGCAGGCTTGCGGATGCAGGTTAGGGCGAATACGGGAAATGGTGTCGCCTTTGGTGGTGGAGCGCAGAGCCAAAATACTTTTTCCTCCATTGGAGTATCGTGCTCCACGTAGGTAATCCAGCTGACCGCCCGACCCGCTGAACATTTTACCATGAATTTTTTCGGCACAAACCTGCCCATACAAATCTATTTCTATACAGGAGTTGATGGAAACAAAGTTATCCTCTTTCCCAATAACATGTGGGTTGTTGGCATAATGCACGGGGTAAAGCTCAAATTCGGGGTTTTTGTGGATGTATTGGTATAGCTCGGAGCTTCCCATTACAAAGGAGCCAACAACCTTATTGGTATGGGTACGTTTGTATTTACCTGTTATAACGCCTTGTTTGTGAAGGTGCATCACGCTGTCCGAGAACAGTTCGGTATGTACTCCCAAGTCCTTATGGTTGGTTAGTTTGCCCAGTACGGCATCTGGTATAGCACCAATCCCTATTTGAATAGTGGCCCGGTCCGGTATAAGCTCGGCGCAGCGGTTGGCTATAGCCTCGTCTACCTCCTCGGTTTTGCTGGCTGGCACTGTAAATGGGGTGCTGCTATGGTGTACCAAGGCAGCTATTTCGGTTTCGTGCAGTAGGTTGTCGCCACCAATGTAAGGCAGTTGGGGGTTTACTACGGCTATAACGCCTTTGGAGGCTTTGGCTGCGGGTAACGAGAAGTCGGACGAAAGGCTGCAACTGTAATATCCGTTTTCGTCAGCAGGCGACACCTGCAACAGGGTCCAGTCGGGCGTTTCGTAGGGTGCTCCTGGGGTAAATAAAGAGGGTACGTAACTGAAGTGTATGGGTAAATAGTCGGCACGCGACTCTTGCACGGCAGCTCGGGCATCGGGGCCTAAGATAAACGGTATCCGTCCCCTGAAGTGTCCTTCGCATTCGGGACGCAGGTGCAAAAGCTCGCCACCCAAATAAATCATGTGAAAAATAGTGACATTATGCAGGCGCTCTCGTTGGCGGTAAAGCTCTTCCATAAGGCAGGTTGGGGTTAAGCAAGCATGCCCCAGCACAATCCTGTTGCCACTTTGAATAAGGTTTGCCGCTTCGGTAATGGATAGTGTCTGCGGTTTTTTCATAGCGAAATGAGGTGTTTGTAATTAATCGTTATACAAGCAGATGTTAGGTTTTCTACGGAACAAAGATATAAGAACAGTCCCAATTGTTGCGCATTTTTGCACGAAATGAGTAGTAGAATATGTTGGTTTGGCAATTAAATATCGGTTAATAGTGCTTGTAGGCCTACCGAGTGCGAGCCTTTTATTAGGGTTACAGACTCGTTGGGAAGGGGATGCTTAGCCAAGTGTTCCCTCATTTGTTGCACGTTGGCAAACAGGAGGAATGGCAGCTGCTCCGTGCTCCACCCCAGCTGCTTAATGGCTTGGGTAAAGTGTTCGCCACATAACCATACCTGAGTAAGGGCATCGCGGTTATTGCTCAGCTGCTTACACACGTTGCAATGCTCCTCCATGCTGTAGTTCCCCAACTCCAACATATCGCCCAACAGTGCAAAACGGTGTTTTGCTGGGGTGGCAACTAAGGTGGCAATGGCGGCACGCATACCTGTTGGATTGGCATTATAGCAGTCCAAAATATAGGCTTTGCCATCCTTTTGCAGGTATTGGCTGCGGTTGTTGGTGGGTGTGTAGCTTTGGATTCCTTGGGTAGCGGTAGCCAGATCCAGCCCTAAGTGCATGCCTACTGCCATGGCAGCTAAGGCGTTGTATATATTGTAACTTCCTACCAGGCGGGTGTGTACTTGGGTGGTTTCGCCATTAGGGGTGGTGCAGCTAAAGTGCAGGTAGGGGTTACACTCCAGCACTTTGCCTTGCAGTTGGGCTTTGTTGCCGCAGCCGTAGGTGTAAGGGTTGCAGTTTCCCCAGCGTTCCCATAATAAAGGGTCGTCGGCATTTAAAAAGAAGGTTCCCCCATGTGCTATGGTGTATTGGGGTAGCTCGCTTTTTGTTTGCAGTATGTTTTCCACAGAGCCAAAGGAGCATAGGTGTCCCTTCCCTACGTTGGTTACCACGGCAATGTTGGGTTCGGCAATCTCTGCCAGCTCCTGTATGTCGCCCACCGCGCTTGCTCCCATTTCCACCACTGCTATTTGGTGTTGGGGTGTTAGCTTTAACAGGGTTAGGGGAACGCCTATATGGTTATTCAGGTTTCCCTCGGTGGCTAGCACCTTAAAACGTTGTTGTAATACGGCTAATAGTAGCTCCTTTGTTGTTGTTTTGCCATTGGTTCCCGTTACGCCTACCACTGTTACGCCTAACTCTTTTCGGTGATGGTTTGCCAAGGCTTGCAGGGTGCGCAAGCTATCCTGCACGTAGTAGCAGCCCGGGGTATTAGCCAGCGAGGCTTCATCTACAATAGCTGCTGCCGCCCCTTGTTGTAGGGCTTGCAAGGCGTAGTTGTTACCATTAAAGTTAGCTCCTCGTAATGCTACAAAAAGGTCCTTTGGTTGTAGTTTACGGGTATCGGTACACACATTAGGGTGTTGCAGGTAGAGCTGGTATATTGTTTCGGCAGGTGTAACAGTTGGCATACGTAATAATTATTTAAGGAGTGACGGAAAAACAAAGTTAAAGCTATTTCCCAGAGTTATAGAAGAAGGGGGGCACTATTCTTGGTCCACAACGCAAGGTGTTATTCCCATTCCAGCACTTTGGGGGGTAACAGCATGGGGGTAAGGGCGTAGGTAACCGTGGGTTGTTCACAGTGTAGTACCTGCGCGCAAACCTGCTGTTGTTGCCCATTGTCGTGGATAACTAAAAACGTTAATACTGGTGGGTTTATGGCTTGTAGCACAATTTGTTTCCCGAAGCCCGACACATAAGCCGACACTACCTTATACACCGACTCCTTGGCGCTCCACAGTACCACCGGTGTATAGCCGTACTGTTTAAGTAAATGTAGCTCGTACGGGCTACAAAAACGGTGTGCCAGTTGCTCGGCTTTTTGGCTATGAACCTCGATATCCACTCCTATTTGCGAACCTATGGGGGCTACCCCTACAAGGGCGAACCCTGCGGTGTGCGATACCGATACCGACATCTCAGGCTCGTTCGCAAGGTACGGTTTTCCGCCCTTATGATGCTGTAACCGAGGCCGAGGCGTTATTTTCTCCAATAAATGCTGCACTTGTTGTCGTTGCACAGCCAAAGCCTTGCGGCGTGTTAAGGGGTGCGGTGGCACCTCGAAGGTAGCAATATAAAGCCTTGGGCCTTCCACCTGTTACGCTTCGGGAGTAGGGTGTTCTGTTTGGGTGTAGCGCACCTTGGATATACGGCGGGTACCCATTTCCAGTACCTCAAAGGTGTGTTGCTGGAGCACTATGCGTTCGCCCACTTCGGGGAAGTCGCCTTTTATTTCCAGGAGCAATCCTCCTAAGGTGTCCACATCGTCCATAAACTCCTCTATGGGGGCGGTATCTTTCAGGTGAACTATTCGTATAAAGTCCACTAACGAAATTTTGGCATCAAAGGTGTACGAGCCGTCTGGTGCTTGGCTGTAACGCTTGTCGTCCTCGTCATACTCGTCCGATATTTCACCCACTACCTCCTCCAGCAGGTCCTCCATAGTTACTAATCCGGATGTCCCCCCATACTCATCCACCACAATAGCCATGTGCATTTTTTGTTCTCGGAAGGCTTCCAGCAGGTCGTCCACCTTTTTTGTTTCGGGTACGTACATTACGTTGCGCAACAGGTTTTGCCATTGGTAGGATTTGTTTTCTTGCAGGTGAGGCAGTAGGTCCTTGGCGTACAGTATTCCTTTCACGGTATCTATGCGCTCTTGGTATACGGGTATTCGGGAGTAGCCGTGTTCCACTACGAAGTCTAGCACTTGGTTGTAGGGGGTGTTCCATTCCAGGGCGGCAATGTCCATGCGTGGGGTCATCACCTCCGATGCTGTTTTGGAGTAGAACTTTACAATCTCGGTAAGCATTCCCTTTTCTTCGCTGGTTTCGGACGTCAGTTCTATGGCTTTGGAAAGGTCGTCGGCCGATAGGCTGAAGCGCTTCACCCTCACTACTTTACTTATTTTGGTACCTATCCACACCAATATACGAGTGGCGGGCGACAGCAGTTTTGCCACCTTGTCCATAATGCCACTGGTGTTACGGGCAACCTGCAGGGGGCGGCTTTGGCAATATATTTTAGGTATGATTTCGCCAAAGAGCAACAGCAAAAAGGTTAGCAATACTACCTGGAACAAAAAGCCCATGGTGGGGGCTTTACTAAAGTCGAACAGGTTGTCGAAGGCGTAGTTAAACAGCATAACAATGGCAACATTTACCATGTTATTGGCTACCAGGATGGTGCCTAAGAGACGCTCCGAGTCGTTAAGTAAGCGTTCCAATACGGTATCGGAGGGCTTCTTATGGGAGCGTACCTGCTCCAAGTGTGCCGGAGTAAGGGAGAAGAAAGCCACTTCGCTGCCCGACATCAGGGCCGATGCCAAAAGCAATAACACACCACCCGTAAGGGCCAAGGTAACAGGCCAGGTGAGGGGGTATACTGCTATATCCGAAAAATAAGAGGTAAGAAAGGTTGTCGAAAGGTAGTCGTCGGTGTCCACGTATTTCAGGTCATGAAAGGTTTAAAACCCATAGGCTAACGGTTGGTAGTGTGTTGGAGGCTAAAAAGGTAAGTCGTCCACCTCTTGCTCCAGCTCCGCCACATACTTTTCGTAGGCTGGGTTGTTAGGCTTAATCATTTCTTGTACCTCTGTTGTTACCTCAGCTGTAGGCCTGTTTTTTGTTCGGCTCAGCCCTACCACTCGTGTGGCAAAAACGTGCATTTGAGTGTGCTGTACCCCGTTTTTGTCGGTGTAGGTTCGGTTTCGTAGTTGCCCCTCAATAAGCAGGTAGGAGCCTTTCCTAACATAATCCTCCACAAAACGAGCCGAGGCCCCGGCGCATTGCACCAAATGCCAGTCCGTTTGCTCGGTAACCACCTCTCCCGTAGGGCGGGTGTAACCTGGCTCGGTGGTGGCTAAGGAGAAGGATGCCGAAAGGTGCTTTGGTCCATAATAACGAACATCGGGGTCCTGGCCTACAAAGCCTACCAATATAACACGGTTGTAGTACATCTGTTAAGTGGTACAATAGTGATAGCTATACTGCCGTAAAGATACAAAGTTTTAGCTACTTAGGGGGGTACCCAATGCTTCCCCGTATACAGGGGGTTATGTTGCGCGCCTTTTTAGGAGCTTGTATTTTAGCCGGAACATAAAAACCGGCATAAGCCAGGTGAGTAAAATATTTATTTTTTCGGGGATGCTTATTTGTCCCGACGTTAATATGCGCCCCATGCGTGCTTGGGCTGCTTCTTCTATTTCGTGTAGCTCCGCTTTGTTTTTGCATTTGCTTTGTTTGAACCGGGCACGCAGGTTTAGGGCTATTTTCAGGACGTCTTTTTGTACCTCAAGGGCATCTTTTAGTTGTAGTGTTTGGTAAAGCTGCTCCACCTCTTGGTAGGCGAAAAGCAAGGTGCGTATTTTGGGGTTGTACGTTATGTTGCTGGTTGCATTGCCACAGCCCTGCCGGTAATGATACATTGGGCGGTTTGTGTAGGCCATGGTATTTACCTTCTTTATGTAATGTGCCACAAAAACCAAATCCTCGCAGTAGTGGTAGCCTTCGTTAAGCTCCTGTGTAATAAGGCTTTTAACAAAGAGTTTGTTGCACAAAAATCCCCGCACTCCCGTGTTGTGGAGTATGGCATTGTAGGCTTCTGTTTTGTTGTAGCAGGTAACCTCCTCCTTAACGGTGGCGGAGTGACGTATTGGGAGGGTTTCCTCCTCGGCCACCCAGTTGCAAACGGCCAGCTCGGCATTGTTTTGTTGGAGGGTTTCTACCAATGTGGCTATAAAGTCGGGTTCTACCCAGTCGTCGCTATCCACAAAACAAATATAGTCGCCTACCACCTGTTTAAGCCCGAAGTTACGTGCACTACTTACCCCTCCGTTGGGTTTATGGAATACCCTTATTTGTGGAGAATGCTGTGTTAGCTCATCCAGTGTGTTGGCGTGTTCGCTGTCCGATCCATCGTCCACAATAATAATATCCAATGGTGCATAGGTTTGGTTTTGTACCGATGCCAAACAGGCTTCGGTATAAGCTTTAGGGGTGTTGTAGTAGGGGATAATAACGGAAACTGTGGGCTTCATTACAGGTGCAATAGGTAAAGTTATTGGGGGAGGGCAACCACCAGGCTCTTGTACTAAGCCTATGCCGAGGCAATATACCCGCCTCTTGTGGCAACGGCTCCTCGCCTACAAAGTTAGCAGATAGCTTTTATACATAACGGCTTCCGCTTATTTTGCACCTATATTAGGAGTGGGCAAGCGCACCCTACCGTGAGGTTGGAGGTATGCAATATATTTTGGAAAGACGCCACAATAAAAAAGGTGCGCCGAGCATATTGCCCTGGCGCACCTACTAAAATATATACGGAGTAAAACGTTACTGGAAGAGGACTTCCGAGAGTTCTAACCCGTTGCCCTCAATGGTGATGATGGCTGTTTCGGCATCCAACGCATGTAGCGTGAAGTGTTGGGTTAGCTCTGCCTCCAAAATGGGTTGCCCTTGGGCGTTGCACTGTATAAGTTTGGCCTTTGCTGCAGTAGGCAGTTTTGCCAATAAGCGTAGCCACTGTGCCCCTTGTTGGCGTGTAAAGGATAGAGTTTGTATGGGGGCGGTGGCGGTGGTTAGGTTGGCATCGAAGGCTTTAAGGTATTGCTCCGGTGCATCGGAAAGGATGCGTATTGGTAAGGCTTCGGGGCGCAAAGGGTTTACCCTGAAGGAGCGCACCGATGCATAGTTGGTACGTTTGGACTGGAGGCGTTTTAGGCGAATGTACCTGGCTTGTACCGGTTCTCCTTTCCAGTAGATGTTATAGGTTTTCTCCAATGCCCCTGTTAGTTGCCTCCATGTTTGAGCATCCAGGGAGTATTCTATTTGTGCGTTATCAAAATAGTCTACATCGTTATAGGAGTTCCGTCCTTGCAAAATTTCCACTTCGTAAACGGGTGTTACAGCCCCCAGGTCCACACCAATCCAGCTGTCGGGGCTTTGTGCCCGTAACGAGGAGTAGTGGGTTAGGGTGTCGCCGTCCAGCATATTTTTTGCCAAGGTAGTGGTAATGTTTGCGAAGGAGGATATAGGTTTAACTGTGGCTGGGCGTTTGCCTGTTAGCTTGCGGTAGAAGAGGTCGGCAAGGTCGTCCATAGCATTTTCGTAGAATGGTTGTAGTTTTAGTGTACCTATTTTGTGGGCGTTGTAGTCCTTTACCTGCTGGGGCGTCATGATGTTGCTAACGTACAAAGCCCAAAAGGCTGCATCGTTTCCGGCGCGGTAGGTTTCCATCAGTTCCAATGTCCGTAATCCGCGTTCGCCTAACTTCCCGAACTCTGTTAGCCAGGGGTCTATTTCCTGCACCAAATTTTTCCCTGTGGTGCAGTTACGCATTTGTACAGGCACTTTTACTATGCGTTCAAACTCCTTTTTAAGGTCTTGTGCCAACTGGGGCGAGTAGTCCTTAAAGCGGAATGTTTGTGTTTCCCACGACTCTTGTCGGCGGTAGCCTGTTTCGGTGTCGCAGGCGTGTATGGCAAAGGTGCGGTAGGCGGCAGGGTTTTCGGGGAATAAGGCAACGATGCCACGTTCCCAGCTATCTATGGGGTTGTAGTTGTTGGTATTCCAGGCGTAGTCGGCTGTGCTGTATAGGGCTATTTTGGAGGCTTCGCCATGTTCCATAGGGTTGCTAAGCACTCCTCTTACGTCTTGTTCGGTGAAGTTAGGTTCTAAGCCGTAAGCTGGCCCTTGCATTAAAATGTGTCGGCAGTAGTCGGTAACGGGGAAGTTCCACCAAAACAGGGCTGGTCGTTTAATGCGCGAGTTCACCCATTGCATGGTAGAGGTAGTAAGGTCGCTACACACTACATCGCCGGTCCAAAATACGCTAATGCTGGGGTCCAGTTCGCGTCCGTAAATAGCCAAGGGTCCATTTTCGGAGGGGTTTGCCCATAGTTTGCTATAGTCGGTAGGGCAAAGGATGAGGGGTTCAACATCGCCTTTGGCTTTAACAAACTCTTTATTCAGTCGGTTCAGCAGTTCTACTTGCTTACGAGGGTTAGTACCTTCGCCCGAGATGTCGTCGAAGAAAATGGAGAAGCCCCTCACCCCCAGGTCGTACATCATGCCAAACTTAGCCAGGAGGCGTTGGTAGTCCTCTTCGTTCCACTTTATATCTTGTCCTGGGTGTATAGCCCAAACGAAGTGTACTCGGTTTTTGTTGCAAGCTGCTATAAGGTCCTTAATTTTATCGGCTTGGTCCTGTGGGTAGGGTTCGCGCCAGTTGGGGGTACTGTGGTAGGGGTCGTCCTTGGGGCCGTATACGTAGTAGTTCATTTTGTACTTACCGTACAGCTCTATGAGCGATAGGCGCATTTGGTGCGACCACGGAGTGCCGTAAAAACCTTCCACCACGCCTCTTACGGGTAACGAGGGGTAATCGTAAATAGTTACAAAAGGTATTTTAAGCCACTTAGCGGCTGGGCATTCTATTAGTTGTTCCAGGCTTCGGAGACCGTAGTATGCTCCGTCCTTATCGTAGGCATAAATAAAGATACCTTTAGGGGTTACCTCAAGGGCGTAGGAGCCAGCAATGGCTTTAATTCCTTTGCGGCTGGACCATTTTTTACCATACTGAATGCTTAGCGGCACACCACCTTTAGGGGTTGTGGGTATAAAGTCGCAATGGCTGCTCCACTCTTTGGCGTGGGGGGCTAATGTAATACCTTGGGAAAGGTCCAATTGGCCTTGCTGAGTCACCTGCATATAGTGCGGTGTTGGGTTCAGGGTGAACCCTTTTCGGTCTACTTTGTGGCCTGTAAGTTGGCGGATGTCCTGCACTTCGGAGCGTTGTGAGTTAAGGTCGAAGGTTTCTTGTGCTTGCGCTCCTAACACGGAGGCAAAGGCACTCAGGGCAATATAGCCCAGTAAATAGGGTAATCGCATAAACTTTAAGTTAAACGGTTAGGTTGGTTACTGGCGGTGGGCCAAAAGGTATTCTGCTATTTGTACGGCATTTAGGGCAGCGCCTTTGCGTATTTGGTCGCTAACGCACCAGAAGGAAAGCCCGCAGGGGTCGCAAAGGTCTTGTCGGATGCGCCCAACAAACACATCGTCCTGCCCCGAGAGAGGCAACGGCATGGGGTATTGCTTGGCTGCGGGGTCGTCCATTAGGGTTATGCCAGGTGCTTCGCGGAAGGCGTGGCGGGCTTGCTCGGGAGTTATGGGGGCGGTGAAGGTTGCCCATACCGCTTCGGAGTGGGCGCGCATTACGGGAACACGCACACAGGTGGCCGACACCTTGATGTCGGCATTCATGATTTTACGCGTTTCGTGGTACATCTTCATCTCCTCTTTGGTGTAGTCGTTCTCGGTGAATACATCTATTTGAGGAATGAGGTTGTGCAACAGGGGGTAAAAGAACTTTTCCACCTTGGGGTCCGCTCCTCGGCCGTAGGCGTTGGTTTGTTGTAGCAGTTCGTCCATGCCCGAGGCACCAGCACCGCTGGCCGACTGGTAGGTGGCTACATGTACGCTCCGGATAGGGTTTATTTGGTGTAACGGCTGTAGAGCCACAACCATTTGTATGGTGGTGCAGTTGGGGTTGGCTATAATGTTTTTGGGGTGGTTTAGTGCTTGTTGCCCATTTACTTCGGGCACCACTAAGGGTACGTCGTTGCACATACGAAAGGCGCTGGAGTTATCTATCATAATAGCTCCGTGCTTGGTAATGGTGTCGGCATACGCTATGGAGGTACTTGCGCCGGCGGATACAAAGGCAATATCAATGCCCTGGAAGCTGTCGTCGTGTTTCAGTAGCTCCACCTGTATAGGTTTCCCGTTTACTTTATAGGTAGTTCCTGCGCTACGGGCCGAACCAAAAAGGCGTATGGTGTTGTAGGGGAATTGGCGTTGCTCTATAATGCGGATGAGTTCTTGCCCTACGGCTCCGCTGGCTCCAACAATAGCTATGTTCATAATGGTAGTTGCGTAAGGGTAAATGGGGGTTAAAGTTTTAGGGTTGGGTGTTCATGCTCCTCTTCCCACCGGATAAGCGGTTTGTGGTGGGTTAGCAGGTAGTAGTTTGTTTTGCTAAAAGGCTTACTGCCAAAAAAACCGCGGTGTGCCGAGAGGGGCGAGGGGTGAGGTGCTTTTAGGATGAGATGTTTTTGGGCGGAAATGAGCGACTCCTTTCGTGCGGCAAAACTGCCCCAAAGAACAAACACAAGGTTTTCTTTTTGTTGGCTGAGTAGCCGTATCACGTTATCGGTAAAAACATGCCACCCTATGTTGGCGTGCGACATTGGTTTGTGGGCTTCCACCGTTAAGGAGGCATTAAGTAGCAATACCCCCTGCGATGCCCAGTGCGAAAGGTCTCCGCTCTTAGGTGGGGCTACACCTAAGTCCTTGCTCATCTCTTGGAAAATGTTCCGTAACGAGGGGGGCAGAGGTACTCCGGCTGGTACCGAGAAGCTAAGCCCATTGGCTTGCCCAGGACCGTGGTAGGGGTCCTGCCCCAAAATAACTACCCTCACCTGGTTGTAGGGGCACATATTAAACGCCCTAAACAAGTCCGGTGCTTTGGGGTATACGTTCCCTGTTTGGTAGGCTTGCCTAACGCGCTTTACCAGTTGGGCAAAGTACGGCTCGGAAAACTCTTGGTGTAAGGCATTTTTCCAGCCCTCCTCTATTTGTACATCTATCATAGGTGTATGCTATTGGTAAGGGTAGGTACAAATATAACCAGAATCTGGGGGTTAGCGGCAGGGAGCGGGGGCAACACTGTGGTATGGGTTACCTTAGGGGCAGTTGAGTCATGGTGGTGTCGAACGGTAAAACAGCACCAGGGAGGGCTTGCACCAGTTGGGTAATACAGGGGTCGGAGTGTAGCTCAAAGCGGAAGGGCTGTGCCTTGGGGTCTAACTCCCACTGCAGGGCAAATGCTACGCTGTTAGGCTCGGGTGTTTCCACTTGTAATAGCTTGGGGCTATGCCAATGGGGGTAGGTAAGCCATGTGGGAATAAGCTGGGTACGCAAGTAGCGCAACACCTGGTGCTGGTATGCCGGTACGGTATGGAAGGTAACGTTGTAGTATTGGGGCATGGCGGTTAGTATTGGAGGAGTATTTGCCTAAGCCGCACTTGTTGTGCCATAGTAAAGTTCAGCTCCTTTTCCAAATACTTGCTTACCGAGCCGTAGTGTTTCTCTATGTCGGCAAACAGTTTGTTAATGTCCCGAGACCGGCAACGGAAAAACTCGGTTAATGCCTCCTGCTGGCTGTTGGATAGTTGGTATCCCCCGGGTATTAGGTGTGCCACCGTAAGCAGGTCGTTGCTTTGCAGGTAGTCGTCCAAAATGTAGCCGCGGTTAATGTTTAGTATGCACTGTATTAGCATCATCAGGTAGGCCACCCTATCCTTTCCCCACTGGTCGGAAATAAGGATAGGGTAATTTTTTGTCTCTAATAAATATTGTAGGGCCATTGCAAACTGTGCTTTGTTATGAAAAGCCAGTTGGTGCAAGTAGTTTTGGTTGGCTAACTGCACCTCCTTAACGGTAGCTTTGCCGGCCAATATTTGTTGTAGTAGCTCGTTGCGGTCCAGGTTTAAGGAGGAGTTCAGCAGTACCGAGGGGATGTCGTCCTTAAACTCGCCTGGTATACTCTGCCCGTCCAGCAGCAATAGGCGTGTACGTATTCCTAAGCGTTGCACCATTAGGGAGTCGCGGTACGACATTTTGTCCATTCGCCCCGAGCGGTAAACTTTTCCCCAGCGCACATAGGTGTCGTTGGAGGAGGGGTACCCACCAATATCCCGCAGGTTAAATGGCCCGAAGGTGGGGATAACACGCGCTCCTGTTACTACGATATCCTTTCGGTCGAAAACCAACATAAAAAACTTCCGCGACACGTTGTCGAGCGTTACATATTTTGCTACTTGCTTGTTTATTTCTTCCGAAACAAAAGGGTGTGCTGGGTAACTGTTTGGGTCGTCGGAAACAAAAAGGTCCACCCGCCCATCCATCTCGGGGCGTACTTCCCATTTAATAATGTAGTTACCTACATCGTCGCGCTTGGTGTGTGCATCAATGTAATAGTTTTGCTTGGCACAACTACAGCATAGCACCACGCCAACAAAAGTATATATAACCAAAAACAACTTGTGCATAGGCTTTAGGGCAATAATAAGTGTGTAACCTATAAACCACTACTAAGGTAATAAAGATAACCAATCGGCTATTACCACAGGGTAATATTTATACTCCAGCTCGTGCACTTTTTGGGCTATATCTGCTGGTGTATCGGTAGGCAAGATACCCACTTTTGCCCTAAAAATAATTCTTCCCTGGTCGTACTCCTCATCAATAACATGTATGGTGATGCCTGTTTCCGCCTCGCCAGCGGCTTTTACCGCCTCATGAACACGGTTGCCGTACATCCCTTTCCCACCATAGTTGCTGGGTAGCAAGGCGGGGTGTATGTTAAGTATACGCTCGGGGTAAGCCTCCAACAGGTAGCCTGGCACCATCCGCAGGAAGCCCGCCAGTATAATGGCATCGGGGCAAAAAGGGCGCAACAATCCTAAAACCGTAGCAGGCTCGGACCACTGTTCTGGCGCTATGTATAGGGCCGGAATGCCTAACGCTGCAGCACGATCCTTCACCTGGGCCTGCTTACGGTTGTACACAACGCAGGCTACTTTGTAGTTACACCCAGCTGTGGTGGTGTATTTTATTATGTTTTCGGCATTGGTTCCGCTGCCCGAAGCAAAAATGGCAATAGTTTTCATTTTAAAAAAGGTTAAGTTTTGCACATCGGTGTGGTAAGTGAGCAGTATTAAGGGGGGCAACCGCTGCTTTTTACTCGCTCATTGGTAAAAATACCTACTTTTGTAACAAAACAAAAGAGTACTAACCTATAAAGTGACACTGTCATGTCAAACAAAGAAATCGAAGAAAAGGTAAAGAGCATCATCGTAGATAAGTTAGGTGTCGACGAAAATGAAGTAACCGAAAAGGCTAACTTCACTAACGACTTAGGTGCCGACTCACTGGACACTGTAGAACTTATCATGGAATTCGAAAAGCAATTTGGTATCAACATCGACGACCAAGAGGCTCAAGAAATCCAAACGGTAGGTGACGCAATAAAATTCATTAGCGAGCACCAAGCTTAATACGCCTAATAACCGTATACCCCAATGCCCTAAAAAAATGGGCAGAACCTTACAAAAGCCCTGATGCTCGGTGCACTGTCATTGGCATTAGGGCTTTTTAGTATACTCCCAATTATTCGAAATACTATAATCGCAACCATCATATGGAGCTAAAAAGAGTAGTAGTGACTGGCTTAGGCACTATATCTCCGCTGGGGAAAAACGTACAAGAAACCTGGCAAAATATTTTGGCCGGTAAAAGCGGAGCTGCCCCCATCACACAAATCGACACTACACTATTCAAAACACACTTCGCATGCGAAGTAAAGGACTTTAACCCCAACGATTATTTCGACAGGAAAGAGGCACGTAAGTTCGACCGTTACAGCATGTTCGGGATGATTTGTGCCGACGAAGCTATACAGGACTCCGGCCTTAACTTCGAAACCGAAAATACCAACCGCATAGGCGTTATCTTTGCCGCTGGTATTGGTGGTATACGCACCTTCGAACTGGAGGTAATGCAATACGACCCCGCCGTAGGACCTAAGTTCAGCCCCTTCTTCATTCCTAAAATGATTGCCGATATTGCAGCCGGACACATCAGCATGAAGTACGGGCTACGAGGCCCCAACTACGCAACGGTATCGGCATGTGCTTCGGGCACAAACGCCATTGCCGACGCCTTCAACTACATACGCTTAGGTAAAGCCGATGCCATTATCACCGGGGGAGCCGAAGCTGCTATATCCATTTCTGGCTTAGCTGGCTTTAACGCCATGAATGCCCTTTCTACCCGTAACGACTCCCCCGAAACAGCAAGCCGACCCTTCAGCGCCAGCCGGGATGGTTTCGTGATGGGAGAAGGTGGGGCCGCCATTGTGTTAGAAGAACTGGAGCACGCCCGCGCAAGAGGCGCTAAAATTTACGCCGAGTTAGTAGGAACAGGCCTATCGGCCGATGCATACCACCTCACGGCTTCTCACCCCGAAGGGTTAGGGGCTAAGTTAGTGATGCATAACGCTTTGGAAGATGCTGGAATGCAACCCGAAGATATCGACTATATCAATGTGCACGGGACATCCACACCAGTAGGTGATATATCCGAAGTAAAAGCCATAAAAGACGTTTTTGGAGAACACGCCTACAAGCTAAATATAAGTTCCACTAAGTCCATGACCGGACACCTCCTTGGAGCTGCCGGTGCAATAGAGTCGCTCTTTAGCATCTTAGCCGTGAAGAACGATGTTGTTCCCCCTACCATCAACCATGCCGAAGGAGATGAAGACCCCGAGATAGACTACAACCTTAACTTCACCTTCAACACCAAACAAGAGCGTACCGTACGCGCTGCGCTCTCCAACACCTTTGGTTTTGGCGGACATAACGCTACAGCTATCTTCAAAAAATACGAAGAGTAAGGCTTCCCCTTACTGCAAATACATCCCCCGTTTGGAGGCTATTAGGCTTCCAGCGGGGGATTTTTGTTTACATAACTAACTTAAATGTGAATATACTATGAAGCTGTTTCCCGACCTGAAAACCTTTTTTGCTACACACAACACCAACACCCCACTAACCGAGGCCGAACTAATACAATACATTACCTACGGACTAAAACTACCGGTAAATAACTACGATTTATACAAAACGGCACTAACACATTCCTCGTTTTCAAACCAAACCTCGGACTCGAAGAATAACGAGCGTCTTGAGTTTTTTGGAGATACTGTAATAGAACTATATGTAAGCGAATACTTAATACAAAACTTCCCCGCTTGGAACGAAGGTGAATTAACACAAGCCCGTAAATGCATTGTGTGCCGGAAAACCCTTAATGCCATAGCACAACAACACCTGGCTCTGGACCGTGTGCTACGGCACAACTTAAAAGGGAACCTACATGAGCATGACATCCTTGGCGATGCTTTGGAAGCTCTTGTTGGCGCATTCTTCCTGGACCACCCACAAGAACCAGACCTTATTCGTATGTTCGTACTCCAACATATCATATCCCCAGCATTAAGCCTCT
>JAEWGA010000010.1 GCA_023388555.1 Bacteroidota bacterium | reverse complement strand
TTCCCGTGACGTGCGTTACTTATTACCAATTCTGCTTTACCGAAGGTTAATCAGAACGTACTGCCACTACCCCGCCTTAACCAGCTGTTGCATTGGCAGTTGATGCTGTAAAGGTATCAATACTTTTGCTAATAAGCCACTTGGCTTCTCCCCCCCCCAAATAGAAACTCTCTTTTGGTGCAGACTATGAGAAAAGAAGATCCCGATGATAAGCAGTACATAAAAACATGCTACTAATCCACCTTACGCTATAAACGCTCGTCATTGCTGAAAAGTGGAATATATTCATGGCTTCAGTTTTTTTATGGCTGTATCCAATGTTTTTCCTCCGTCCAAAGATGGACAGAACTCCTGCAAAACATGGAAAATGGATGCTCCGTACCTCTTTATTCCATCTTTTAGAGTATCCAGCACGCATATATCCCCTGCTATTCCGCACAAGTCTATTTGGTCGATCCCCATGCTATCTATCAGCCTATCCAAATAGTCGGACGATGTTTTGTTCTTGAAGATGGAGTATTCTTCCGAGTTCTCACAAACCCCTTTCCGCAAAATTATCACCTTGCCATGTGTAGTATAAAGAGGGTCCACCAATGTCTGCCAAATTGCCGCACCTGCTGTATTCTGCACGCAATGCATTGGCCACTGCCCCCCATTTTCCTTAAATGAGCAATGGTTGTATGGGTGCCAATCCAGCGTGACTACTTTTGCCGCATATTCGCCGTCCGTCCGTTTGATATATGCCGCCAACTCTTCCATCTTAGGGATAGCCTCTGGAACTGGCAATGTTCCGTTTATAAAGTCAACTTGAGGGTCAATAATCAATAACAAGCGGTTCATTTTTTTTCAGCTGATATGAGGAGATGGGATATTTCAAATTTCCAGTGCAAGTGCAACAGGACAAATTTAGGGCAAAAAAAAACAGGCTGAACTTGGGGCAAAAAACATCCCCCAATTTGTCCCGAAAGAGGGGCGAAAATGGGGGAGAAAAAGGGGCGTTTGGGGAGAAAAAGGCGTGACTGCCTGCAAGCCCTTTGCTGGAGCGGGTTTGCGAGAAGTGTTAAAAGTCGTATAAAAACAACTGCGCTTTCTTTTTCAACAAACTGCGCTTTTCGTTGCGACAAACTGCGCTTTCTTTTTCAAAGGAGTCCGCCCTCCTTTTTTTACCACCTCTGCCCACAGGGAAGCCCCCCGCAAGCATGGTATTTGGTTATGTGATAAGTTATACCGAACTTTGTTGTGCAGCGCTTAGGTACTGCACTTTTTTGTACGGCATACTCGTTAGGGTATGCTGGTTTGTTTAATAGAGATTGGTGTTGCACACAATGACGATGCTTTGTGCAGAAAAATATTCCATTGGTATGCCCCACCGGTCTGTGTAATTAACTAACTCCTAAAACGAAAACTATTATGTTATCATTACTTTGGTCCTTACTTGTAGGTCTTGTAGCTGGTCTTATAGCCGCTTCTATTATGCGTGGCCGTTCCCTTGGTTGGATTTGGAATACCATTTTGGGTATGGTTGGTGGTGTTGTTGGGGGCTGGGTGTTTACCCTTTTTGGGCTCGAAAGCAATGGCTCCACCCTTGGTCAGCTTCTTGTATCCGTAGTAGGAGCATGCGTACTGCTGTTTATTGGCGGTTTGTTTGGCCGTAAAAAATAACACGCTTTACCGCCACAACTACATATACCGATACACATAAGAGACGTTAAAAACATAACGCTCTTATGTGTATCGTATTTCTTTTGTGTAGTTTTGAATGCCTTGAACAAAGTTTTTTTTTGTTGAGTACCTAAAAATCTTTACCCTATCAACTAAAACTATGAATGACTCTTCGCCACCCTACCCCATAAAAGAGCTTATACGGCAGGGTTAAGCCTCATAAGCGTTTGGCAATGGTTTAATGGCCAACCTAAAAAAACTATGCTAACACACGGAGGGCGTTAAGCCTGTGGGTGTGTACTTTACGGTTTAAAAGCACAAAAATCATCATTAAAACATATCTCCAATTATGAAGAAACTTCTTTGTAGTTCGTTGCTACTGTACGCTTGTATAGCTGGTACAGCTACCGCTACACCAAGAGCGGCAAGCGAAAGCACCGGACAGCCCGTTCAAGGGCAGTTGCAACAGTCCAATACCATAAAGGTAAAGGGTACTGTTAAGGATGCTCACGGTGAGCCGCTGATAGGTGTTCAGGTGGCACAAAAAGGCTCTACCAAGGGCACAATAACCAATATAGATGGAGCTTTCGAGCTTTCGGTACCCCAGGGTAGCACCTTGGAGTTTCGTTATGTGGGGTTTAAGCCCCAGAGTGTGGTGGTTACCAGTAACACGCCCTTAGTGGTAGTATTGCAGGAGGAGGCTACCGAGCTTAACGAGGTGGTGGTGACGGCCCTTGGTATTAAACGCCAAAGCAAGGCCCTTTCCTACAATGTGCAAGAAATAAAAGGAGAAGAGCTGGCGGGCATGAAGGATGCCAACTTCGTAAATGCCCTTAACGGTAAAGTTGCCGGGGTTACCATTAACCAAAGCTCTGCCGGTACGGGAAGTGCTGCACGTGTTGTAATGCGCGGCGCTAAGTCCATTTCCAAAAGCAATAACGCGTTATATGTTGTAGATGGTGTACCCTTGTATTCCAATACCAGCAACAAACAGGGGAGCGGGCAGTTCGACTCCAGTGGTGCTACCGAAAGCGCAGCAGATATCAACCCCGACGATATAGCTTCGGTGAGCATCCTTACCGGTGCTTCGGCTGCGGCTCTTTACGGCTCGGCAGCTGCCAATGGTGCTATACTCATCACCACCAAAAAGGGAGCAGCTGGCAAACTCAAGGTGAGCTACTCTTATACAGGAGAGTGGGGTACCCCGTTGGTGTTGCCCGAGTTTCAGAACCGCTACGGCAGCTTTGGCAGCTTGGACTCCTGGGGCGGACTAATACCAGAAGGCGGCAAAGGATACAACGTTCGGGACTTTTTCCAAACCGCCTTTAACCATACCAATGCCGTTTCTGTTTCGGGGGGTACGGACCGTAACCAAACTTACCTCTCGGCGTCGGCAACCAACACGGGCGGGCTTATGCCTAATAACGTTTACAACCGTTACAACCTAAATGCCCGCAACACTACCTACTTGCTGAATAACGACCTTATGATAGATGTTAACGTGGGGTATGTACTACAAAACCACCGCAACATGATAAACCAAGGCGAATACCGAAACCCGCTGGTGCCAGCATACCTTATGCCTCGGAGCGATAACATGAGTAAGGTGAGAACATTTGAAATATTCGACCCCGAGCGAAATATTTACAAGCAGAACTGGGATTACGGGCGTGGCGACTATACCTTGCAGAACCCTTACTGGGTAGCTTACCGAAACCCGCGCGACACACGCCGGGAGCGCGTAATGCTCTCGCTAAATACCACCTACGACATATATAAGTGGAACGAAAGCGAAAAATGGTTTGTTGGTGCTCGGGTGCGGAGCGATGTTACCCACGGCGTTATTGAGGACCGCCGGTACGCTACTACCGATGCCACCTTCGATATGTCCAAAAACGGTTTCTTTGGGCAGGCTCGGAATGTGGACCGCCAAAACTATGCGGACCTTATGACTACCGTTAACAAAAACTTCCAGCTTCCAGAGCATCACCTCTCCCTTAATGCTACCCTGGGGGCTTCCATTCAGGACTCCCGTTACGATGAAACCCTTATTCAAGGGCCTCTTAACGAGAAAGGGTTCCCCAACCTGTTCAATGTGTTTAACATTGACCTTGCTGCACAAAAAACTCAAGCCATGCCTACTGGCTGGATAGAGCAAACCCAAAGCATCTTTGGTAGTGCCGAGCTGGGCTGGGACTCCTACCTATACCTAACCATAACAGGGCGTAACGACTGGGCATCGCAACTTGCAAACTCGCCCCAAGCCTCGTTCTTCTACCCCTCGGTAGGGCTTTCTTACATCGTGACCGAAAGCCTAAGCCCCGACCTTAAAGCTAAACTTAACCCTATGCTTAGCTACTTTAAGGTGCGAGCCGCTTACTCTTCGGTAGGTAGCCCATTCCAACGTGGCATCACCCAATTAGCATATAAACCTAACAAGGACTCCAAAACTTACAGCAATGTTTCTGTTTACCCCGTGGGTAACCTTTACCCCGAACGTACCGACTCCTACGAGGTAGGTATATCTTCCCGCTGGTTGGGCGGAATGCTAACATTGGACGGCTCCTACTACTACACCGTTACTCGTAATCAAACCATAAGCGTGGGAGTGGACCGTTCTTCGGGGTACGAAAGCATGTGGATTCAAACCGGTAAAGTGCGCAACCAAGGGGTAGAGGCCTCCTTGGGGCTGAACTTAGGTAACGAAGAAGGGTGGCAATACAACTCCAACTTCACCATAGGATACAACAACAATAAGATACTAAGTTTGGCCGATAACTTCCTGAACCCCATAACCAACGAGCGCGAAAGCATGGATTACCTGGACGTTGCCGGCTTGGGTACACTTAAGTACCGCCTTACAAAAGGTGGGACTCTGGGAGATATTTACACCGCTCGCGACTTTAACCGCGATGCCAACGGAAACATCATTGTATCCAGCAACGGTAGCGTTAGCTTACGCGACCTTGATACGCCCCTTAAATTAGGCTCGGTACTGCCTAAGTATAACTTTGGTTGGCGTAACGAGTTAGCCTACAAAGGGCTGAGCCTCTCCTTAATGTTTACCGCCCGCACCGGCGGTTTAGTGGTTTCCATGACACAAGCAGCCTTGGACCACATGGGAGTATCCAAAGATACCGAGATAGCCCGCGATAAAGGTTACTACTTAGAAGGAAACGTGCCTGTGGACCCCCAAAACTACTTTATCACACGTGGTAAAAATAAGCTGGCGCAGTACTACACCTACTCTGCCGACAATATCCGTTTGCAAGAGGCACGCCTTTCGTACCGCTTGCCTCGTAAATGGTTAGCCAATAAGGCAGACCTCACCCTCTCGGTGATAGGTAGAAACTTGGCACTAATTTATTGCAAAGCACCCTTCGACCCCGAAAGCGTTTCCTCTACCGACAACTACGCTCAGGGGCTGGACTACTTCATGATGCCAGCACAACGAAACATAGGTGTTAGCATTAAGGCTACATTCTAATAACCCCAACCATAGCATATAGTATGATACACAATAAATATATACTGAGCGGAAGTATAGCAGCATTGCTCCTGTGTAGTGCCTGCACAAAAAACTTCGCCCTTTACAACCAAGACCCCTACGGTGTTACCGAGGAGGAACTGAAAACAATACCAAGGGGGGGAACTCAAATAGCCAACCTACAGGACTGGGTGGTGCCTAACCAAGAAAACGGCTGGCAAATGACGTTTGATATTGTGGGCGTTCTTTCGGGATTATCCGCTACGCCCGGCTTCTCGGACGACTTCCACAAGCTCTCGCCCCGACAAGGTTGGAACGACTACCCCTTCGATGATACCTATACCCACATTTATCCCGACTTTAACCCCGTACGGGCATACTCGAACGAAGACTATAACAGGTTCGAGTTTAGCTGGGCTTCCATTCTGCGCGTAGCTATTAGTCACCGGATATCCGACCTATACGGGCCTATATCCTTCTCGGGGGTAGTACCCGGTGCCAAACATGTGGCTTACGACAAGGAAAGTGACCTCTACCTAAACTACTTGGATATCCTTAAACATGCCGCCGATGCTATTGATGCCATGGAGCCGGTAAGCTATGCTAAATATGCCGACTACGATAAAGTTTACGGGGGCGACTTTAAGAAGTGGGTACGCTATGCGCGCTCTTTGGCCCTTCGCTTAGCCGTACGTATCTCGGCCGTGGAGCCAGAAAAAGCAAAAGAGTATGCCGAGTGGGCTGTTAAAGCTGGTGTAATTACCACCAACGCCGATAATGCGCAAGAAAAAACCATTGATAACCCTGCATACAAAACATCTGTCTCGTGGGGGGATATGAGGGCCGGAGCCGATATTGTAGAGTACATGAAGGCTTTTCAGGACCCTCGTATGGAGAAGTTCTTTAAGCCAGCCCCAGGACGAGGTGCCATAGCCGGTGCACGCGGCTTGAATAAAGCGTCCAAAGATCATAACGACAAATTCTCGGTACCAAACATAGAAAAGAACTCGCCTATCATGTGGATTTCGGCTGCCGAGGTTGCCTTCCTTAAGGCCGAAGGTGCCCTATTAGGCTGGGATATGGGCAATACCCCACAAGAGTTGTACGAGCAAGGGATTAAACTATCCTTTGAACAATGGGGTGTGGATGCCAACTTAGCCACTGTTTACCTGCAAAACAACAACACCCGTGGCGCTTTTATGGATGGCTACGTGGAAGAAATAAGTGCTCCCTCCTTCCGCTCTGCCATAACGGTGAAGTGGGACGAAGCGGCCAACCTGGAAACAAAGCTCTCCAAAATAATCACTCAAAAGTGGATTAACTTTTACCCCTACAACACCATTGAAGCCTACACCGAGTGGCGCCGTACCGGTTACCCTAACCTAATGGGTGCTTTGGTGAACAATAGTGGTGGGCAGGTTGCCGACATCGTTCAGGAGAGCGGTAAAGACAAAGGCGGAATCCGAAGGTTAGTTTATACCCAAACCGAGAAGTCCAACAACAGCGCTTCCGTTACCGATGCTGTTGCCAAATTAGGTGGCCCCGATAGCTATAACACGGACTTGTGGTGGGTACGCAAGTAATACCCCATTATACAACCTTATTACAAACAGATGCAATGAAACGAATAATATATATTCCCCTATGCCTATGGGTTGCCTCTTTGGCAAGCTGTACCACCAAGGTGGAGCCAGTACAAATTGTTGCCCCTACACTTACCCCTAACGAGCAGCAGCTAAAGGAGTATAAGCAGAACATGGAGCAACGCCAAGTTACTGTAGGATTCCTGCCCGACTGGGGTAAAAACCATGCCTACAGCCTATACAATACCCCCGAAAAGTTGGACATTGTGGTGGTGAATACCTTACCAGAACAAATGTTGGAAACCCAACAGGCGGACCTCCGACAAACCCAAACCACCAAACATACCCGCGTACTGCTCCTTTACAGCGTTGAAGAGGCTCAAAAAAAGGCCTTCAAAACCTTTAAAAGCAAGTTCAAAGCTGCCCGAAAACAGAAAGAAAAGGAGTGGGCAGCCGGAAACGCCCCCAGCAAGCCCGAGCAGCTAAAGGCTTTAGCCGAGCTGGAGGCTAAAATGCAACAAGAGGCTGCCCAAACGCTTACCGAAAACACCCGAAAGGAGATGCAGCAGTACCAAGCCGCCACGAAGGTGTACGATGGCATTTGTGTTGAGCTGCCCACCTCCTACACCTTATTAACAGGTAAGGATATGGCGGAGCTATTGCAGGGAGTTACGGAAGTGGCAGGTAAGGGTAAAGAGAAAATCCTGATTATCCAGAACCCCACCACCGAGGCTACTGCCGAAATGGAAAAGGCTAACTGGCTAATGATAGCCCCCAAGGGCGACGTAACCTGGAGCACCTTCGATGCAATGGCACAGCAGTGGCCTAACGCCAAAGTTATTGCCGGAGTGGACCTTACCGATGCCAAAAACGACGAAGGATACAACGACTCCCAAACAATCTCCACTGGAACCTCTCGCTTGCCACGTCCTCAGGATATTATTAACTGGAAAGCGCCTAACAAAGCAGGGGTTGCCTACCTCCATATTGAGGCCGACCTGGAGAAGTACGAAAAAGGGCTTACCTACCTTAACCTTCGTAACTACATCCAACTTAATGCCCTTCAACACTAAAAACATTACTCCTATGAAATACAATATACTACATACATTAGGTGTTTGCGCTGTAGCGCTATCGGCACAGCTGTGGGTAGCCTGCCAAGGCCCTACGTTGCCTGCGCGTAATACCTCCGACGGTGCTCCTCGGCAGCAAACAATGTTCTTTACCTACCTGGCCGATAAGGAATACAAAACGGCTTCGCCCTATACCCCGCAAGCCTTCTCGTACGAGCAAGGAGAAACCACCCCGCTCACTTCGGCCGTAACCGTTTCCGTTTCCCTTTCCCGCCCAGTGGAGGAGGAGGTGACTCTGCCTGTTGCCTACGATACCGAGCACGTTAAAAAGTACTTGGGAAACACCAACTACAAACCCCTGCCTAAAGAAATGGTTTCCTTTACACAAGAAGTAAAGGTGGAAAAAGAGGAAACGAGGTCCAGCGCCATAGAGCTGAGCATCGACCCTAAAAAGGCAGAACTCGAGCCAAACCAACGTTACTACTTCGCATTGGAGGTGAAACCAACAGCTGGTATTCAGGTAATGGAGCCGCACAACCTAATCCTATACACCGTGCAAGCTACCGTTTCGTCCGTAGAGGTAACGAAGAGCGTACGCCTTGGACAGGCCGACTATTTCGCCTTGGCTAAGTCGTTCCCCTATGGAGAAGAAAACGTAACCTTGGAAGGGCTTATTTGTGTAGAAGCCTTCAGGACCAACATGCAAATAAGCACCTTTATGGGTATCGAGGGCGGTCTCCTGCTTCGTTTTGGCGACTCGGGTAAAAACCAACCCTCCAACAAAATACAGTGCAATGGTCAAAACGTAGCCCTAACCTTCGAAACAAACCAATGGTACCACATAGCATGCGTTTGCGAAGGCAACAACACCAAAGTTTACATTAACGGTGAACTGCAACAAGAGGCTGCAGCCAGTGGTTCCCTAACAGGAGGAAACCCCTTCTATATTGGAAAAAGCTGGGACGATGCACGTGGAATAAAAGCCCGTATGGCCGAGTTACGCGTATGGAAAGTTGCCCGTACAAAGGACGAAATAGCGGACAACATGTACAGCGTAGACCCCAAAACGCCCGGACTGTTGGCTTATTGGAAAATGGACAGTGCCGACAACAAAGCGGTGAAGGACCGAACCGGTAATGGTTACGACCTCACCTTAAAGTCGCAACAACCTGGTGGCAGTACTAAGGTAGAAGTGTTTTCCGAAGAAGACCCCATTGAAGTTCAGCCCCTTAACTAATGCTATAATCCTATGAAACAATATTTATACCCCGCACTATTGGCTTGTACCCTGGCGCTTGGCTCCGTAGCTTGCCAAAAACATGTGATAGAGCTACCCGCTCCGGCTGTTACGCAAGAAAACGAGCTATCTCTTTCTACCATCACGGGACCTAACGGCTCGGTTAACCCCGACGGAAGGGTTACCACCATCACTCAAGACGGTAATACCACCCTCCAACTCCATTTAGGAAACCCCAACGCCAACATTAACTTAGTGGCCGACCCCAAAACCAACCAAAACCTGCTAAGCCGTTACGGCGAAATATACGGTGCTGGTGCGTTGGAACTACTGCCAGCCGAAAACTATAAACTAACCTTAGGCGAAGAAAAGGGGGCAGAGCGTACAATACAAGTCGAAATATCCGGATACAATAAATTACCTTACGGATTTTTCCTCCTGCCCGTTGTGCTGAAGGCCGACAACCAAGAGGTTATTCACTTCGTTAAAGTGGCTAAGGAGGGCGACTTTGTGCCGCTGTCCGACGCAAACCCTAAACCCCTCCCCAAAGGTGGAAGCCAAACGCAACCTATGCGTGCCGTTGCTTACGTGGAAACAAACGACTACGATATACGAAACTTTGCAAACTTAGTCCTGAAAGAGAGTAGGAAGCCTGTATTTGATATCGTGGTGCTGTTTGC
>JAEWGA010000026.1 GCA_023388555.1 Bacteroidota bacterium | reverse complement strand
GTTCGCATTTAGAGCTCAGAAGGGGGTAAGGGGAAGGAATATTCTGACTTTTTCTCTCCCGAATGAAGTCATTTTTGAACCCAATCCAACTCCAATTTTCAGCCCCTCTGATTTTCAAAGGTCTCATCATATACCCCCCTCCTCTTGGGGGCTGCCGTTGGTGTTGGTTTCCCGTGCTGTGGCTATGGGCAAAAAAAAAAGAGGGTGTGCCTATTTCGACACACCCTCTCTCTTTGTTATACTGGTTATCAGAGCTTGTTGTCCGAACCTAATACATTCTGGATTTTGTGCTTGTAAAGTTTTTTCAGGCTTTCACGAGCGGGGCCCAGATACTTACGAGGATCGAATTCTGCTGGATTATCGTGGAACACCTTACGTACAGCAGCCGTCATTGCTAAACGGCCATCGGAGTCGATATTAATTTTACATACAGCCGACTTAGCCGCTTTGCGTAACTGTTCTTCGGGAATACCTATTGCGTCCTTCAAAGCACCACCATACTTATTGATTGTTTCTACTTCATCCTGAGGTACAGAAGAAGAACCGTGAAGCACGATAGGGAATCCAGGGATTTGCTTCTCTATTTCCTCTAGGATATCGAAGCGCAAGGGGGGAGGCACTAACTGCCCTTTTTCGTTACGCGTACACTGTTCGGGAGTAAATTTATTTGCTCCGTGAGAGGTACCTATGGATATAGCCAAAGAGTCTACCCCTGTACGCTGAACAAATTCCACCACTTCTTCGGGGCGAGTATAGGTGTGGGTTTCGGCTACCACATCATCTTCTACCCCAGCGAGTACACCCAACTCACCTTCCACGGTAACATCGTGTTGGTGTGCGTATTCTACTACTTTCTTAGTTAATGCAATATTGTCTTCAAAAGAGTGAGCAGAGCCATCTATCATTACAGAAGAGAAGCCCATATCTATACAGCTCTTGCATAACTCAAACGTATCCCCGTGGTCCAGGTGCAATACAATTTGGGGAGCCTCTTCGCCTAATTCTTTGGCATACTCTACAGCTCCTTGCGCCAAGTAACGCAGCAAAGTTTGGTTTGCATACTTACGAGCACCACTTGAAACCTGAAGGATAACGGGCGATTTTGTTTCTACTGCAGCCTGTATAATGGCCTGCATTTGCTCTAAGTTGTTAAAGTTAAAGGCCGGAATAGCATAACCGCCTTTAACAGCTTTTGCGAACATCTCTTTGGAGTTCACCAAGCCTAAATCTTTATAGTTTACCATGATTTGAACTTGTAATTTAGTTATGGTATAATTGTTTCTTACCTAACCCTTTTACGCAGGGGTTTGTGTACTACAAAGATACTATTTTATGCTTTAATACCGCACAAGTGCATCCCATACTATAAACCTTTTATTTGGCCTATTAAAGATGCCAAGTTTTCGGTGAATAGTTTTACGGACATAGCCAAGAGGACAATACCAAAAAACTTGCGCATAACATATACGCCTCCTTTGCCAAATACACGCTCTACATAACGGATATTGCGCAGTACAAAATAAACAACCAACAGGTTTAATACCGTAGCAATAATGATATTAATTACATGGTATTGTGCTCGGAAAGAAAGCAGTGTGGTGAACGACGCAGCACCAGCAATTAAAGGGAATACGAGCGGCACTAAGGTGGCAGAGCCAGAGGGGCTATCATTCTTGAAGAATTCTATACCAAAAATCATCTCGAAAGCAAGGAAAAAGAGTATGATAGCACCAGCTGCAGCAAAGGACTGCAAATCCACACTCAGCAAATTCAAAATAGCTTGACCTAAGAATAAAAAAGTAATTAGAATAAGCAACGAGAAAAAGAAAGTTTTAAAAGGCTCTATTTTCTGTCCTTTTTCCTGCAAACTCACAATAATAGGTATCGCTCCTATTATATCTATCACTGCAAAAAGAACGATAAAAACACTGGACACTTCCGTCACTTTAACGTAAGAGAAAAAAGATAGAAAATCTGCCATAGTCAATTTTTAAATAAATGGTTATACGGAGGCATCTGCTCCATAATTTATTGCACCGCAAAGGTAAAATTTTTCAGGTTCTTAAATTTCGGGCTCAGCCACATCCAAATTAAATGCAGCTATAAAGTGAGCAATAAAGTCTTGTGCAACCCTGTTCATATCCAGCTCTTGTCCTAATAATGCAGCTAAGGAGGTTACCCCTTTATCGGTATAACCACAGGGATTAATTAGCTGGAAATGGGGCAAATAAGTGTTAACATTTAAGGCGATACCGTGCATTGTAACAAAGTGACTGCAACGAATGCCTACAGCACAAACCTTTTCGGGGTAGGCATCGGGTCTACGAACCCACACTCCTGCAGCTCCCGAGATACGTTCGCCCCGAATACCATACTTGGCTAACATATCCAGTACAACCTGTTCCAACCTAAACACATATTCGCGTACCCCAATACCTATGGACTCCAAATCCAAAATAGGATAGATTGTCCACTGTCCCGGTCCATGATAGGTTACATCGCCACCTCTTTGGGTTTGGAACACCTTAATACCCATATCCGCTAACTGGTTGGCGGGTAATAATACGTTGTTATTTTTAGCGTGTAGCCCCAAGGTAATAACAGGCTCATGGATATTGAGCAATAGGTGGTTAGGTAATTGGAGGCCGTTTTGCTTTGCACTAATTAATTCTTGGAACAACTCTTGTTGCTCTTTTAGTGCTACTTCATAGGGGTTATACCCCTTGTTATGGATTTTGATTTGTGGCATATTACAAGCTGGGTATCTGAGTATTATCTTCCCAATCCTTTTTATCCTTAATACATATTCCCTTAGCCGGACAATAGAGGCACGCCTTTTCTTCCGTTTTTGTATCCTTATCAACAACAGGGCGAAATTCCTGGTCGTCCCGTACAATCCTCAGCAAAATGCTTTCAAACTTAGCTTTAAAGTCATCTCTTAGGCTGGCAAACGAAAGTAAGTCCTCCTGCTTTCGGTCCTTTTTCCACTTAAGGAAATCATCACCTACTCCTTCCACAGTTTTGGATAAAGCAGGTAATAAATTGCAGGTTCCGTATTGTTGCTTCCAACAGTTATCGTTGCAATACTCTAACATCAAGCAATACGCTAATATTTGGAATGCAGCCCCATTGAAGAGGGGTTTCTTCACATCAAAGTCTTCCAACGAGAAGGTACGCACATCGCGACCTGTTTTGTAATCCACTACACGAATATATTCACCTGGCAAAACATCTACACGGTCCAAACGCCCCCCAAGGTTCACATGCATACCGGCTAAGGGATACCGCACCGTGCAAGGGATTTCCTCTCCTATATATATAAGTTGCTCTTTTCTTGCACACTCCTTGCGCAGGGTCTCCTGTACCATATGCTTTGCCACGCCATATTGCACTTCGTTATAACCTTTAATACGTATTTTTTGCTCGGTAAATTGCTCCGTAAGTATTCTATTTATTGTAGGGTCTTGGGGCAAAAGCCATTGTTTAACCTCGGCCTTATCAATAGGCTTACCCTTATACCTATCGAGTAACTTACCCAACGTATTGTGTACAATATCACCTAATACGTTAGCCTGTACCAAGTCCTCGGGCTCTTCCTCCTGCTCTATCCCTAATATTTTTTTATAATAGAACTGGCGGGGGCACTGGATATAGTCCTTTATGGCCGATGGCGATAAGTACCTCCTCCCCTTCTCTTTGTCCAACACAAGGGCATCCCTGTATGCTTTTAGCCTTTCGGGGTCTATCTCTACGCTCTGCACCTTACCTATGGGCATTAAAGGATAGGCCACCCCCTGTGTATTTAAGTTTCTACCATATATGTACTTCAGGATGGATAGGTATCGGGATATTTCGCCTGTTGAATAGCTGTTTTTGGTAGCATCATACGTAAACACTACCTTTTCTGCTTTAGCTATAAGCCGAAAAAAGTTGTAAGCCCGTATTCTGTCCTGCCACTTATACGTAGGCATATCAAAAGCCAAGCGCAATACGTACGGGATAATCCCCATTACCCGCCGTTTTTGAGGCAATAGGCCTTCCGAGGCATCGGGGATATATAGCGTTTTAAAATCCAGGCAGCGAGCCTCAAGTATTCCCATTACTTGTAAGCCTTTCAGCGGTTCTCCAGTAAAAGGTATTCGCGAGTTTCGTATTAACGTACGCAATATGTTATAAGCCATCGACGAGGTAAGGTTCTGAGCATTCTCGGTTGTTTGAACCGAAGATATCACCTCATCAACCCCCCTCATAAGGTGGGGGATAACCGCTTGGTGTAAAGTCAAATTAATTAATGGCTCACCTTGCTCTTCCTTTTCGTCATTAGTATTTTCCTGGCTCAACGGGAAACAGTTATAAAGTATTTGCAATATCTCACGCACATACCTTAATACCTCCATTCCGGTGGGTTTATCCGTTAAGCCAAAGATGTGATGAAACAAATCGCTGGCCTCATTGGCTGATAGCAACTCGGTTAAAAAAAGTTTCAGCTGAGCCGCACTCACGTTATACAGGCGCTCTTGCCTTAACTTCTTATAAATGCTCCGGCTAAGCGATTCTGCCCCCGAGGCAAGACCACCCCCAGATAGTATTGGAGTAAAAACGCTTTGGGAAATAATAGCTTGCACATCCCTTGCACTCCATAGCCTATCTCCTTTTAACTTACCAACCAGCTCCTGTGTTTGCAATGCCTGCAACAGAAGCTCCAACATACCAGCCAACTGCGTATCCTTAACGGGGTAGCCCATGGTTACGTTCACCTGCTCTATATCCGTTGGCAAGGCAGCTCGCAAGGGTACCAGCAAACGCTCTGTGGGTAATACAACGGCAGCTTTTAACTGCTGAATATCGGTATTGGAAACCTCCCGCAACTTGTGCCCTAAAAAGGTTGTTTGGGCAACGGTAGAGGAGAATACGTAGGTTTCAAAAACGGGATGCTTTTGCTCCTTCCCAAAGTCTATGGCATCAACCCCCGTAGGCATCGGGAAAGAGGCATCCAGCTCCTCGGCATCTACCATTTCTGGCAAATAGGTTGCCGGAATGTCTCGGTAAAACAAAGCCCCTCCCCTCTGGAAGGCCTCAAAAATTTTGCGTTCCGCCTTCGTTATTGTGTAAAAGCCCACCAATACCAACCGGGAACGTTTGGTTATAAGCTCCAACTTCTCGGTATCCTCGGCCAACTGGCGTAATGCCATGCCGTCGTAACACAACCCTTTGGCTTTAAGGGTTTGCTTATATTCCGTATACAAATTATACAGTTGGCTCCAAAGGTAAGAGAACTTCTGGTGGTAGCTATCCCTATCGTTAGGGGCATCTTCTATATGGTCTGGCAGCGTAAAATACCGCTTTAGCTGGTCCCACTGTTCACGCGAAAGCACCTCCCGCAAGTCGGTCCTGATACTCTCGAAATCGAATACATTACCAAAAAGTTCCTTTGCATCTATCAGTTGCCTATCCACATCGCCAAAGTCATTCAGAATCATTTCTCCTACAGCATAGAAACTATCGAAATCAAAAGGCACACCCCTACTCTCTTGCACCATATGGTAATACACTTTGTATAACTCCAAAACCAAGATAACAGGGTCCACAGTATTATAGTGATAAGTTTGTGCCACAAGGTCCGTCAGCGTTGTAATCTGCGGCATTATAAACGGTGCTGATGCCGATTGCTGCAAGTAATGAGCAAAAAACTTTCCCGAGCGCCTATTGGGAAACACAAAACAATAGCTATGCAGGTTTTGTGCATAGTGCTGAATAAAGTGTTTTGCGATAGACTCTAAGAATACATTCATGGTTAGGTGATATATCGAGGGGACTTTTTTGAGAGCAGATAAAAATTAGCAGACTGTAGTTCCACAAATCTTCCACAAAGGTAGCTTTTCCAAAGCATACATTTAACTAAGGCCTATTCCGTACTTTAAGAACAAGGCTCCGTTTTCCTGGGCTATAAATTACAAAGATATGCACCAAAAGGGAAACCGTGCATAGCATTCATAATACTGCCGCCCTCCCCTATATTTCGCAACAACACACAAAGCAATACCTAAATATCCTCAACTATACAGCCCTAAAATTTTACGACTTTGCCTTTACATTCTAATTTATCTAACTTTGAGCTTCATATTTTAAGGTGTTATACATGAACTCAAAACAGACCTTCGATGCCGAGGACTTAACACAAGCCTTGGCAGCCCTTACGGCTGGGAAGCTAATACTGTACCCCACCGACACTGTTTGGGGAATAGGTTGCGATGCAACAAACCCCGATGCAGTCCAAAAGATATATCAGCTTAAACAACGTTCCGACGCTAAGGCAATGCTATCCATTATAGATAGTAATGCCAAATTACCAGCACTAATGAAAGAGGTGCCGGAAATAGCATATGAACTAACTGCCATTGCCACGGAACCGTTAACCATTATATACCCAAATGTAACAGGGGTTGCCGCCAACCTTTTGGCCGAGGACGGCAGTGCGGGGATTAGAGTATGCAACGAGCCTTTTTGCCAAGCCCTTTGCCAACGCTTTCGGAAGCCTATCGTGTCAACATCGGCAAATATATCAGGAGAACCAACCCCAGCCTTCTTCAACGAAATTTCCAACGCCATTTTACAAGGGGTAGACTATATTGTAAAGTTCCGACAGCAGGACAAAATCCCGCACCAGCCCTCTCATATTTTAAAGCTGGCAGTTAATGGCACATTCACTATTATCCGATAATCCCCCAAACGCTATACTTCACACACATGAATAAGGAACGAATCCAACAAGGGTTCTTTGAACTACTGCGGTGGCGAGAAAAACATATTAAAGAGCCTATATTCTTAGGCTTACTTAGCTGTGTCATTGGCGTTTTATGTGCTATTTGTGGCTTTGTACTAAAAACACTTATCCATTTTTTACAACACGGCGTAAAGTCGCAACTCATTTTTAATGATGTGGACCTGGGATTCCTGTTTTTCCCAGTGCTGGGTATTCTGCTGTCGGGCTTGTTTGTCCGTTATATAATCCGGGACGACATAGGGCATGGCGTAACCAAAATATTGTATGCGCTATCGCAACGAAAAAGCCGAATCAAACCTCATAACATGTGGAGTTCCATCATTGCCTCCTCGGTAACAATAGGTTTGGGAGGATCGGTAGGGGCAGAGTCTCCAATAGTACTCACAGGTTCTGCCATAGGAAGCAATATAGGACGACTCTTCCGGTTAGAGCAAAAAAACTTAATGCTGCTTGTTGGCTGTGGGGCAGCAGGAGCCGTTGCCGGCATTTTCAAAGCCCCCATCACCGGGCTTATATTTGTTATAGAGGTGCTTATGCTGGACCTCACTTTAGCATCCGTTTTGCCCCTGCTCATAGCATCCGTAACAGGAGCTACCGTAGCATATGCTCTCTCGGGAACCGAGGCTATGTTCAGCTTTACAACAAGCACCCCTTTTGCGCTCGAACGTATTCCGTGGGTTCTTTTATTAGGTGTACTGTGCGGGTTAGCCTCCCTTTACTATACAAAAGTTTCGTTTAACCTGGAACGGTGGTTCAAAAAAATATCCAACTACTACATTCGCTTTTTAATTGCTGGCATAACCCTGAGCTTACTCATCTTTTTTGTTCCTACACTTTACGGAGAGGGATACGACTCCATCAGTATCCTCATCAACGACTTACATGCAAACCTTACGCAAGGCTCTGTTCTCAACTTCTTCTCGGACAAAAGCTGGGTTTTACCCCTCTTTATCTTACTAAGCATCTTGCTTAAAGTGTTTGCCACTGTATGTACCAACTCCGGTGGCGGGTGCGGAGGTGTTTTTGCGCCCTCGTTATTTATTGGTTGTATGGTAGGATTCCTTTTTGCCTACATATGCGACACCCTTGGATTTACACCCTTTTTGCCCACAAAAAACTTTGCCCTTATGGGTATGGCAGGAGTTATGGCGGGGATTATGCACGCCCCCCTTACCGGGACTTTTCTTATAGCGGAACTTACCGGAAGCTACGACCTTTTTTTACCGCTACTTATTGTTTCCATAAGCTCCTTCGCTACCATAAAACTCTTCTTACCCCATAGCATTTACTCCTTACGCTTAGCCGAAAAAGGAAAGCTCCTAACACACCAAAAGGATAAAGCTGTACTAACTTTAATGCAGGTAGACCATGTTATAGAAAACGACTTTTCCAAAATACACCCCGATATGACCCTCGGGAACATGGTTCAAATATTTAGCAATAGCCACAGAAACATATTCCCAGTAGTGGATAATAACGGCATCCTACACGGGATAGTACTACTGGACAACATCCGCAACATTATGTTCCGCCCCGAGCTATACGATCGGTTTAAGGTTTCCAAATTTATGGTGTCTCCGCCAGCTAAACTGCAATCCGAGATGACGATGGACCAAGTAATGACCATCTTCGATGACACACAAGCCTGGAACCTTCCCGTTGTAGATGCCCAGGACCACTATTTGGGATTTATATCCAAATCCCAAATATTCAACGCTTATAGAAACATTCTTATTTCCAACTTCGACGGAGATTAACCCCCCCTCAATACCTTTCCCCCATGCCTGCATCGCACAACTTACGTATTGCCTACTTTGGAACACCCGAATTTGCTGCAACAATACTTAACGACCTTGTAACAAAACATTACAACATAGTAGGAGTGGTTACAGCCCCCGACCGCCCTTCGGGCAGAGGACAAAAGCTACAAGCAACAGCAGTTAAAACCGTAGCCGAAGCTCATAACCTCCCCCTACTACAACCCGAGAAATTAAAAAACGAAACCTTCTTAACCGAACTTGCCGCCTGGAAAGCCGACCTTTTTATTGTTGTAGCATTCCGCATGTTACCCAAAGAGGTATGGGCTATGCCCCGGCTTGGAACATTCAATTTACATGCAGCACTTTTGCCCGATTTCCGAGGCGCAGCCCCTATCCAACACGCCATCATGTGTGGATGCACCGAAACTGGTGCTACAACGTTTTTACTCGACGAGCATATAGATACCGGTAAAATACTGCTCCAAGAAAAAGTTGAAATAACAAACACCGAAACAGGTGGCTCTTTGCACGACAAACTAATGCACTTAGGGTGCAAACTTGTCCCCCAAACAATAGATTACCTATGGGAAAATGGGCCAGAAGCCGCCATAGATCAAAACGCTAAAGCCAACAGCTTAATGAGGCCAGCCCCTAAAATATTTAAACAGGACAGGGAAATACTCTTTACCCAAAATACCGCCACCCAAATAGAGCGAAAGGTACGAGCGTTATCCCCCTCCCCTTGCGCTTTTGCCACATGGCATATAGCAGGAGAGGCCCACGAGGTTAAAATTCACAGTGCGGCCCAATTACCTACAACAAACTTAAAAGCAGGAGAAGTATATATTCATCCAGACAACAGGATTCTTGTTGGAACAACAAATGGAGATATAGAGTTACTGGAATTGCAAATGCCCTCGAAACGAAGGATGTCGGCGCAAGACTTACTGCGCGGGTTACGACTTCCCAACCCCGGAATATTCCAATAATAACTTCTTTGGCATAACAACCAACTCCACCGCAAAACAAAGTACAGCACCAGGAGAATAAGTACCTAAAAATAGGGATTTTTCGGGCTGGAAACTCAAAATATTTGCTCCCCTAACCAAAGAGCTCGGGTTTTATCACTAAATTTACGAGCAATAAGCTGGAATAAATTCTATCATTAGAATGTAATTCCCAAACAATGTCCTTAACACCAACCATTCGTATGAGAAACAATTTAAGTTCTAAGATCGCACTGACACACGTTCAGGAGAACCTCTACAAGCCTCGTAATTCCTATGAGCAGAGTGTCGTAACTCGCTACGAAAAAATTCCAACTAACATTTACGCTACAGCCGAAGAAGCTGCACAAATAGCAGCCCGCTGTATTGCTACCGACATAAAAAGCAAACAAGCTACAGGCCAACCATTTACCTTGGCGGTAGCCAGCGGAAATAGCCCAATACCTGTATTAAAAGAGCTGATAAGGATTCACAAAGAAGAAAAAGTATCTTTCTCCAATGTCCACCTATTCAGCGTATACGAATTTTACCCCATACCAGCTGGCACAACATCCTTTAAGAGCTCTTTGCAAGAAAACTTTTTGGACCACGTGGATATACCAGCAAATAACCTCCACATTTTCAATGGCCAAATAGCCCAAAATGAAGTAGACAGCGAATACAGTAAAATGAAAGAAGCCCTCCACCAACTTGGAGGCTTGGACTATATGCTGTTAGGGCTTGGCAGGTTGGCAACCATAGGAATGAACCTACCAGGCTCTTTACCTAACTCGCCCGATAGGCTAACGGTACTGGACCAAGCATCGAGGGAGGAAGCCAGCAGAACCTTTAACAACCGAGAAGCCGTCCCCCCCACCGCAATCACAATGGGAATGGCAACAATTTTATCGGCGCGTAAAATAATATTAGTAGCATGGGGAGAAGTTAAAGCCTCATCCATACAAAAGATTGTAGAAGGCCCAATAACGGACTCCGCCCCCGCGTCCTACTTGCAAACCCATGCCGCAACACAAATCTATTGCGACTTACAAGCGGCAACCGAGCTAACCCGCATCCGGCACCCATGGCTTGTAACCTCCTGCAAATGGAATAACAAATTAATTAGGAGAGCTATTGTATGGCTATGCCAAATCACGGGGAAACCTATACTTAAACTCACAAACAAAGACTATTCCGAGCATCAACTTAACGAACTGCTAACCGAATATGGCTCGGCTTACAACGTAAACATCCAAGTTTTTAACGACATTCAGCACACCATCACCGGCTGGCCTGGTGGAAAACCTGGTGCCGATGATACGAACAGGCCCGAAAGAGCAACTCCAAACCCCAAACGCGTCCTGATTTTTAGCCCCCACCCCGACGATGATGTTATCTCCATGGGAGGCACATTCCACCGCTTGGTAGAACAAGGGCACGATGTTCATGTAGCGTACCAAACATCTGGAAACATAGCAGTAGGCGACGAAGAAGTAATCCGCTACCTATCCCTCATCCGTAACTTGTTGGAAATACGCGACCCGCAAAACAAAGCCATGCTAAACGAAGTGGTTAAAATGCGCCACTTCTTACTACACGAGAAACAAGACGGGGCTATAGAAACCCCTGAAGTACGATTAGTAAAAGGGCAAATTAGGCGCGAAGAGGCTCGGACTGCATGTAGGTTTGTGGGCATTGAAGAGGACCACGTACACTTCTTGGACCTCCCCTTCTACGAAACCGGAGCCATTAAGAAAGGTGATTTAACGCAAAAGGACATAGACATCATCATCGACCTATTCCATGAAATTAAACCACAACAAATATTTGTAGCTGGCGACTTGGCCGACCCGCACGGAACTCACAAAGTTTGCTTAGATGCCATTTTAGCTGCTATCGACCAAACAAAACACGAAGAATGGTTCTCCAACTGCTGGGTGTGGATGTACCGTGGCGCATGGGCTGAATGGGAAATTGACCACATTGAAATGGCTGTGCCTATGAGCCCAGAACAACTCCGATTCAAGCGAAACAGCATCCTAAAACACCAATCGCAAATGGAAAGTGCCCCCTTCTTGGGGTCCGATGAACGACTCTTTTGGCAACGTGCCGAGGACCGGAACAAAGCAACAGCAGAGCTATACCACCGGTTGGGGCTTGCATCCTACGAAGCTATTGAGGCATTTGTTCGTTACCATCCTGTAGATTAATAGCTACCAATACAAAAAAAGAAGGGCGTGTCGAAATAGGCACGCCCTCTTTTTTTTACGACGTTTCATCGTTTCTTAAGCCGCTAAAATTTGGAGGTTGTTCCCGCCAATCCGTTTTTTAGCGCATAGAATTGGCCAGATAATCAAAAATCCTTCCAAAACGGG